>JAZDEI010000078.1:0-16698 GCA_043808945.1 Fidelibacterota bacterium | reverse complement strand
GCATCAGATACGGCGACGGCAGGTTGGGCATCAGCTCGACGCGACTAATGGCAATTTGTTGCGCCCGTAATCCGGTCATCATACCCACAATTAAAATAAGACCGATGGAAGATAATTTTCGCATTTTCTTACTCCCGATTTTAGCAAATATCCGGCACAATTCCGGGAAAAAACCGGAAGCATTTCTCCAATTTCCTTAAAAATCCAGGCGCAAGGTGTACCGGCTGACATTTTTAAGGCGGCCGAAATCGGCAAAAGCATAGTCTAACTTTATATACGATTGACCGAACATTTTATAGCGTAAGCCACCGCCCAGCGTCAGGCCTTCCTCGGTATCGGTTTGTCCGATCGCCTGATAACCGGCCCGTATGAAAAGCATGTCGAGGATTGAAATCTCAGTACCGGCATTTACGCTCTCGCTATTGTTGATCGGGTGAAAGGCGTCTGTCGCTATTGTCATTTTGCAATATTTCGTCGTCAGCAGATCGTAGGCGATGCCAAATTGCATATTTAACGGCAGGGGCCACTCATCGGTCATAAGCTTGCCCATGATACGGTCGTTGTTACCATCAATACTCGGATCGGCATCGTAATAAATTATCAGGTCACTGCCGTCCATTGTCATCGACGGTCCGAAATTGGAAATTGTCGCGCCGATTCGCAGACCATTGAAATTCGTGCGATAAAGCGTTCCAATATCGAAGGCTACGCTGCGGGCTTTTTCGTGCCAGATGCGTTCCTCGATATATTTACCGGTCAGTCCAATCGAAAAGCGATCCGTTAAAGCAAACGAGTAAGACAGACCGAAGGCGTAACTGGTGGCATCGAACATCTCACCGGTTCCGTCCGGGTAATCGACCGTGCGCACGGCCATTTTGGGAACTGACATCGCATCCATAAAAATACCCGCCGTTCCCCACCGTCCGAATGGAAATACCGCGCCGAGGTAATTGAAATTAATATCAGCGAGCCATTCGACTCTCTCAAAGACGGCTTCGGCATGCCCAATCCGGCTGATCCCGGCCGGATTCCAGTAAAGCGCCGAAACATCATTCGCGACGGCTACGAAAGCGCCGCCCATTCCAACCGCCCGCGACCCGACACCGACTTCCAGAAAGGGCGCCGCGGTTGTACCGACATTCGTCAGTCGTCTTGAACCGGCAAAAATCAGCGAACCGGTTAATAAAATTAATGTAAATACTTTTCTGCCATTTGATGTCATATTAGTATCCTCATTCATTGCGTATGGAATGCAACAAAGTCGATTTTGCGCGCCAGATTGGCGTCCGTTGTTTTGACAGCCATCAGATTTTCATTATAAATTTTCACGTTCCCGGTATTGCGTAAATTGACGGTATAATCGGCAATAAAACTGTCAAGGCTGGCCTGAGCATTTTTCGGATCCGGATTATGCGCATAATACTCCCGACCGATTTGCGCCAGCATTTTGCGCATTAAAAGGTGCTCGCGGCGAGTCGTTTCTTCGGCAATTACCGACGGCCGGCGATACAGTCTTTCTTTTATGCCCTGTTCAGACAACACCCGGTCACGAACGTACATCCCGGCGGCATTTTTAAGACTTTCACGCACCGCCATCTTACTTTCGTATGCAATTTTCACCGGATTGACCTTGTAATTAATCAATAAATCGGCAACTGTCATTCTTCCGGATGCAAATTCGGCGATGTCGTCGTTCATAAAAGCACGACTGTCCATCGTGATTGAATTTATTTCCTGATTTGTAATGTATTGTTCGAGCGGCGCCGTCGTAGTTGGCCGGTTTTTCCAGACTTCCTCCGTCAGACTATTGAGCGCTTTGGCTTTGATGATAACGTTCTCATCGCTCATAATTTTCTGAACATATTCACCGGAGGCTTTTTGTTCCTTATGTTTCCTGAGGATGCCATTAAGACTTTCACGGTTGGCCTGGAAATCGTTTTCCCGCAATAATGCTTCCTTCTCTTCTTCGACAACCTGAAAAACGTGATAATACCGACCATCGAAATAGGGTTTGGAATATTGCCTTAATGGCAATTGGTACAGCACTGTGGCAACGCCTTCGGGAATATCGCGCCATTTGATCTGATCGACAATTCCGTATTCCGGCAGGCTGACCTGGCGGACACCTTTGAATATCGGAGTATGTTTTAACTTCAGAATACCCGCGGAAACCTGATTGGCCAGATCGAACTGGTCGCTACTGAAATGGCGCACGAATAAAGTGATTTTCGAATATTCAAATGCCTGACGTTCTTCCGGCTCGGCGATTTTGACTGGCTTACGGACATGTTTCAGATAAAGCTCGCGGTTGATGGCCAGACGTTTATACAGATCGACCGATTGTTGCAGAAGCGTGTCTTCACCCAATTTTTGTTTTTCGGCTTGCCGGGCGAGCAGAATTGTTCCGATCAATTGATCTAAAACCATTTGCCGGGCCTGTTTGTTACCCAGGTTGGTGATCGAACGCGGCGCCATCTCGTAAGCGAAGGCAAATTCTTCGGCGGTGATTACACGGTCGGCAATTCTTGCGACTGGAACATTTTCGGGTTTCCGTGCACAGCTGCTAATAAATGACAGACCGGCCATCAGACTTATTGTCAGAAATAACCGGCTTTTTATTTTGCTGAACTTAATCATTTTATCAGAGCAAACTTTCCGATCTTTGTACCAACTCCCGGAGCATCCACATGAAAAACGTAAATTCCGTACGAAATTTCGTTACCTTCTTTTGAGAGAATATCCCAGGGCTCCATGCCATCGTCCGCGGTACTGTTATGTTCAATAGTATCGACCAAGTGGCCACGTACATTATAAATTCGAATCGTACAGACTCGTGGCAAATGGAAGAAGTGAAGCCGCCGTTCTCCCCGACCAAATTTATAAGTATTGGCCGGTTCCCAGGAAGCTGTAACGACATACGGATTGGGCACGACACAGATGTCGTCCAATTCCGCCTTTGCTAAAACATCGCTGGAGTCGGCGCCCTGCAATGAAAACCGGAAAACGTCACCGGCCCGAAAAGGTTTCTTCATTTTAATAAATAATTTCTCACCGGGTTCAGGTGGATCGACCGTAGTCCAGTTTGTATCCGGATATGGAACGCCATCAATCCAGGTTGTATCAATCTCAAACACCGGACTGAGGCGAATCATCCAGGCCGTGTATCTTTTCAGTAAAAAACTCTGGTCGGGAATAATTAACATTATATCATCACCGGCAGTGTATGATGCGCTGCTGTCGTTATCGCTGATGGCATATTGCACCTCGACCGAATCGGTGACATTATAAACTCCGACATTAGAAGGATAAGATTGATAACTCCATAATTTCAGGGAGTTCGTATAAACAGAATCATAAAATGTAACTAAGAAATCGGCTGGTAAATCCAAATTCATGCGATAACCGGCCACATTTTCATTATCCGGATTCAGGCGGACTTTGAGGAGATAATCGGAGGAACCTTCAATAAAACCACTGTTATTTTCGTCGAGTACAATGTCAGTATCGTTATAAACCGTGACAGTTATGCCATTATTAAGGACCGGACTTTCGGCTCCGTATAAACTGATATAGGTCGAATCGAGAATCAATGTATCAGCGACAACATCCCGGATTTGGTAATATGGAGTGGTTTCGGTATGATACTTGGTATCCTCAAGAAAAGTTACCTCGTAGGTTGTCAGTCCCGACGGCACTTTATGTTTTTCAACGATATCGATATTAACCGAACCGGTTCCGGGACCGACGTGGTCGATGTCTCCATCAAGGTTGGCAGGAATATAACCCGCGGCGGCCGGGCGCGGTGTCGCCGTACCGCAATTAACGTCCAGAAAAGTGACCTGCCCGAGTGAATTGGTATTGATGATGCAGGAACATTCCGACGGCTGGAGTCCTTCGACGCCGTCCGTGCTATACGTGTAATAACCATAATCGTAAGACACGACGGCATAATAATAGGTCTGTCCGTTTTTAACCTCCGTATCGGTATAAGAATGTCGCAGACCGGTGTCCTCTCCGAGATTAAACTGAACGCCGTATATTCCAACCGGATGCGGTCCTTTCCTACCATCCTGGAGATCAAACTGGATAATCGGTTTCCGATAAGTGGCATTCCCATAAGAATCGGTAATGACCTTGCTTTCCAGAAAATCAGGTTCAGTGCCACGATAGATCATATAGCCTTCGAAGTCATATTCCTGTAAAAACGGATCATAGGATTTCTCGGCCACCTCGTCCCAAACCAGAGTGACTTCACCATCACCCGGATAAATTTTCAATGTCGGTTTGAGCGGCGGTTTGGCAAACTGGTAATCCGAGTTATAGATTTGCTGGACGGTCTTTTTATTCTTGAACAAATCCGCGCGATCTTCGCCAAATAACAGGGCCATTGAATAGCGCTCGATGTTTTCCTGATTTGCTGTACTATGTCTTAATGGAAAAGGACCGGATGAGAAAAACATACTAAGGTTGTTGGGTTGCAGAATCTGATCCATGGGTAACGGTGCCGCAGCGAAGACCTTATAATCTTCTTCATCGTCAGTCAACTCGTAAGTATGGGTCGCAAAAATGGTAAAACCGGTTAATCCGATCTGGTCAGATTCATCCGGATCAGTCGAATTATAATTCGGTTCACCTTCCGTCGGCAGGCCATCCCCTTCGCCTTCATCGGGGCTAGTATACTGGGAATTATACGGTCCAACACCATCTTTGCCGACATCGTCATTCAGAGGTTCATCTGAGTCCCAAACGCCGTTAGCGTTGACATCCGTATAAGGGGTCCAGTCGCAGTCTTCATCGGACGACCAATGAGCTTTAGGAGAATAATTATACGTCGCGACAAATTTTGTCCAATCCGCATCATTGAAACCATACGGATAATTACTGATATAACTTCCCGGACCATCACTTTCGCGCGATTCGTTTGTCATACCATCATTGTCATTGTCTTTTCCATCGGTGGAGATTCCCGGACTTTCCAAAAAGGCATATCCGGCGTAACCGATCGGAGACCAGTTACCGGGATACCCAACCGCTCCCGGGGGAGCATATGCAAAGGCAATATCGAGATCGGTATCGTATTCACCAATATTCTGAACATCCCCGCCGACACCGCCAATGCCCCAGTCAATATATTCGGCAAAATAGGAATCGGCGTAATCGTGGGTGGATTCATTTTTAATATCATACAGCCAGAAAATGCAGTCTTCCGCGAGTACCTGACTCCATTGAAAACCCCGGGCTTTCACAACTAATCCAACCCCGCCCCGGGTACTATCGCGGTTATCACAGTAAAAATTCATCTTCACATTGGGTTCTTTATCCGGATTATCGTCAAATACAAAGACAGTTTCAAGATCGGCATTCAAAACGCCCTTTCCGAAATACCCATTCCAGTAACCGTTCCAGGTCATTTCTTTATCCGGCCAGTAATCCGGCCAGGTATTCGGATCATTGCTCATAGCCGGTGAGGTGTTATATTGCTCGTCCATATTGAACCAGAGCGGCCGCGGCTCAAAGCCCCATGGTATACCATCCGGTGAGGTATCCACAAATTCGCGGTATTGGGTCTCCATCGGATGAACGGTTTCGTTATCTAAATTTTGGGCTTCGACCGACACAATCAACGTAATATCATCGAGATAATGCCGTTCGGCGCTGGGCCAACAACCGGATGGTTCATCCGGGTAATCGCCCACTTCACAATAATTCCAGAATAAGGTCGAAACGAGGTTCCCATTCATTAAACCACGCCGGCGATACAGGCGATGACCGCGTAAACTGGAAGGAGTCTGTGCCAGGGCAATGACCTCCAGAAAAGCAATAAGAATTATGAGCAGTAAGATTACAAACGGTTTTCTTTTCATAATTAATATCTTCATTTTTAGTTCAATTATTTTGGCCGAAGCTGACCGAACAGCCGATTATAATATTGCGCGGTTCGTCGTAATAGTTGGGCTGGATATTCCATTCCTCTTTCGTCCCATAACCGCGATAATTTTCAAATATCATGTTATAATTGTAGTCGGCCGAGCCGCTGGATGAATATACATCCAGATTATTGGTCCGATCGAATAGGTTCGTGATTTTGATGAATGGACTGACGGTCACTTTCTTCATTATAAAATCTTTGGATAAATTCAGATCAAAAGTCATCGTCATCGGTTTGCGTTCACCATTCAAAATCCGGTTATTGTAGTACGGAGATTCGCGGGTATACGGCGTGCCGCTGCCGATTTTACCGATCAGGCAGACACGAAATCCCTGCTGGGTAGTCGTCGTGGTTAGATTTAATGAATGAGTCTGATCCCAGTTTAAGGGCTGGCGTTTCTTTTCGGATTGAATCGGCGGATCTGACTCCTGGTTCTTGGATTCATCCAATGGATCCGAAGCGTTACCAGTCGCAGATTGATAGGTATAATCCACCGAGAAGCCGAGACCACCCGGCGTTTCGCGCATCTCCAGAGCCAGAGTAATGCCTTTGACATTCGCATAATCCCGATTGATATAACGCCAGAACTTACCACCGTAGATATCCGTCATGGTGATCTGGCCGATCAGATCGCGGATGTCTTTATTATAACCGGTAATATCAATCGTCAGATCGCTGGTGATAGCCTGTTTCAATCCGATTTCGTAGCTGACCGTCTTCTCCGGTTTTAGTTCGGCATTGCCCATGACATTAAAACCGCCACTGGGCGGCTCACTGCCCTGTAACTGGACGAGCGAAACCTCGAAATCAGGATTAACATAAAGATATTCATAATTCGGAATCTGGAAAAAATGGCCGTATGAGAAATGAATGACTCCCTGATCGGAAATCGGATAGGCTATTCCGATCCTTGGACTGAATTGACTGGAAGCTTTGGCTTTGCGCTTGGTCGCTCCGACCGTATTGTAAAATTGGGTCGGTACGATCCCGTCCGGTTCAAAATAATCATAGCGCAGACCGATATTGATGATCATTTCACCGAATTCAATTTTATTCTGAAGATAGGCCGCAAGCTCGTATGGATTATGAATGTAGGAGTTATTATACCAGGAAGAATCAGAAGGAATCTGAATGTTATCATCTTCGTCGAAATAAATCTGGTATTCATGTAATGTCAGATGTACCTTTTTTATACTTGCTCCGGCGCCGATGTTTTGATGTTGGGTCATCTGACTACGCAGGTCGGCTTTAATAATTTCCGTACGGTTATTGCGGAAATGATGCCACATGCGCATTCCACCGGTCGAATAGCCGTTTGAATTAGTAGCACTCAAATATTCGATTGGTATGTAACGCGAATCGTTTTTATCTTCATAGACATATTGTCCATAGGTTGTATAAAAGTTAGAGTAATTAGCCGTCAGAAACGTGTTTTGATTGAACATATGGGTATACTGAAGCGAGTTCTGATAGCTTGTATTTGCATACCGGTAATTGCCGTCCGGGTTATATTTAAACAGCCGGTCGTAACTGCGGTGTTTCTCTCTTTCATAAAAACCGGTATAATTTATTTTATCCATGCGAAAAAGTTTCAGGCTGAGCTTTCCCTGGAGAGTTTGCAGATTGGAAGAATTCATCGATACATAGGCGCTGTCGCCTGTGGATTGAATTATTTGCTTGGTCGGATCATCCGAAAAATATGAAAAATCGCGCGGTTGAAATATTCTCTGCCCGTACAGCCAACCATCATTATAACAGGATCGCCCCAGAAGCGAAAAGGATACTTTCTTCCCCAATAGCGGAACTGGTCCGCTGAGATTAATCTGGTAATTTGTGTTGTCAAGCGGATTAACATCATCAATATTCATAAATTTTTTCGTATGCGAACTGATATGGTCGCCGTAATAAACGGTGGCTTTTCCGGAATAATTCTCCTGCCCTTCCTTGGTCACAATATTGACGATACCGGACATGGCCTGACCATATTCGGCATTGAACGTTCCGCTGATGACCTCGACTTCCTGGATCATGTCGCTTTCAACATCGAACAGGTTTTCCCCGGCGTAGGCGTCATTCATGGGAACACCGTCGACGATATACATGACTTCTCCGGCCCGTCCTCCCCGGAAATGTCCCTGGACGACTCCGGCCTGCAGTTCGACAATCTCACTCAGATTCTGAACCTGTAACTGTCCGATCTGGTCGGAACTGACTCTGAACGAGGTTGAAGTCACATCTTTCTTAACAAGCGGCATCTGGGCAATGATAACGACCTCTTCACCTTCCAGAATTGCGGTATTCATCTCAAAATCAAGCGCTGTGGTTAAATCGACGGACACCTGGACGCTTTTCTGAATCATGGTTTGATAACCGATCATGCTGGCTTTTAAGGAGTATTCTCCGGGCATTACATTTACGATGGAATAATTGCCATCCAGATCGGAGGCGGCTCCTTGCGAAGTACCTACCAGGACTACATTGACGCCTATCAACGGATTGCCTGAATTCTGATCGGTAATCCGGCCTTTAATCTTACCGGTTGTACCCGCTCCAAGAAACGAAAACAGTAAAAATATGCACGCTATTGCCGAAAATGGAGTTCGCTTCATAACAGACCTTCCCACTTTTACGAATTAAAATCCTCCGAAGGCCGGGAAAAGCCTTCGGAGGATTTTTTCAATGAAAATTATCGCACGAGAACCATTTTTCGTGTGACACGTTGTTCGTTTGTCGTCAAAACACCGATATAAATACCAGTCGGTACATTCTGACCGAAATCATTACAAGCATTCCATGTCAGAGTGTGAATTCCCGCATCCTGAACCGTATCAGTCAATTTGCGGATCTGCTGTCCCAGAATATTGTAAATCGTCAGATTTACTTTTCCGGATTGCGGAAGAGAATATACGATCCTGGTTTCCGGGTTGAATGGATTCGGATAGTTGTTCATTAATGCGTACTTGGCAGGAACATTCTTGCCAGCACTTACTTCCGGAACAATTCCAACACCCGGAGCATCCTTCATTTTTTCGATAGAGAAATCATCGAACCAGGCACTTCCAGTTACCGAATTATTGAATCGGGCGCGCATCGAAAATCCAGTCGCATTCTCCGAAGCCTGCTCGGCTACCACATAATGCGTCCAACCGGTCGCCGCATCCCGCTGTTCAATATATACGAACTTATCGCCGCCTTCCAAATTCCAGGAATTATCAATGTCACCAGTGTGCCAGAAATAACACAGGTTGATCCAACCCGCTTCATATTTACGCGTCGCAAACGGTGCCGGCTCGTAAATGCTCGAATCATTGACGCCTTCCGTCTTGACCCAGACGCCGATCTTGTACCATGCTCCGGCCTCTACTGGATACGGCTTCGAATAATACACCAACTCATTCAACGATGAACACGTATCCGGCTGGCTAACCTCGACCGAATATGTTCCCGTATGAGCCTGCGCATCCGTCACAACCGCATGACTGCCATTGCCTGCATACCAGTCCATCCAGCCTTCAACATCTTCAGCACCAGCATTGAACGGCCACATCGTCCACGTATCCGTCGTGTTGCAGCCCAATTCATCAAAATAGGCCGTGCCCGTCGCGTTCTTGCCCATGATCAATTTGATCACTAGCGACGCCGGCGCTTCCGTCAATACGGCAACACCTGTCAGACTACTCCAGTCTTTATCCGCTACGCTCTGATCGGCCCAGACTGTCTCGGTCGTCAACTCCGCCCCGGCGGCGTTCTTGAACTCAAATGATACGCCAACTTTAGCGTCATCATTCGCCGGATTCGTGTTGACACCAACGGTCTTAACATAGCCTGTCAAGGCATAGGTTCCAGCCGCGGCATTGTTCCAGTACAATGTCGCATTGTTGTCCGATACCCAGCCAACTACATCTGTACTCGCTGCGCTCTTCGTTACCTTGAACGAATGAAAACCAGCGTACTTCTCCGTCGAAGAAATCGACAATTCCGTCCCGATCGTCCCATTCAATCCACTCCAGAACGCTGGGCTCTGATCTTCCAGGCTTCCATTGCCGATCAAATTCTCAGCAAATGCAAAACTGGTTAAGATCATACTAACTACCATGATTAACAAACAAGTCTTTTTCATTTAGCCTCCTTTGTTTGTGTTGTTTTCATTAAAGACCCTTTTTTATTATTAAATATGCGACTCCCTTGCGAGGCAAAGTAAGCCGATATATACATCCTTGTTCTCTGTGAATTTCTGATCCGTCAGCCAGTACCGATTGCGGTGGCCGTGAAAATCTGAGAATTCCATTCCGTCCCTGCCAGGCATGATTCAGGATCACGATACGATATTCGGTATCGTTTTCCCAAATCCCCAACTCCAGGCCATCGCCTTCAATACTAATTTCCGGCTGTGTCCGATTGAGTTGATTAATCGACCGGTAAATCCGGCCGATTTCCGATTTTACCTGATCGTCGCTGGTTTTAGATAACAATACCTCAACCGGATAAGGCGTAAAATAAACCTTACCGTCTCCCACCTGGTTTTCGATGAGAAAAGGCATTCCGAACTGATCGGACATGATTACTTTAGCAGTCGTACTTAGTATCGGACAATACCCGTAAGCGATCTGATCGTTTAGCAACGGCAACGTTAATTGCTCGTTCTTACGGAATTCTCCCCAATCGTTATTGACCTTGACATCTAATTTCGTCACATTCCGAAAATCGGGCACGCCGAATTTACTGTCAGTTATAACTCCGGCTAATTTGTCCCAGTCAGTTACCCAACAGTCATTAGCGAAACTGAAGTAGACGATACCACCCTGACGAATATATTTCTCAAGCGCAATGCGGGTCGGTTTCGTCATAAATTTCATACGGGGTATAAAGAGTATCGGAACCTGCTTCAGATTCAGTTCATGCGAATACTGACCATCGTTTTCGAGTTCCTGAGCTGGTTCGACAATCATTTGCGTAGCCAGATTAGCTCGCTTTAATAAGGAGAAACATTCCAAGTAAAAATCGTACTGATTCCCAACTTCGGTTTTAAACTCGTACGGATAAGCATAATAGAAATTGGAAGGGATGAAAAGGCCGGTGTCATTTTCAATTTTTTCAAACTCATCGCTGATTACTTCAACACAAATCTTTTTGAATTTCTCAAATTCGAATGCGGCCGGTTTTAAAGTTTGATCGGTTCTGACAATCCCGAAACGCTCCTCAAATAGGTGATGTGAATATGGCCTTTTATTGACAAAATCAAAATCGTTCAGACACCAACTAAGAGCGCCTTGAGCTCCGTTTATCAATGCGCTGAAAAATACCGTCCTGTAATAATTTGCCTGGTTCTCTTCTGAGCATAAAGTCGTGGATGTTCCGAATTCTTCGACGATGACCGGTTTGCCCCATACTTTAGCCATTTGGGTACGGAAAGCCGTCGTGTAGGTATGATGCCAGGGGCTCATTCCACGCGGGTAAAAATGCAGACCGACGAAATCCTGAAACCTATTTAATTTGCGCAGGCGAAAACCGGTTTGTTCAGCGATAATTTCCGGTGACCAGGCGCCATCGCCGATACTGATTGGACGACCCGGATCGATTTTATGAATTTCGGCAGTTATTTCTTCTACCCAGGCAGTCACGTCGGCCGGACTCTGATTACCGATATAATTCGGTAATTCATTCGACAGTAACCAACCCAGAATATATTTAAAATCCCGTGTTTGATTGACTACGGCTGAAATATAAAATTTTGTTATTTCAATTATATGCCGATCTCTGATAAAATCAGCACCCTTCCACCCCGGAACGCTCCAATCCTCACCCGACATGTGTCCGACAATAAATGTCGGAAATGTATACAATTGTTCTTTTTCGCAAATTTCCAGAAAAAAACGTAACCGCTCAAGCATGATCGGACTGACAAGATCTTCTTTCTCCAGAAAAGCCGGCATAAATAAAAAAGGCCGGCAGCAATTCATTCCCAGCCCTTTCATTCGTTTGACGTCCTCCGACAGTTCCTCCGGATTCCATTCCGTCCACATGTTGATTCCCGACGATGAAGGCCAGTAATTAGCACCCAGTAAAAACAGGTTTTTACCACTCTGGTCTTTAAATAGAAAACGGCTATTGTTCTCATTAGCCATTACGGTTATCCTACTCTTTCACTCCAGTACTTTCCCGTTTCATGAGCGTCGTCGTGATAATCCTGGTTTGCGGAGGTTCCATGGGATTTTCGATCAACTCATTAAGTAAATTGAAAGCTTCTTTCCCCAAGACTAATTTCGGCACCCGAACCGTAGTCAATCTGGGAGTACAAAATGCTGAATTTGGAATATCATCGAAACCTATGATAGCAATATCTTCAGGTATCTTTAATCCTCGTTTCTGAATCTCTTTTAGTACCCCCATCGCGGTCGTGTCATTACAACAAAAGACCGCATCTGGTTTGGGATCAAGACTTAATAAATTTTTAATACCTTTTTCACCGATGATTGGTGAAGTTTCGACGTCTTCAACATAAGTGTACTTGGTAATTAATTCATTACTCATCACTTTATTGGCTTCGATGCAATCCTTATAACCACGGTAGCGTTCTTTTATCGACGAGTGAAAAAACGTGCCACCCAGGAAGGCAATCCGTTTCCGCCCGATTTCGATAAAGTGTTGCACAGCACCGTAAGCCCCGTTATAATTATCGATCTGGACATAGTTTAATTTTCTGCCTGGTATGGTATAATCGATCATCACGAAAGGAATACGCTGATTATGGAGATAATCGACTAAAGCATGCGGCACTCTGCCAGCCAATGCGACACCATCGACGTCATTGTACTTTAAGAAACGTGGCAAATCTTTCTTTGGATCGAATTCCTCTTTCACGGTCGTAAGCAGGATATAACTGTCACTTTTACGAGCAGCATATTCCATGCCCAGAAACACCTGGCTATAGAACATTTCAACTTCATAAAAATGACTTTCCCAGATGATATACCCAATATTTCCGCTCTTGCGTGTAGCCAGTTTGCGGGCCGATCGGGAAGGTTTATAATTCATTTCTTCGATGGCATCCAGAACTTTCTGACGAGTCTCGGGTTTGACATAACCTTTATTGTTAAGTACCAGAGAAACAGTGGAAATCGAGACACCGGTCTTTTTTGCGATATCTTTAATTGTACCCATTTAATCTCATATATATTATCGAAACGTTTTAATATAGCACCTTAGATATTGAAAGTCAACCAAAATTTTTTACCTGATTATCATTTATCAGTTCAGAAATCTATGAAAATAACGATCTCCGTCGGAGCGGACCCTATAAGAATATCACTTGATATCTAATATACTCCCCTGCGCAAGCACCAGGAAATTTTGTTAATTAATGCTAAAATCTTTGGGATCGTTTCACTGCAAAATCAATGATTGTATCAAGATCATCATGAATCTGTTCGGTTTCATTGTATCATTTTTATGTACCATAGATTTTGTAAATTGTAATAGAGATAGAGATGATAGTTTATTTTAATTTAACAATGATTTTGTCTCGCACGAAGAAGACAACGTGGAAATATCTATTCTAAAATAAAGGAGAAAAAGTCATGCAAAGAATCAATCATCTTAATCAATTAAAGGTAGAATTCATTGTTTTGATTGGATTCTGCCTAACTGCGCTTAGTTTCTATGATTGCGCTGCCAGTCGTCCGCAATCCAGCGTATCTCAATATCAGTTCAATCTAAATGAGCAAGTTTTTCGCATTCGTTCGATAAACTCCTCAAATAAATCCGAATGTTGCAACGAACTGATCGGTGGAAAATTTTTAGCCATCGATTTTGATCAGGACCGTATAATTGATAAGATCATAGTTGGAACTGTCAGTTTATCCGAAGCTCAAAAGATATATGATTACGGTCTCGAAATTTTATTCCGGGAAAACCGGATCAAGGAACTCAATCCCGAAAACCATAAATATGTCCAGGAGAGCTCTGAATTTTGGTTTGAGATTAAGAGTTTCCAGCCGGCCAATGCCAAATCTTTTAACGAATTCAAAACCGTCAACAAAAAACAGTTAGTCAATCCGGAGACTATTGTAGCTATTGACTATGAATCCGATGGCACTCTGGATGAGATATTGAAAGGGACGATCACTCTTGAGAAAGTTCAAGCGCAATATTCAGAAGTCATTAAAAGCGGCTTAGAGAAAGATAAATTGATAAAAACTGGCAACACTATCCTGGTAAAAAGGTAAAATAAATTGCCATTACGTGGTTTGACTGGTAGTCATTTATTTATTCGCGGCTGAATCAGATTAGTTGGGCTGGTCCGAAGCAGATTCGATAGAAGAGCCCGATTCTGAAGATAAAATGTCAACGCTATACATACTCGAATCGTCGAAATCTTTCATTAATCATTCGATCCTTGCTTCACCGAGTATGACATAAGATAATTTATTGGCATTTATGCCGAATGCAAAAGTCTTTACAGGTTCTGAGAAATTGGTTGATAATTCCTGAATTATGGTTCCGCCATTATTGTCATAGTTATCAGTTGATGTAGTAGAAACAGCAATATTTGATGTGACGGCGATTCTGGTATAGTACCACGTATCACCAGAAATCACATCCGGTCCATTAGATGAACTGTTCACAGTCAAATTTGTCATCCGGCAGGCAGAATCCCAATTGGTCGTATCGTAGTAAAGATCGATTGTTACCGTCACAAAAACGCCGTTATCTTTCGCTTTCCATTTAACGTAAATGTTTTTATTAATGATTGAGTTGCCTGAAATGGAAACCGGATGAACGGCTTGATTTATTTGATTATCGTTACCATAAATTTTCAGTCCTTCAGCAACTTTTTCATATACTCCGGGTGCAGGAACAATTTCTTCGATTATTGGTTCGGTTGTCATGCATTTCCAACTTGATAAATCAAGCGCTTTAGCAAGGGACACCAGAGAGAATGTTATACTATCTATATCTGATAACTCATAATTAACCGAGGTTTGATCTGTCTTATAAATATTTAATGACTGAGAAAATATTGTATTTGAGAACAGTAACAACAGCACTGGAAAGATTGTTTTTTTCATAGACGAATCACTTGTATTAAATCACTTTAAGAACAACATTTTTTTAGCGGTAACCGAATTTGCAAATGATACTTGATAAAGGTAAAAACCACTTACGACCGTTTGGCCGGTGTCGTTTTTACCATCCCAAATTATGGTGTAATTCCCGGAAGATGCATGGGTATTTTCAAATGTTTTAATCAGCTGTCCATTGATGTTGAAAATTTTTATTTCAACCCGGCCTTCAGCCGGAATCTGGTATTCGATGGTAGTGCTGGGATTGAAAGGATTAGGATAATTCTGCAGTAACCTGAAAGATTTTATAACAGTCGTTGTTGTTTCATCTTCAATAGTGTTTGACAGATTTGAGAAAGTAAACTTCCGGATATCCTGAATCGGAATCGAGGTTGCTTTTCCGTTAGACCATATATTCATGTAATATGTCTGTGAATACAGAGAGCCTGCGAGTAAAAGGAATAACAGTAATGTAATTCTCTTCATTATAATTCTTATCGGGCATTCGATTTTAAAATTTTTTACACATATAAGATTCAAGTCTTTCACCGGGTGATTTTATTCGGGTTTTAAAATGATACACTGGTTACTTTACTTGAAATTGTAACACTTTTTTTCAATGTTCCGCCGGAGTAGGTTCCTCCGATATACAGACCATCTGAATAAGTACCGGTAGATGTTCCACCGGTATAAATTGAGGTGTACCCCATTCTTTGGATAGTATTTTAGTGAATTTAAGGTGGAATTATTCATTTAGTTTTTCAAAAATTTGAGTGTTCATAGACTTTTTCTTTTAACTTTTCTTGAGCATAATATACTTCGCTTGGAGTCCTGTAGTCAAGCGAACTGTGGAACCGATCTTCATTGTAAAACCTGAAATATTTATCTAATGCAAAATAGACTTCTGTTCCGTTTGAGTAATCGTGAAGATAAATCTCTTCATATTTGACTGTTCTCCAGAGACGTTCAATGAAGATGTTATCAAAAGCTCTGCCACGCCCATCCATACTGATCAGAACCGGCTTTTCTTCCAGAACAGAAGTGAATGCCTGGCTGGTAAATTGACTACCCTGATCGGTGTTGAATATTTCCGGTTTGGCAATTCGTAGGGCTTGTTCTAATGCTTCCAGACAAAAATGAACGTCCAGAGTATTGGATAATTCCCAGGAAAGCACATAACGGCTAAACCAATCCATAATGGTAACCAGATATAAAAAGCCATGCCGCATCCGAACATAGGTAATATCTGCGCACCAGACTTGATTGGGATAAGTGATCGTCAAATCTCGCAATAAATATGGATAGACCTTATGACTGTCATCTTTACTACTTGTGCGAGGTTTCGGATAAATAGCCATAATTCCCATTTTACGCATCAGGCGTTCAATCCGTTTATGATTAATCTGATAACCTTGTCTTCTTAACAATTCAGTCATTTGCCGGGCTCCGTAAAACGGACGTTTCGTGTATTGTTGATCAATAAGATCCATCAGATGCAGATTCAATTCATTCTCAGGCTGCAATTGATAATAATAACTGGACCGTGACAATTCCAATAATCCGCATTGTATGGCTATTGGTAAGCCAGTCTTTCCAGAATCGATCATTGGGCGTTTCATCTTAACTGATAAATCCGGTCTTTTTTTTTAACCAGTTCAACTCCACCTGAAGTTGACCAATCTCCTGGTACAATTTCTCAACTTTCTT
>JAZDEI010000077.1:0-34600 GCA_043808945.1 Fidelibacterota bacterium | reverse complement strand
TAGCCAAACCGATCGAATTGAGCATACCGGACGGAGTTTCAGCAATCCGCGGTGGTGGATTGCCGACTCGCGGATTCAATGACAGCGATTTGGTGACGATTCCGCCAAACAATTCCGGATCGACCAAATCGGCAATCTCATGCCCGTATCCGTAAGTTCCGGAGGCCGTCAACAGCGGATTCCTGAGAATAAAATCGGGTCTTAATTCCGTGCGCAGATCAACCATTAAAATCCAATTCCTTAGCATTAAAAACCGGCCCGTCCTGGCAGGCTAACCGCAGGGGATGTTCATCCTCACGAGCATGTTTAATGGCACAGCCCTGACAGATTCCGAGTCCGCAGGCCATGATTTTTTCCAGCGATAACTGCAGATCAAAACCTTGTTCGAGCGACATGCGCCAGAGTGCGGCCAGCATTGCATCCGGGCCACACGCGTAAACGCTGAACGGTCGTGGTATCGTATCCAATTTCTGGCGAAAACATTCAACCACATTACCGTGAAAACCACGCGATCCGTCATCCGTAGCGGTAAATATTTCTCCGGTTACTGCATTCGTTGCCGGCATTTGAGCAACAGTCCGGGCGCCGATGAAAAGATAACTCGAATGATTCAGCGACGCGAGCCGGCTATTGAGAAACAGCAAAGGTGCCAGCCCGACTCCGCCCGCCAGAATGACATGATGTTCACCCTGAATTGTAAAACAGTTACCCAGTGGCCCGAGAACGCGGATCGCCTGACCTGGTTGCCATCGACTCATCTCTGCCGTCAGACAACCGATATTTTTATACAGGATAACAATGTTCTCGCCGCGCACTCCCGCCACGCTGAACGGTCGCGGAAACAGTTGCGGTCGCCCCGGAAAGTACAGATTGACAAACTGACCGGGCGCAACTATCTCGCTGATTTCCGGAAATGGAAATTCCAGCCGATAAATATCTTCGGCCTCCATTTGATTGACCAGAACAACGGAATCTTTAAATAATCTCATCTCTCTTCTTCCGGTCTTTCATCCTCAACGTTGTTCTGTTGTTCCTTTTCATCCTCAATAAACGTGGGAGCAACCGTGGTCTGGGGCGGCAACAAAGTCGAATCAACCGGTGCAGCCTGATTCTGGGTCGCTATCGCAGTCTCGATGCCCTTCAACTGTTCGTAGGCCACTCTCATTGACTGATAAGATTCCCCTTTGGGATAGGTATCGATATAATATTTATACCAGGTCAGGGCATTTTTCAAATCGAACAGGTTATGGTGGTAAAGATAGGCCAGATTTATAATACTTTTTTCCGCCGATCGCGAATCCGGATATTTCTGATAGATTGCCTGAAAGAAATCGATGGCCGAATACAGGTCGGTTGCCGAGAGATTTTCAGCTTCGACCAATAAGTTTTCAGCCGCGACTTCATCCGGCGGCAGATTGACCGGTCTCTTCTCTATATCGGCCAGATATGGTGATTGCGGAAACCACTCTTTCAAATGGACAGTATATTCGGCAGCTTTTTCCGGATCTTTCAAATCCATGAAAATCCGGTACAGGCCGTAGAGTGCTTTGTCGCGCATATTATTAAAAGGAATCGAGTCAACGACCTTGGTAAGATAAAATACAGACGAATCCAGCAGATTAAAATTAAAGTAATAGATTTCCGCGATTTCGTACATTGAAGTAAAGTATTCGTTAAAAACCGCCACGGTGTCGATCGATTTCTTCTGGGCGGTGTTTTTCTTCTCCTGTGCCTTTTTCAATTCTTCTTTGCTCTGTGTGATCTCGGGTTCAGTTTTGATCGTATCGGTCGTGACCGGCGGATTCAAATCAATCGCCACAACCTGTTTTTCGAGATTATCGAGTCTTTTCCTGATTACAAAGAAGCGTTTAATATCGGCCGATTTATTGCGGGCCTCAAAAGCCATTAATGTTTTGGCATCTATTTTAACGACATTATCATACTGATTCTGAGCTTGCTGATAATCACGAGTATAGGTCATGTTCAACTCTGCCAGATTATAATTGGCCGTAGCCGCAACCGGTTTGCCCTTGTATTTTTCCGTAATCTGGGCAAAACGCGACATGGCGGATTCATAATCTTTTTGTGCCAGATATATTAATCCCAGTTGCAGTTCCAGATCGCCCCAGATATTCTCATTGACCTGATCGTTCAGTTTGGCATTAATCATTTCGATAGCTTCATCGAACTGCCCGGATTCGCGATAGATTCTGGCCAGCAGAATCTGCATTTTATCACGCATGATAAGCGACGGTGAATATTGGTTGATCTTCTTGAGACTCTTTATGGCGTCTTTGGGTTGATTCTTCGCCAAATTAATCTCTGCGATCCGGTACTGAGCCTCGGCGGCGACATCATAATTTCGGCCGAAATCCGTGGCTTTGTTGTAATAGTACAAAGCCGAATCATAGGCGTTATCGTTGAAATATAATGCTCCGATCGATGCATAGAGTTCCGCCAGCAATTCATTATCGGTTGTGAGATTGATAATTTTCTTCCACTGGAAAAAGGCCAGATCCTTCTCGCCCATTTTCCAAAGATTACGACCGTACCAGATCATCGCTTCGGGATAAAGCTCGCTGTCCGCATATTTATTGGCGAATTCCTCAAATTTCTTGCGGGCGATGTTATAGTCGCCCTTATAATAGCTGGATAAGGCTACGATATACAACGAATTGTCGACCCAGCGACTGGTCGGATAAAGCGCGATGACACGGTTGGCTTTTTCGATGGCTGTATCGAATTTTTTCCTGAGCGCCGCGTTGACTTTTCCATCGGTGAGAGCATTATACTCTTTCTCTCCATCGAGGAAATATTGCTCGGCATTGTAATAGGTATTGTAGTATGCGCAACCAAAAAACAGGGACAGTAATCCGGTGATAAACAGGATTTTGACAGACTCGATCTTAAAAAATGTGTTCATATTTCTGCTCGGTCAGAAGAAAATTTTATTGGGATCAAACTTTTACAATCAGCGCTTGGTACTCCCGGTTGAATTGGGGTAGGATTATATCAGCCGAACCTTCCAGAAAGAGATCAGTATAAGGAAATAAGACCGTTTTGGTGATATTGACTTCTATCAACAGGGCACCCTGCTCTTTGGCGACTAATGGCAAATCGGCGGCCGGCCTGACCTGAGCGGATGTCCCGACAGAAAGAAATACATCAGCTTTTCGGGAGGCAGTATAGGCTTTTTCGTAAGCTTCGGATGGAAGCGGTTCACCGAACCAAACGACATTCGGACGAATGAGTCCGCCACAATAGCACCGTGGGACATGATTCGATGAATGATCGAAAACTTCGTCGAATTCGGATGTGCTATAGCGACGGCCACAGCGTACGCAGTAATTTTCGGCGATAGTGCCGTGGAGTTCGATCACGTCCCGACTACCGGCTCTCTGGTGTAAACCGTCGATGTTCTGGGTAATTAAAGTAAACTCCGGCACAAGTTTACTTAATTCAGTCAGGGCAATATGAGCGGCATTTGGCTGACAGACGTCGACGATGTCACGGCGATGTTTATACCACTCCGTGACGATCGCCGTGTTACGATAGAAGGCTTCAAAACTGGCCAGTTCTTCCGGCGCCAGTTTCGTCCACAGGCCATTTTCACCCCGAAAAGTCGGAATACCGCTTGCAGCGGAAATTCCTGCTCCGGTTAAAACGACGACCCGCTCGGCTTTCACCAGCCGGTCTTTGATACCTTCGTTATTAATCAAACTCATTATTTATTGTCTGCGAATTCCCATTTAGTCTTTAACCCGGCGGAATTTATACCGAATTATTCTTCAAACCAATGAATTAATCCGTCTTCAAAAGGATGTTCGAGTGCCGAATGTTTCGGGATAATCCGGATCGTGTAGCCATTCAATCCGCTCTCCCATTCATCGATCTGGCCGGCATAGATAATTTTCTTGTTATCTATGACAGTATCGACATTCATCGAAATGAAATTACCATCGACTATCGTCCCATCACTGTCAACCCGGCCGTAATAAATTTGAACGTCAAGGTCTTCGGCCTGCAATCCATCCAAATATATTTCGGCTTTAATTTCCAGCGGGCTTTTCACCGAAAGATCGGTGATCGGTCCGGCTGTTATATTCAGGAAACGGATCGAATCCCAATTGTCGCGCATCTTTTCTTTCCAGTGAGCCAGCTCTTTGGAAAGGGCATATTGATTATCACCTAATTTCTTCGCTCTGACAGCAGCCGGAAAATATAGATGATTGGTATAATCATAGAGCATGCGATTAGAGTTATATTGGGGACAAATTTCTTTCATCGAGGCTTTCATCAATGTGATCCAGCCGCGCGGCAAGTCATCACTATCGCGCTGGAAAAAGGCCGGGATGATTTCATTCTCAAGCACATTATAGATAATGTTGGCCTCCTGGCGATCCCAGTATTCATTATCATCGTAAATTTCACGGGTGCCGATCGCCCAACCGATTCCCGGTCGGTAAATCTCATCCCACCAGCCGTCAATCGTGCTGAAATTCAATACACCATTCGCGGCGGCTTTCATACCGCTTGTTCCGCAGGCTTCCAGTCCGCGCCGCGGAGTGTTGATCCACAGATCACAGCCCTGTACCAGATAACGCGCCATGTTCATGTCATAATTTTCGAGAAAAGCGACATGCTGATAAAATGGTTCTTCATGAGAAAGTTTCAGGATGCGTCGGATAACCTGCTTGCCTTCTTCGTCATGCGGATGTGCTTTTCCGGCGATAATAATTTGTACCGGAAAAGCCTTATTGGTCAATATTTTCGCCAGGCGCTCGGGATCGCTGAAAAGCAGATAGGCTCGTTTATAGGACGCAAATCGCCGCGCAAAGCCAATCGTCAGGGCATCAGTGTTCAGGATGCTTTTTACGCGGGAAACCATGTGTTGCGGTTTACCGAGGGCGACGTATTGCTTGCTCAGCTGTTTGCGTGCAAAAGCCACCAGGCGTTCCCGCCGGCGTTCATGGGTGCTCCATAACTCGCCGTCCGGGATTTTTTCGATTTTTTTCCAGATGCCGGTATCGGCCGGCTCGCGGTGCCAGTCCGGACCGAGGTAGCGATCGAACAGTTCCGACATTTCCTGTGAAATCCAGGAGGCCTGATGCGTCCCATTGGTGACATAGCAAATCGGAATCTCTTTGGTCAGGATGTTCGGCCAGAGTGATTTCCACATTTCCTGGGCGACTTCCCCGTGCAATTTACTGACCGCATTGGTTTTGCTGGACAGGTTGATGGCCAGAATCGCCATCGAAAATTGCTCGGAATTATCGTCCGGGTCAGATCGCCCCAGCGCCAGCAATTCATCCATTTCGATTCCGACGTCCCTGCAATAATCATCGAAATAACGCCGGATCAGATCCGAATGGAAAATATCGATCCCGGCCTGGACCGGTGTATGGGTAGTAAAAACCGAGGCGGCTTTGATGATCTCCAGCGCCTCATAAAATGTCAGGCCGGCATTTTTAACGACACTTCTGATCCGTTCCAGTCCGGAAAAAGCCGAGTGACCCTCATTCATATGACAGATTGATGCCGGAGTATTAACCAATTTCAGGGCATGAAAACCGCCCATACCCAGAATGATTTCCTGCTGGATGCGGGTTTCGGCATTGCCGCCGTACAGTTCGGCAGTAATTTTCTTATCGCCGTCGGAGTTTTCGGCAATATTGGTATCGAGCAAATATAGGGGAATCCGTCCAACCTGGGCTTTCCAGATACGGGCATAGACCGTCCGGCCCGGAAAAGCAACCTGAATCAACAGTTGCTTTCCGTCCGTATCCTTGATTAATATCAGGGGAGAATTGTAAAAGTCATTGACCGGGTATTCTTCTTCCTGGTAATCATCGACGTTGAATTTTTGCTGAAAGTATCCGTATTGATACGAAAGCCCGACTGCGTGCAAAGGAATACCAAGTTCCGAGGCCGATTTCAAATGATCTCCGGATAGAATTCCCAGACCACCCGAATAGACCGCCAGGCTTTCTGTAATACCATATTCCATCGAAAAATAAGCGATACATAACATGGAATCGTATTTTCCGGTCTTCTCGAACCAGGATTGTGATTGCATCGAACGGTTGAATTTATCATAAACGCGATGTAATTGATAAACATAGCTGTCATCCTGAGCACGCGCTTCCAGTACATCCTGTTTAATCCGGTTTAATAAAGCGACCGGATTATGGCGGGTTTCCTCCCATAAATCCATATCAAGACGACTAAATATATCGCGCGCGTCGAAATTCCAGGTCCACCATAGATTATATGCCAGTTCACGTAATTTTTCCAATTTTTTCGGAAGAATCGGCGTAACAGTAAAGGCTTGAATCGGTTTCATTAATCTCCTTAAATTTGAAAAAACTCCTGCTAAATTAATCAAAAGGCGATTTACCTACAAGTTATCAAATGAACGGTCTTAAAAAAGTCCTGTCCCGCTATTCCCCAGGCATATCCCTTTTGGTTCTGGATTAGCGCCTGCTTATATTTGCCCAGCATGCTAAACTCGAATATAAAAGCAATTCTCTTCGATCTGGATGGCACTTTGATTCAATCCGCCGGCGATATTCAAACCGCTGTCAACCTGACTCTCAATCATTACGGTTATGCCGTAATTGGATATGACCGATGTGTCGAATTTATCGGTGACGGTGTCGAAAAACTGATCCGGCGGGCTTTTACCGAATCTGCTATTAAATCGACCAAATCAGTGCCTTTTACCGACCAATTTATCGTCACGGCTGTCACGAAATTTAAAAAATACTACACCGAGCACCTGACCGATACGACCCGGCCTTACCCGGAAGTAGCGGAGACCCTGGCCGATCTGCAAAATTATATACTGGCGGTTATTTCCAATAAACCATATCAGCTTTCGATAACGATTCTTGAAAAATTAGACCTTGCCCGCCATTTTCAATTCGTACTTGGCGGCGATTCTCTGCCAACCCGTAAACCCGACCCGGGGCCAATCCTGTTCATCATGCAGAAACTGAATCTGGACGCTTCGCAGGTATTGGTCGTTGGTGACAGTGAAAACGACATCAAAGCCGGGCAGGCGGCCGGTGTTCGGGTTGTCGCGGTGACTTACGGTTTCCGCGATCCTGATATTCTGCGGCAATATGCACCCGACTATCAGATCGCACATTTCGGCGATCTGCTTAAAATTGTGTCCTGAGTCAGGAATAGTTTATCCGTTGATATAAATACGCGGCACGCGCGGCGCGATGGCACAGCATAATTCGTAGGCGATTGTTCCAATCCGTGTGGCGACCTGTGTGGCCTGTAAAACGCCATTCGGTGAATTGCCCCAAAAGATCGCTTCATCGCCGACTTTAACCGGTTCGGCTCCGATCTCAACCATAATCTGATCCATGGTGATAGTCCCGACCATCGGAAAGAGGCGGCCATCGATCAATACTTCACCTTTATTGGTAAAGGTCCGCTGAATCCCATCGGCGTAGCCGATGTTGAGCACGGCGATCCGCGTCGCGGTTTTTGTAAAATAACGACGACCGTAGCTGATGCTCGTCCCGGCCGGCAGTTCGCGAATCTGAGCTACTTTCGTCTTTAAAGTCATCACCTGCCGGAGCGGAATTGACTCACTGGTTTCAGTCGTCGGATAATGTCCATAGAGTGCGATGCCCGGCCGCACCAGATCGAAGTAAGCGACCGGTAAATCCAGGATAGCCCCACTGTTCGCGGCATGAAATAGCAGACCGGTCAGCCCGGTTTGCCGTAAATGTTCGATGATGTCATTAAAGCGCGACAACTGTTCATTTGCGAAAGTTTTATCCTGGCAGTCGGCCGTAGCGAAATGAGTGTAAACGCCTTCGATCCGTATATTTTCAATCGAAGCAGCCTGCCGGATTAATTCGACCGCCGAATCAGATGTCAGTCCAACCCGTCCCATCCCGGTATCGACTTTGATATGCACACCCGCAGTAGTATTTAAATCAGCCGCGATCCGCGAAATCGTCGCAAAATCGTCCGGTTTGGTGGCAGTTACCCGCAGATTATGCGCGATGGCAGTCGCCATTTCATCCGGGAAAAGCGTCCCGAAGATCAGGATTTGCCCGGTGATGCCGGCCTGAATTAGTTCCAGGCCTTCACTGACGCGCGCCACGGCGAAATACTGCGCGCCCTCACTTTGCAGGCATTTCGCAACCGGGACAGCGCCATGACCGTAGGCATTAGCCTTGACTACTGCCATGATTTTGGCCGGCGCGACTCGCTTTTTAATGTTCCTGTAATTAAACCGCAGATTTTCAAGATCTATTTCTGCGACGGTAGTATTTTCAAGGTAATTCATCGGAATTTTTTTATTCCTATTTTCATTGCAGATCTTTATATCACTTAAAAATTTCGCGCAGATAAGTTCGGAGTTCTTCGAACGACTGGAAAACTTCGGAAGTACAGCCGAAGATCCAGCCGCTGATTTCGGCAACCGGCAGATTCGTCACCATATAAACCGGAATATTGCGGGAAAAGGCGACCGTCAGTTCACCATAGGTCCCGCCGCCTTTGACGGCATAAGCATCCCAGTTGCAAATAATATAATCTATTTCCGTCGTTAATGAATGCAGATCGCCGCGGATCAGCTTGCGCACAATCTCCCGGAAACGCTCCGGGGAAGTCGTTTTGAGCACCCGAAATGTGCGTAATTCTTCCGGCGTCAGATATTTATTCTCCTCGACCAACGGATTATAACAGGTATGCCCAAGTTCCTGCAATAAAAATTCGGACATCGCGGTACGCCAGGCAAATCCGCGATCCGGAGCGTGTTCAATGGCGCCTGCTAAGTAGGCCTTCATCTTTGTAGTTTCCTTTTAAACAGGTACAGCACGCCAATGAAGAAGAAGATATTCAGAATGAGCAAATAAAACACATTAAAGATATTCAACGATCCATGCGCCAAAATACTGCGACCGCCTTCGATTAAAATCGCACTGGGCATTACGGATTGACATAAACGGGCAAATCCGGTCAGGTAATGCGTCGGAGTTATCATTCCGGACATCAGGAAAACCGGCAGGATCACCAAAATTATCCAGTAGAAATGATTGCGTTGGTCCGGACTCAATCCGATTAAAATCCCGATCTGGATGAACAGGATGAGTCCCAGTAAGGAATACGCCCAGAAGGCCAGTAAAGCGCCTGTCTGAAGACTAAAACCGGAAAGGATCGCCAGTGTAAACGATGAAATCATTAGGTGAATAAGTAGCAAAGTCCCGAATAAAACCAGATAACTGCCGTACAGCCACGGAATCGCGAGCCCGGCAGTTCTGTGATAATCGCCGGTTCCATTCCAGAAAAAGCGAGCTGTGTGGCTACTGGTTAGTCCTAAAGCCAGCATAGCATTCAGAAATATTATGATACCTGGAAACATGTACTGAGTTAATTCGAGATAATCGATCCTCGGCAGAATTTTACCCAAACAAGGTACAAAAGCCGCATACAGCAGACCGGTTCCGACGATATTAAAAAACAAACCAATCAGGATTTTCTTGTAATTCCAGCGATATTCGTTTTTGATCAGCAGAGTGATGAAATTCATAAATCAGTATCCTTCGTCAGAAAGTAGACGGGTTAGAAATTCCTCGATACTCAACGTATCGATTTTGACCGCAGCAATGTCATCGTCCGGGATCATGGCCAGAATATCACAAAACTCCTTCAGATTCCCGATCGTCACCTGAATGGTAAGTTCCAGGTCGCGGATAGATAAAAAGTGCCCGTTGTTTCTGATCTTGTCGAGCAGAGCCGGATCTTTCTTCTTCAGTACGATTTCCCCGGTAAATGGCATTTCCACCTGGGTCAGCATTTTTTCGATCGTGCCGTCGAACCTGATCTTCCCGTATTCGAGTACGATCCAGCGATCGGCGAAGGTTTGAACCTCGGAGAATTCGTTGGAGGCGATGATGATGGTCTTGCTCTCCTTGACTGACAGAAGATATTTGAGCAAAGCCGCCCGGTTCCGGTAATCCAGCCCGAGGGTCGGTTCATCCAGCACTAAAATTTCCGGATCGCCCATCAAAACCTGGACGAGGTCGAGACAACGTTTGGTGCCGCGCGCATAAGTAACCGGACATTGATCGAGCACTTCCTGAAGGTTAAAGGCCGAGATCAGCGGCCCGGTAATTTCTTCAAAACGATCCTTTGGAATGCCCAGCAGATCGGCGCGGACTTTCAGATTTTCGCGGCCGGTGATCCAGACATCATGGATATCGTGATCCGGCAAATAGCCGATCGCTCCCTTAATCAGGGTCGGCCCCTCGGCCACATCTTTACCATTTATGAAGACCTCCCCGGCGTCCGGGGACAGGTAGGTTGCGATCACGCGCAGAAGCACGGATTTCCCGGCTCCATTGCGCCCGATGACGGCAAAGGTCGAACCTTTTTCGATGCCGAGTGTCAGATTTGTCAGAACATATTTCTTTTTAAAATATTTACTGACATTACGAAGAGTGATTGATGCTTCCACTAATGTGCCTCATACCATGAATTACCGATTCCAATATCGACTTTAATTGGAATATCCATCGGTAAAGCCCGCTCCATTTCTTCCGCGACCATGCCGCGCAGATATTCCAATTCAGACGGATAAACTTCAAAGAGCAGTTCATCGTGTATTTGTAAGATCATCATCGTTTTCATCTGCTCCTGTTGAAGACGACGATGAATGCGGATCATCGCGATCTTTATCATATCGGCGGCCGTGCCCTGGATCGGCATATTGATCGCCACCCGCTCGGCCGCTTCCCGGATATTACGGTTTTCGCTGTTAATATCCGGCACATACCGCAGACGTCCGGCCAGTGTTTTCACGAATGAATTCTGGCGGGCGAAATCGATCGTGCTGACGATGTAATCATTGATTCCCGGATAAGTCCGGAAATATTGCTCGATCAGGCGAATGGCTTCGCCGC
Source organism: Fidelibacterota bacterium (assembly GCA_043808945.1). Lineage (GTDB taxonomy): Bacteria > Fidelibacterota > UBA2242 > UBA2242 > UBA2242 > JAGNGI01. The sequence continues at coordinate 23,669 of JAZDEI010000077.1, read as the reverse complement.
GCGGAATGCCCAGTTCTTCCGACATTCGGAATGGCCCGGCGCCGTACATGATGCCGAAGTTGACAACTTTGGCAACCCGCCGCATTTCCGGTAAAACGTCTTTTTCATCCACGCCGTAAACTAAAGCGGCGGTGCGGGTGTGAATATCCACTCCTTCCGAAAAAGCCCGCATCAGTTCCGCATCGCGCGAAAGGTGCGCCATGATGCGCAGTTCGATCTGCGAATAATCGGCCGACAGGATTTTCCACCCGGCCTGCTGGGGAATGAACGCCCGGCGGATTTCCCGGCCCATGTCGGTACGAATCGGGATGTTTTGAAAATTCGGATCGCTACTGCTCAGGCGGCCGGTCGCCGCTACAGTCTGGTTGAACGAACTGTGTACCCGGCCGGTCTTTTTATTGACTAACAGCGGCAGAGCGTCCAGGTAAGTGTTCTTCAATTTGACGAGTCCGCGGTATTCCAGCACGGCCGACGGCAGGGGATGTTTGTGTTTCAATTTTTCCAGCACATTGACGTCCGTCGAATAACTGCGAACTTTTGGCAGGTTCAGTTTATCAAATAGAATTTCGCCGAGCTGTTTGGGCGAATTGATATTGAACTCGATGCCAGCCAGATCATAGATTTGATGAACACTCGCGGCGATCTGACCTTCCAGCGCCTGCGACATTTCGCGCAGGTTAGTCACATCCAGAGACACACCGTTCTGCTCTAATTGCATCAACACCGGCACTAACGGCATTTCGATTTCCTCGAAGACCTGCCAGGTTTGATCGGCTTTCATCTTCTCCTCGAAAAGCGGTGCCAGTTGCAGGGCGACGTCAGCGTCCTCGGCGGCGTAAAAAGTCACCTTTCCGACCTCGACCTGATCCATGGTCAGCTGGTCTTTGCCGGTGCCGATCAATTCCTCGATCGGTTGCATTTTATATTGTAAATATTGATGACTGAGTTTGTCGAGTTTGTAACTGCGCGAGTCAGGCTGGATCAGGAAAGCGGCCACCATTGTATCGAAAATGTGTCCCTTCAATTCAATGCCGTAGCGCCGCAGGATCAGCATATCGTATTTCAGGTTCTGGCCGCACTTGGCGATCTGCCCGTTCTCCAGAACCGGCTTCAGTTCCGCCAGGAATTCCGGATTGCCGGCCTGGCCGAACAATTGGCTTTGCATCGATGGAAACTGGATTGGCAGGTAGACGCCGCTGTGAGCCTTCCAGCTGAGCGCCACGCCAACGATCTCGGCCGTCATCGGATCGATGGAAGTCGTTTCCAGGTCGACCGACAGGAGCGGCACATTGCGCAGTTTTCTGACCAATTCCCGTACTTCCGGCAGAAACTGGACGGTTTTGTAATCCTTTTCCGGCGCCGCTGATTCCGTCTCCGGTTCGGCAGAAGATTCCAGTAGAGTGAAAAACTCCAGATCGCGGAAGATGCGCTCCAGTTCCGGGCGGTTAACTGGTTGGGTTTTCAATCCATCAATGCCAATCGAGAGCGGCACATCGGTCTTGATCGTCGCTAAAAGTTTGGAAAGCCGCGCGCTCTCCGCTCCGCTCTTCAACATTTCCGTCAGTCTCGGATTGCCGGTCAGATCGGCCTGTGCTAAAACTTCTTCCAGACTGCCCCATTTGGCGAGCAGTGGCTGGGCTTTGGCCGGGCCGACGCCCTTTACGCCCGGAATGTTGTCGGAAGCGTCGCCGACCAATCCGAGATAATCCGGGATTTGGTCGGGACGAACGCCCCATTTGGCGAGCACCGCTTCAGTGTCGATAATTTCGACCTCCTTCTGACCGGAGGCTGGTTTGTAGACAAATATATCCTCTTCGAGCAACTGCATGAAATCTTTATCCCCGGTCACCATGTAAACGACCAGCCCGCTCTTTTTGGCAGTTTTCGCCAGCGTTCCGATCACATCGTCGGCTTCGTAACCCGGCAGTGTTATTACCGGGATGTTCATTGCTTTCACAACGTCGAACATAACCGGCAGTTGCGCGACCAGATCTTCCGGCATCGACTCGCGCGTGCCTTTGTATTCGGGGAATATTTTGTGCCGGAATGTTTTCTCCGGGGCATCGAAGATCATCCCGAAATAGTCGGGCTTGACCTCTTTGATGATCCGCATCAGTGAATTGACGAAGGCGTAGATGGCGCCAGTCGGGACACCTTTCGAGGTTGCCAGGCGGTTCCGGATCGTGCCGAAGTATGAGCGATAGGCCAGGGCCGAGCCATCGATCAGATATATTGTTAGTTTCTTTTCCATTTTATCAGCGGAAAATTTCATCAATAGTCGGCAAAATGCCAAATGATTTGACAAGAATATTTTCGATTGTCATACGATAGTCATATAACAGTCACTCGTCCCGAAGCGGGACGTCATTCAATTGTCACTGGTGGTCACTTGTTGTCATTAATAGGAGATGAATTAAATAATCTTGTTAATCTTGTCCAAAAATATCGAAATAGATCAGCCTGATTCTAAAAATTGACACTTAATCCTAAAAAGTAATTGCGGGTCGCACCCGGCCAATATGCAATATACCCACTATCTTCATAGCCACAAGTGGAATAGAGCCGATCGAAAAGATTGTTGACCTTGCCGCTCAGTTCAATCTTGCCAATACGATATTTTATCCCGGCGTCAACCAGCCAATAGGCCGGATTAGTGCCAATATTTTCCTCATCGATGTACTGTTTCCCGACGAAGCGCGTCGTCAGAGAGAACTGCAGATGCCTGACCGGTTCGACATTCAGATTACCGTTGACCAGGACGGCCGGAACGTTGGGCAGATTATTTTTTTCGTATTCGCCGCCATGATAGAAATGCCGGCTCCAGGTTCCGTTCAAAGTCAATGTCCAGAGCGGATTCGGCTGGAAGCGGACTTCCCACTCCAGTCCCTGGTGAACTGTCGCCGCCGCCTGGGTATAGACGTACTCGCCTTCCTGTTGGACGTCGATGTTCTTCAGTTGTTCGTTTTTATAGTTGATACGGTAGAGGTTGACGTCTATTCTAATCATTCGATCACTGTAATTGCTACCCAATTCGAAATCGTCGATCAATTCGGCTGCGGCTTTTTGCGGAGTGCCCCAGACATCGTCGGCGGAGATGATCTGGTCGTCAGCCGGTTCCCTTTGTGACCGGCCGTAATTTATAAATGTCGAGAAATTGTCGGAGAAGGAATAAATCGCGCTCAGTCGGGGATTTAAGAATTTCCAGGGCGCAGATAATTGATAGCCTACCGCCGAGCCGATCTTTTTCTGATCCAGATTCCATTCTAATTGCTGATATTGCAGGTCGGTTATCAGTTTCAATTTTTCGAGCGGTTCGTACGTCAGGTGGACAAACGCGGTGGCGATCGTCTTCTCACCGAGATAACGATAATAGCGATACCAACCGCTCCCGATCCGGGCAATCAGCCCGGTGTCCGAAAAATGCGAGATTTCCCCGAAGTGATCGCCGCGATAGAATTTAAGTTCGCCGCCGGCGTCCAAACGATATTTTCCAGTCATATAGGTCAGCGTCGGAATAATTCCGTAATATGAATTCACGATCCATTTGCGACGGACGAATTCCAGTGACTGACTTACCACGTCGGTCTGATAATATTGATCGAGATTGTAAGAGACCAGAAAATCCCGGAAATCGTCCCAGGCGGTCGAATCGTCGGTCACCAGATCATAACCGGCCGACTTTTCCGTTTCGTAATACCCTTCGCCCTTGACGAGATAGGCAACATTACTGAAATGCAGGCGGTCGTTGATCCGCCAATTGCTGTTCAATGAATAAACCTGCTGGAAGAAGTCGTCGATGTACGATTTGTAACCGGCCCGGCGTTTGATGCGGTCATTGATGTCCCCGGCCGGGACGCCGTCCCACATCAGGTGACTGTTTTCATAGCCAAGTAAAGCCCGGAACTGGTGAGTGACATTTTGTCCGTCGTATTCAATGCCGCCGGAACCACTGCGCTGAAAGGTATCGTGATATTCCCGGTAGCCGTCGGATTCGATCTGCGAAAGGCGCCCGCTGACGCGGATTTTACCATTGAACAATTTGCCGCTGGAAGCATTCAGGTTAATTTTCGAGGTGTTGTACGAACCGGTGCCGAGTTCGATTCCCAGGGCCGGTCGCTCGGAGCCGATCGCCGTCTGGACATTGATTGAACCGCCGAAGGCTGACGAACCGTACAGACTGTTACCGATCCCGCGCTGAATCTGGACATCGGCGGCGTCTGAAAGAACATCGCCGTGATCGACCCAGTAAACCTGGTGGCTCTCGTTATCGTTCAGCGGCACATTGTTCAGCATGACGGCGATCCGGCTCTGGTCGAATCCGCGGATCTGGACGTAGGAGTAGCCGGTGCCGTTGCCGCTTTCGCTGTAGGAATAAACGCCCGGTTCCATGGCCAGGATCATCGGCACATCTTCAACTGTATAACGATCGCGGATTTCCGCCGTCGTAAGTTCCGAAAAAGCTACCGGCGTCTGGCCTTTCACGGCCCGGGTAGCAGTAACGAAAACATTCTCGCCGGCAAGAACGGCGGGTGTCAGGGCAATCGTACCGGCCTCCGGTTTGGTCACGGTTAGTAACTTTTTCTGGTAAGCGATGTGGCTGATGTCCAAGATAACCGGCAGAGTTTTTACGGTGATGACAAAATGGCCGTTGACATCGGTAACGACGCCCGCACCACTCACCGGTTCAAACACATTGACATAGGGCACCGGATTATCGGTTGCCGCGGAAATGATCCGGCCGGAGACGCTGATCTTTTCGGCGGCAAACAGCATAGACTCCGCGATCAGAACCGCGCAGACGAAACTCTTTTTGAAGAAATGGGAAAAACGATTATGGATTAACATAGAAACTCCCTTCGCTGGTATTATCCAGATCAGGTTCTAAGGGTAATATCTCAGCCATCCCGCTTAACGGAACAGCACCCCCGGACCATCACTTGTTAAAAATCGTCTGAATTTAATTATCCGCTAAATCGGATACAATACTCTTCTTTTGCGGAAATGCCTGGGAGTCGAACCCAGCTCCCGTCTATCGACGGGACGACGATTTTGAAGACCGCGGCCCCCACCGGGGTGGCATCCATTCCCATATTTATTTTTTAACGACGACAAAATCTAATTTTTTTTCCCGTTTTAACTTTTCTCCGGCACTATGCGCCTCCTCTTCGGTCGCAAATGATCCGGTTAGCACGACCGTCAATGTACGGCCGGATCGATTGATCTTCCGCAAGGTCACTGTCTGTCCCAATCTCTCAAGTTTGTTCTGTAAGATCAGGGCATTATTGTAAGTGCCAAAAACGCCCATCTGCAAAGTAAATTTACCGGCAGTGGTCGTTTTCTTTTCCGGTTCGGGGCGGGATTGCGGTTTGACCGTAACCGGTGCAGAACTTGACTCCATTTGAACCCTGTTCTCAGTCAGAGCCAAATTGGAAACACTGCGATAGTCGACAAACTGAAAATTGGCATCCGGATAAAGTACCGAATAGTAACGGTAGTAATAATCGACCGAATCGCGCTGATTCATGGCATTCAGACTGCATAACTGCAGATAAACCGTCTTCTCGATCAATTCGGAACGTGGATATTTTTTAATCAGTTCACGGGCGTATTTGTCGGTTTTGGCGTACAGCCCCTTAGTGAACAGATATTCGACGATTTTCAGAAAAGCGTCGTCTGCCACCTGACTGTTCGGATACTGACTGAGTACATCCCGGTAAATTAGCAAGGCTGCTTCACCGTCGCTTTCCACCAGGCCGCTTAAATATAAAATCTCCGGATTCGCGGGATATTTCTCACGTAATGCCGGCAGTAAAATTTTTACCGAATCCGCCTCTCCGGCATCGATTTTCTGCTTTAATTCGGCGATATCCTGGGAATAAACGAGTACCGGGATTATAGCCAGGAAAAATAAACGTCTCATATTTTCTTAAAATAGGTATCCGGCAGACCGCAAACCGGACAAATCCATTGAATTTCACTGGTAAGGTTACCACAATTCGAACAGGCATGTTCCTCAGTAATCGCCATACGTTCGATAATGTCACTCAGGATGGCCGTTGCCTGGGTCAGTTTGGTTTGCCCGATCAGCAGTTTTACGAGTCCGATTTTTGCGACGGCTATTTCCGGTTGTTTGTCGACCAAATCTTCGAGAATGACGATAGCTTTGGTGGCATTGCCTTTCTTTTCGTAAAAACCGGCAAGGGCGATCAAAGTCATCGCATCACCGGGCAATCTTTTTAAAATGCTCTCGTAGAAGCTCTCAATATTGCCAAAATTGCCGAGATTGAACAGAATCGTCTGGAGGGGTTTGAAGATTATATGAGCTTTTTCGGGAGCCAGATCCGCAAATTTGACCCACCATTCGACGGCATCCAGTTCGCGATGATCCAGAACATAGGAATTGGCGATATAATAATACGGAGCCTCGCATAGCGGATCGATTTTCAGCGCTTTGCGGAACACCAGGCGGGCTTCGTGATAATCGCCGGTCCGGAACTTGTTCAGACCTTCCTGCACTTTATAAAGCGCCAGCAGTCGGTCGTTATGCTCCTTATTCAAATTCATAACTTTTTCGAGATATTGCGAGGCCTCTTCCCAGCGACCGAGATCGCGGCTAAGGTCGTGTATTTTTTTCAATGCCCAGATATTGTTTTTATCGAGATTTAAAATATTAACGACAAAGCCCAGCGCCTTTGTTTTTTCTCCGGAAACGATAAAGTCGTCTACCAGATTCCGTAAAATTTCCAGGCGTTGGATGTTATTTGTTACCTGCCGATATAAGAGTCCCTGATGGATCTTGACCGCATTGGCTGACTTGCCGTTCTTGCGCATCAGAATCCCGAGATTGATATAAGCGTCGATATTATCGGTATCTTTGCGAATCACCTCCCGAAAGAGTTTGATCGCCGTCTCATCCTCGTCGTGCAACATATGGTTGAGTGCCATGGTGTACAGATTTACAGAGCTTTTTACCTGACCGTGGCGCCGGTTGGACAAATTGACAATAATGAAGACGATTAAAAAAATCAGAATCAGTGTGAGTAGAACATCCAGTAATGTCATAATGCTTCCTGTCTATTCGGTTTTGAGGCCATTTTCATCGACTTCGTCAATCCCCTGATTACGGAGTAAATCGATCTCTTTTTTTAATTTCTTGTAGTCATTTGATAAAACCCGGAGATCGCTCCTGGCAGCCAGGATTTGAACCCCGGCAATCAGGAAGCCGATCACCAGTCCGAGCATCAATGTGATAAAGACCAGAATCACCATATCCATTTCAACTGATGACGAATTCCAGAAAAACTTCAGATGGATTACCTGGCCGTAATTCTGGGTGATGAACACAACCATTAAAAACATGATGACAATTACAGCTATTAATCGTAGAAACTTCATATTACCCTCAAAATTTAAATGATTTTTCCAAACAATGATACACCAATAGCTTTTTCGATTCTGACGGTGCAAAATTCACCGATCGATGCGTGTCCTTCTTTGAGTACCACAATTTTATTGGTGTCAGTTCGTCCGATCATTTCCGCCGGATTTTTCTTACTGACACCATCTATCAGAATTTCCTGTACAGTACCAATCATGGCTTTATTACGTTCCAGCGTGTGGTTTTTCTGGAGCTGAATGACCTCTTTCAGACGTCGGGCTTTTTCATCTTCAGGAACGTTGTCGGGCATGGCAGCGGCTTTCGTCCCGGAGCGCGGCGAATATTTAAACATGAAAGCCGCATCGAACCTGACGGATCGCATAACCGCCAGAGTATCTTCAAAGTCCGTGGCGCTCTCATCCGGAAATCCAACGATAATATCGGTCGTGATAGCAGCCTGCGGCAGATATTTCCGGATCATTTCCACGACTTTGAGGTAATGCGCCTGGTCGTACGATCGGTTCATCATCTGCAAAACGCGGGATGAGCCGGCCTGCAAAGGCAGGTGAATTTGCTTGCAAAGGTTGGGATTAGCCTGCATGACCGCTAACATTTCTTCATCGACATCGCGCGGATGCGGTGAGGTAAAGCGGATCCGGCGCAGGTTTTCGATCGACGCGACCGAACGTAGCAATTCCGGAAAACGGTATTCACTAAAATGATAGGAATTGACATTTTGTCCGAGCAGGGTTACTTCACGATAACCATCTTTCAGCGCTTGCCTGATTTCGGCGACAATACTGTCAGGCGGACGGCTGCGTTCACGACCGCGCAGGTAAGGCACGATACAAAAAGTGCAAAATTTATTACAACCGCGCATAATCGAAACCCAGGCGTTGACTGCACTTTTCCGGAATGGAATTAAATCGTCATATACTTCCGTCCGTGATAAATTAACATCGAAATAGGGAGTCCGGCACTGTTCCAGGATTTCGGGCAAGTCCCGATATGCATCCGGTCCCAGTACCAGATCAATATATTTCCGCTCGGCGAGAATTTTCCCGCGATCCCTCTGCGCGACACATCCGAGTATTCCAAGAACCAGGTCGGGGCGGTTCATTTTCAGATTTTTAAATTGAGAGAGTCTGGCAATTGCCCGACGATCGGCATTTTCACGCACGCTACAGGAATTAACTAAAATCACGCTGGCATCTTCCGGAACCGTTGTCGGCTGATAATGGGCTTGCTGAAGCAAACCGGCAACTAATTCCGAATCGGCTTCATTCATTTGACAGCCGTAGGTTTCGATATAGTACTTCTTGCCATTCATCGCAGTTGGTGAAATTTAAAATATAAAACCGGTTTTTTAAATAAAATCAAATACAGATTGGAAAACAGGGGCGGAAAATTATTTAACGGATGTATCCGGAGAAGAAAAAGTCCAGTGGATTTTTATTGATGTTAAATTGTTTCACTTCATAATGCAGGTGCGGACCGGTTGTGCGACCGGTTACACCGACTTCTCCGACCTTTTGCCCTCTTCTGATAGCATCTCCGGGTCTGACGTTTATTCTGGATAAATGGGCATAAAGCGTCGAATAACCAAAGCCGTGGTTGATTTCGACTACGTTTCCATATCCGCCATGATAACCGGCGTCTCCAACGACACCATCAGCCGTCGAAAAGATGGGTGTCCCGGTAGGAGCAGTAATATCGACTCCGTAATGGAATTCACGACGGCCGGTGAAAGGATCCCGCCGATATCCGAAGCTATCATTGATATAACCGGTGTAGATCGGACGGATCGAAGGCGTTGAAAGAATTTGGTCGGAACGATTTTTAAAAGCATCATAGATCGTTTCATAGCTCAGACGCTCAAATTTGACTTCACGGGCTAAACGATCCAGATCGTTGGCTAACTCAGAGACTTTTATTTCAGTGCCTGGAAGCAGTTCATCCAGTTCGCTGGATTTTGGCATCAACCGCCCACCAATACCAAGTTGCCGAATATCCTGATCGATTGCCGGTAAATCGACATAAGTACGCAGAGCCTTATCTTTTTCAACCAGCACACTGATCTCCGATTCCATCTTTTGAACACGATTACCGATGTCATAAAAGGTCGAAACCAAACGATTGTTATTTTTCCTCAGGCGGGTCAGTTTACTTTGGTAAACCAGGTTAGAAAGAAAGTTGGCCCCCAGAATAATCACCAGTGCGAAAAGAAAAATAACCGACGTTATTATCGTGATCATTTTGCCCCAGGTAACGGAAATAGAGCGGACGCTATTCCGCGAATTAAGAACAAAAAGAAGCTTTGGTGTTTTTTTCATTTAGTCGGTTATATTTTCGCCCATCTTTATCAATACGATGTGGATTTTAAACATAAGAATCTATTTTGTCAACATTTTTCTTATCCTAAATAGCCCCTTAGATGCAAAGATCTTCGAGTATGGCGCAATTTACGAAGAGCTTTCTCTTTAATTTGGCGCACCCGTTCCCGTGTTAAATGTAAACGCTCGCCAATTTCTTCCAGGTTAAGCGGTAATTCCCGACCAATTCCGAAATATAGACGGAGGACGTAGGCTTCCCTTTTTTCAAGGGTATTTAAAGCCTGTTGCACTTCGATATGAAATGACTCTTCAGATAAAACATGCACCGGGTCGTTATCTTCCTGGCCGGGTAATATATCCTGCAGGGTGTTGGATTGATCGTTACCAATCGGGGCATCGATACTCACGGGATTTTCGGTTAGTTGCCGGGCTGAATCAAGGTCAATTTTTTCGTCTTTCAGGATGATCTCAACCTCTTCGCTGGTTGGTTCGCGCTCATTATCGCGTTCAAAATCGGCTGTGACTTTGTAAATCTTATTCAGACTACCAACAACATTGAGCGGGAGACGAATCATCCTGGAATATTCCGAAATGGATTGCAAAATAGTTTGTCGCACCCACCAAACCGCATACGAAATAAACTTAAAGCCGCGGGTTTCATCATATCGACGGGCGGCTTTTATCAATCCGATATTACCTTCATTGATCAGATCGGCCAGAGAGAGCCCGTATCCCTGATATTTTTTCGCGATCGAAACGACGAATCGCAGATTGGCCTTCAGCAGACGATCCAGCGCTTCGGAATCTCCGGCTTTAACTTTATGAGCCAGTTCGATTTCCTCATTAGGCGACAGTAGCTTTTCGGCGCTGATTTCTTCAAAATACCGCCGTAATACTTCATCAGAGGTATACAGCGGATATTTTTTTTGCGACTTATTTTCAGTCATGGCCGCACCAGGCCAGTGACAATTTTACTCGGCTTTTTGTTCAGCCTCTTGAGCAGGCGGCACATCCGGTTTTTGCGGTTCGTTTTTAGAAGCATTCCGGATACTTTGATACAGTTCTTCTTTTTCCTTTAACTGTTTTTCCAGATTTTTGATTTCTGCCACCAGCGCGTTTACTTTTTCATTATCGTAAATCTCTACTTTTTCGGTCTGATCTAACAAGCCATAGACCACACCGCCCAGATCGGTAAACTTTTTATCGGTGTCTCTTTTGATCTGAAAAATATCCAGTTTAACCTTGCCGAGTTTTGTCATTTCTTCGGCTTTATCGGCGGCTTCCCGTGTAAATTCACCAGCTTTAACAGCGGCTTTGGATGCAAATCCACCGACGCCTTTTTTAATGTCATCCCATATACCTGCCATTATTCCTCCTTAAAATTTAAATGAACGTTTTTTACTTTTAAAACCTTCTAAACTTATTTAGAATAAAACAGAATTTCTACAAAAAACAAGAGCCCCCGGATATTCCGGAGGCTCCGCTCTATATTTAGCCTTTGATTTTAATACATGTCACCCATACCGCCCGGAGGCATCGCCGGTGCAGCTGGCTCTTTTTCCGGAATTTCCGTAATCACGGCTTCAGTCGTCAGCATCAATCCGGCAATGCTTGAGGCATTCTGCAGGGCAATGCGGGCCACTTTAGTCGGATCAATAATACCGGCTTTATACATGTGGACGTATTCTTCCTGATAGGCATCAAAGCCGAAGTCATCCTGACCTTCTTTGACTTTCTGTACGACGATTGACGGTTCGTGTCCGGCGTTTTTGGCAATCTGGCGAAGTGGTTCTTCGAGCGCCCGTTTGACGATTTTCACACCGACCATCTGGTCGCCAGACAATTTGATCTTGTCTAAGCTCCCGATACATCTGATAAAAGCTACGCCGCCACCCGGTACTATGCCTTCTTCAACGGCCGCGCGGGTCGCATGCAGAGCGTCTTCAACCAATGCTTTGATTTCCTTCATTTCGACTTCAGTGGCCGCGCCGACTTTCAGAACGGCAACGCCACCTGACAGTTTGGCTAAACGTTCCTGAAGTTTTTCTTTGTCGTAATCTGAAGAAGTGGTATCAATCTGGGCTTTGATCTGTTTGATCCGGCCTTTAATATCATCGGATTTGCCGGCGCCTTCAACGATCGTGGTATTGTCTTTGTCGATCACTATCCGTTTGGCGCTACCAAGATAAGAGACATTGGCATTTTCCAGTTTGTAGCCGGCTTCTTCGGAAATTACTTTTCCACCGGTCAGAACCGCGATGTCTTCCAGCATGGCCTTGCGGCGATCGCCAAATCCAGGGGCTTTCACTGCGGCAACCCGTAAAGTGCCTCTCAGTTTATTGACGATCAACGTGGCCAGGGCTTCACCTTCGACTTCTTCGGCGATGATTAATAATGACCGGCCCATCTGTGAAACTTTTTCCAGAATCGGCAGAAGGTCTTTCATACTGCTGATCTTTTTATCGTAAATCAACAGGTAAGCGTCTTCCATCACGGTTTCCATGGCTTCGGCATTCGTAACAAAGTAGGCTGAAATATAACCGCGATCAAACTGCATACCTTCGACGAGTTCAAGGGTGGTCAGAGTGCTTTTGGCTTCTTCGACGGTAATGACACCTTCTTTGCCAACTTTTTCCATAGCTTCGGCGATCAGCACACCAATTGGTACATCGACAGTGTCTTCTTTTCCGGATTCATCTTTCAGCATCCGGCGTACCTTACGATTATTGGCCGAAATCGTGCCGACCTGGGCGATTTCCTCTTTGCTGTTCGTAACGGCTTTGCTAAGCTTTTTCAAAGTACTAATGACTTCCTGAACGGCGGTATCGATACCACGTTTCAGATCCATCGGATCCGCTCCGGCCGTAACATTCTTGATCCCTTCCGCAATAATGGCCTGAGCCAGAACGGTTGCGGTCGTGGTGCCATCACCGGCAATGTCGGATGTCTTGGAAGCAACTTCCTTGACCATCTGAGCACCGATATTCTCAAGTTTGTCTTTTAGATCGACTTCTTTGGCAACCGTGACGCCATCTTTTGTGATGGTCGGGGCACCGAATTTCTTTTCGATAACGACATTACGACCTTTCGGTCCCAGTGTCACTTTTACGACATTAGCCAGTTTATCAACGCCGTTTTTCAGGGCTGTCCTGGCCTGTATTTCATAATCAATTTGTTTTGCCATCTTTGACTCCTTTTATTAAATATTAAAGAATTGCGAAAATATCGCTTTCGCGCATAATCAGGTGTTCGACGCCGTCGATTGTCACTTCCGTGCCGGAATATTTACCGTATAAAACACGATCACCGACCTTCACTTCCATCGTAACTTTCTTACCATCGTCAGCGACTTTTCCCGGACCGACCGCTACAACAGTGCCTTCCTGGGGTTTCTCTTTGGCGGTATCGGGCAGGTAAAGGCCACCGGCTGTTTTTTCATCGGAAACAGAGGGTTTCACTAATACTCGATCCGCTAATGGTTTAATTGCCATATCATTTCTCCTTTCAATTAGATTTATTTTTGACTGTACAGATTTCTTCAAAATCATTCAAAAAGCGACCTATTATTTACAAATGATGTGCCATCTTTCTATTAGGACAGAAAGTCAGATTAGAAATTCCAGCAAATCCTGTTTCGGCGATTTTATTGGTAGCCGTCAATTTCATGTAGACTTTTTATAAATTCTTTCGTATTGTTAGCCTTAATGTTGAGTACTTACAAATGATCACACAATTATTTTTCTTTCTGATCGGACTTTTTGCAGGTATTCTTTCCGGATTCTTTGGAATTGGCGGTGGGATCGTAATCGTGCCAATGCTGATCCTGTTCTTCCATTTCCCTCAGGTTGCCGCGAATGGCACCTCGTTGGCGGCCTTGCTCCTTCCGGTCGGAATTTTCGCGGTGTTGGCATACCACCGGAAAAAGTTAGTTGATGTTCGTGGTGCTCTCATTATCGGACTTGGAATTTTTATCGGCGTCATTGGCGGTTCTTTTTCGGCACTTGAGCTTCCCGCACCGCTGTTAAAACGTCTTTACGGACTTTTCCTATTATACATCGCCTGGGATTATATCGATTTCCCTTTCCGGATACATTCCAGGCCGAATTCAGTCCCGGTAAATCTGCCCTACGTTTCTAAACAGTCGAAACAGTCGTTTTACTGTTTTTTAGCACTCGGCCTGATTGCCGGCGTAATGGCCGGTCTGTTTGGGATTGGCGGCGGGATTATTATCGTTCCTGCCCTTATTTCAATTTTCAAATATCATTATAAAAAAGCCATCGGCACTTCCCTGATGGCATTACTGTTACCGGTCGGATTGCCGGGCGTCTTAATCTACTTTCGCACCGGAAAAATGGAAATATTACCTGCATTACTGATTGGTTTGGGATTATTGTTCGGTGCCCTCTTCGGCGCACTGGTTGCGATCGATTTCCCCTCCAAATTCATTAAAAGAATATACGGGGTGTTCGTGTTGCTGACTGGATTGAATTTTATCTTTCAAATTCCGGGATTAAACAACTGACGAGAACGGTTTCCGTAAAATTGACGGCTTAACGATGGCCTTCTTTAATTTTAGCGGCTTTGCCTTTTAAACTTCTCAGGTAATAAAGTTTGGCGCGGCGGACTTTTCCAATCGTAATCCGTGAGATTTTCGAGATTTTCGGGGAATGAACCGGAAATATGCGCTCGACTCCGATTCCGTTAGAAATCTTTCTAACTGTAAATGTTTCGTTGATGCCCCCACCACTCCGGGAAATTACTACTCCCTGAAAAACCTGGATACGTTCTTTATCGCCTTCAACGATTTTGACTTCGACCGCGACGGTATCGCCCGGTTTAAAATCTGGTATATCAGTTTTGAACTGATCCGCGACTGCGGCGGTTAATTTATCCATTGTAGTTATCCTCCAATTTCATTATTTGTCAAGTTTTCAATTAAATCATTTCTTCTTTGGCGAGTTCTGATTACGCGTTGTTCCTGTCGCCAGGCCGCAATTCTGGCATGGTTGCCGGAAGTCAATATTTCCGGTACGCTGTTACGGCGGTAAACCTGCGGATGCGTATAAATGGGCCCTTCGAGCAAATTATCGGCAAATGAATCGGTCTCGGCCGATTCATAGGAGTGCAGGACGGCCGGAATGTGACGGATGATCGCATCGACTAAGACTAGAACCGGCAGTTCGCCGCCGGTCAGGACGTAATCGCCGATGCTGATTTCATCAGTCACCAAATTCGCGATGACTCTTTCATCCACTCCTTTGTAATGTCCGCAGAAAAATGTCAAATCCGATTCCTGCGCCAAATCAACCGCTAAATTATGACTGAATATCTTCCCCTGAGGAGAGGGAAAAATTACCCGCGGTTTTTTCTTGCCGGTCAATTTGACGATCTTATCATAAGCCCGGAAGAACGGCTCCGGTTTCAGAACCATTCCGGCCCCGCCGCCGTACGGTTTGTCGTCGATCTGTTTATGTTTATCACGCGAAAAATCCCGCAGATTCCAAACATTGAACTCGACACCTCCGTTTTCGACGGCTTTGCGGAACATACTCTCCGCCAGACAGGCTGTAATCATTCCCGGGAACGCGGTTGCGATATAGATTTTCATGCGGGAAACAAACCTTCAATATCTTTATAGTAAACAATTCGATTTTCGTGATCGATTTTCTCAATCAGGTCGGCAACGGCCGGTACCAGAAAAGTCCGGTTGCCGGATTGCACGACGTACAAAGCCTGCGGATTGGTTTCATCCACCTTCCGGATAACACCGTGATTTTCGGACGAATTGACAATCCGTGCCTGGTAACCGACCAGGTCATTAATACTGACGGTCGTTTTTTGCTCTGCCTCTTTAAAAATCTGAAGTCCGCTCAGATAATCCGCTTCCTGCCGGGAATTAATATCTCGCAATTTCAAATAAACAGTTTTGGTACTTCCCCGCAGGTATTCGACTGCCCACGGTCGGGCAACCTGCGCACTTTCTCCGAGCCAGAGTACCTTTGGCTTATCTCCACTCGCAATTTCCAGAGAGCCCCGGTTTATCAGTACTTCACCTTTCAACCCATGACTTCTCGAAATGGACCCAAACGGCGAAAGCACCTATAATCCACCTCCGAGATTATTCGATAATCTCTAAAATCGCTCTTTTTGTACCTTGTTTGGCGGCGGCAGCACTCAATAGTATTCTCAATGATTTGGCCGTTCTACCATTTCTTCCAATCACTTTTCCAAGGTCACCTTCTTTGACCTGTAGTTCCAGAATTACGGTTTTTTCACTTTCAATTTGAGTAACTTTTACTTCTTCAGGATGATCAACCAATTTTTTCACGACAAATTCAACGAAGTCTTTCATAAGTGTCACTCCTTATTTTCTGGTTTCAGACGACATCAATCCTTCAAAAATCTGTCCTTAAAATTTAGTAATAAATAGTAAAAGAATCTTTTTTTTCTAAATGTTCTCAGGCTTCCGGATTTTCTTCCGGTTGTTCTTCACCTGGCGCGTCGTCGGTTTCAACCGTAATTTCCTCAGCGACTTCCGTGATGGGAATGACTTCTTCTTCTACCAGTTTCTCCGGTTCGGCTTTTTTCTTCGGCTCGGTGACGACCGGTTTTTCAACTACGCCGGCACCATCCGTCTGATTCTTGCGGGATAATTCCCACTTTTGAATTTCGACATTTTTCGCCTGATCGCTCATTTTGGTGCGGGTCAAATGCCATTCCAGAGCAATACCTTCTTTTTGAAGCAGATTAAATACTGTTTCCGAAGGTGTTGCGCCTTTTTCCAGCCAGCTGAGTACTTTTTCTTTTTCTATTTTAACTGTTGCCGGTCTGGTCAACGGGTCGTAATATCCGACTTTTTCAAGATACCGTCCATCGCGACGGCTTTTGGTATCAATTGCTACAATACGATAAAAAGGTTTCTTTTTTCTTCCCATACGTAGTAATCTGATTTTTACTGCCACGAATTTCCTCCTTTTATTTTATAGTCCAAGTCCAAAGGCAGACAGGTTCTTGGGCATCTTCATATGGCCCATCTGTTTCATTAACTTAATAATCTGCCAGTATTGATTAAGCAGGCGGTTCACATCCTGCGGCTGGGTTCCACTCCCGGCCGCGATCCGGCGTCGCCGACTGCCATTGATTAAATCCGGTTTTAGTCGTTCGACTTTAGTCATCGATTGAATAATGGCTTCAGCCTTGTGAAATTCTTTTTCATTGATCTGTTGATTTCCCGCGCGCATTCTGGCCATTCCGGGAATGTGCTCCATTATGTTTTCCAGCGGCCCCAGTTTCTTCATTTGTTTCAGTTGGGCCAGAAAATCCTCAAGCGTGAAGCGCTCTTTCCGGAAGTTTTTTTCCAGACGGGAGACGGATTCGACGTCTATGGCCGTTTGAACTTTTTCGACCAAGGAAACAAGATCGCCCATTCCGAGTATCCGGCCAGCGACCCGCTCAGGATGGAAAATCTCAAAATCGCTGGTTTTTTCGCCGGTTCCCATGTACATGATCGGTTTACCGGTGGTTTTGACGATCGTCAGGGCGGCTCCGCCGCGCGTATCGCTGTCCATCTTGGTCAGAATTATCCCGTCCGGACTGATCTGTTCGTTGAAAGAAGCGGCCGTGTTAACCGCATCCTGACCGGTCATACCATCGACAACCAGTAAAATATTTTGTGGTTTGATGACTTCGCGAATCGCCTGAAGTTCAGCCATCATTTCCTCATCGATATGCAGACGTCCGGCAGTATCGATGATTAAAGTATCGCGATGTTGCTGGCGCGCAAACGTAACAGCCTCTTTAATACGATCAACAACGTTTGAACTTGAGCGGTAACAGGGAATCTGAATCTGCCGGGCTAATATTTCCAGTTGTTCTTCGGCCGCCGGCCGATAGACATCGACCGGTACGAGCACGGGTGAATGTTTTGTCCGGGCTAAATGATAGGCCAGTTTGGCGGCGCAGGTTGTCTTACCGCTACCCTGCAATCCGACCAGCATGATAATTGTCGGTGGTATGGAAGCCTCTTTCAGACTACGGCTCCGGTCTCCCAGCAGGTGCGTCATTTCATCATGAATGATTTTTACTACTAATTGTCCGGGCGTCAGGCTTTTGGCAACCGTCACACCGATGGCCTTTTCCTGAACAGCCTGGATGAAATCCCTGACGACTTTATAATTAACATCGGCAGTGAGTAGCACCCGCCTGATCTGACGCATTGCATCGGCGATATTACTTTCAGTAATCCGCCCTTCTCCGCGCAGAGATTTTAATACCGTACTTAAGCCATTTTGTAGTTGTTCAAACATTAATCAAACCAAATTCAATAAAGCGGGTAAATTTAAATTTTCTAACATCCTTATGCAAGGAATTATCTCCGGCTCAGAACTAATGCGAACTATTTAAGATGGCGAGTTTGGATCAGGCTATCAAATTACTGTGGCGATCAGTTCGCGTCTGACCGGCTTGGATTATCCGGTCTGATGGGGGCGGTTTAAATAATACCGGCGATCAGATCAATTCGCCCAGAGCTCGATGCGGCGGTCGCGGAAAGACAGGTACAGGTTGCCGTCCTTGTGACAAAGTCCGACGACGGTACTGTCGCCGATCGTATCGGTGGAGAGGACATTCAGCCGTACATCCGTTTCAATCAACACGTCCTCACCATTCGAATTCACACCCAGCAGATAATAATTCGGATTGTAATAATCGGCCGCATAGATGCCACAGGTCTGATCGAGGAAATTGAATTCAACGGTAGTGTCATGGCTGGCAACTTCGGGATCGGCTTTTGACACGATCCGGACACGATATTCCAGCGGTGCGTCGCTGTTATTATAAAAGAGCGCCAGCGAATCGAGATCGTCACGATAGCAAATCCCGGCGGCGTGCCATTTACCCGGCAGGCTGTCGGATTTTACATAAACCAGCTCGCCAACCGGTGAGCATTTGATGATCCAGTAAAACCAGTTCGACTGCATGTAAATGTCCTTGCCGTCGTTGGTGATCGCCAGGTAACCCTGACCGTTCATCCCAAGATCAAAAGCGTCGTCAACATTCTTGCCGTCGGCGGTAAATTTGAAGAGATCGATCTGCGAACCGGAATGGCCGGAGAGATCGTAATTAGTGGTATAGAATCCTCCGTTCAGATAAGTGATATCGGAGATGTCATCGCTGTAAGTATCCTTGTTGGTATTGACATCAATCTCTTTTTCGCACGCGGCAAAGACGATGAACATTGCCGTTAAGGCGCTGATGAGTCGCATATTTGCCTCCACCTTCTTAATAAATCGAGTTAATTTTTTATCGTTAATTATTTTCATTGGTTATATCGAATTGCCTTCAGGTTCGGTCTTCGTTTTTGGGCCGCTCGAATTTGGAGCGCACGAAGTCGGTGATCCGGTCGATCACGGTCGCCGACGGTTCCTGCGGCTGGGCAACAGGCATAGCGGGGTTCACGGGCATCGGTATTACTTTCTGTTCGCTAAGCAAACCCAGGCAATAAACCAATTCACTGCGCGCATTAAAGATCGGAAAAAACGCCCAGACCGAATCGATCACCGGCCGCTCCCGTTCCGCTACGAGACGACTTTTAACGCCGACGCTTTTTGTCCGCCGCAAATTATTGATCAATTGGGACGGATCGATATCGGTCAGTAAATCATCGATAAACACATTAGCAAACCGTTTTTCAGTTACTTGCAGGTAATCAAACAAGCCGTTGCTGACTTTCAGGATACGACCTTCGGTATTAGTTATTAGCAGACGGGCATCGGTCTTTTCCAGGAGGGAATTGACCAGGCCGGACTGGGCGCTGATCTTCTGCGATTTCAGTTCATTCAATGAATTCAGATTGCCATTGATCTCGCTAATCTTTTCGCCGAGCAATCCCAGCTTCTTGAATTGGACCTGGAGCGAATTCGTACCTTGCAATGACAATTCGACAATTTTATCCAACTCCCTGAGAAGGTCTTTGTGACGCGAGATCGTGTTTGCCAGCAGAATCGCCAGAATGATCAGCCCGATCAGCGTATAAAAAATGATATTCTCCGCGAAGTATTTGGCCGACAGAGCGTGTTCGGGATTGAGTTTTATAAAAACGAAATAACTGTTGATCGTCAGCAGAACAATCAGCACCACGAAACCGGCAAATATCATATACAGGCGCAGTTTTGAGATCAGGTACATGGCTTAGTCCTTTAAATCCTCGATGTCGTTTTGACTGCCGACCACCACCAGCACGTCATCTTTCTTCAATGTCAAATCAGGGCTGGGAAAATTCATGATCTCTTCTTCAGAAGGCAGCCCGCTGTCGTCGATGTCGGTACGGATGCGCTTGATCGAAATGATATTGATGTTGTACCGTTTGCGCAGATCGAGTTGTACGATCGATTTACCGATGAAACTACGGGGAGCGGTGACTTCAGCTATCACCTGATTCTTGCCGACATAAATTTTGTCTTTAATGTCGGGTGAGATCAGGCGGTTAGCCACCCTGGCGCCCTCTTCGAGCTCGATGTTGATGACTTCGTTGGCGCCAATCTGGGTCAGAACCTGCGCGTGAATATCGGAACCTGCCCGTGCAATAATATGAGTGACACCCAGTTTCCTGAGGAGTGCTGTCGTCAGAATGCTGACTTCAATATTTTCGCCGACACCTACAATGGCAACATCAATGTCATCGATCGGTGCATTGCGGAGCGCATCTTCATCGGTGCTATCAATCAGGATGGCTTGTGAGACAATATTTTTAGCTTTTTCGATTGCCACTGAATCCTTATCTATGGCGATCACTTCCAGCCCTTTGGCCGCTAACGTCCGGCAGACCTCCATTCCGAATATTCCCAGACCGAACACTCCGAAAACTTTTTTCTTTGCCATTTTTCTACCTGCGACTTTCCTTTTTTAACTTTTTCAGTTTATTTAAACGGCTAAATCTTCAGTGCGATTGGTATCCCGACTAGTACTAATGATTGCCATCCCAAAAGTCAGCGGTCCTAAACGCCCGATGAACATCAGCAGGATAATCAAGATTTTTCCTAAAATCGTTAATGAAGATGTCAGACCGGCACTCAGACCGACGGTTCCCATAGCCGAGG
Source organism: Fidelibacterota bacterium (assembly GCA_043808945.1). GTDB lineage: Bacteria > Fidelibacterota > UBA2242 > UBA2242 > UBA2242 > JAGNGI01. The sequence continues at coordinate 2,862 of JAZDEI010000077.1, read as the reverse complement.
CAACTTCGAAAAAGATACTCTCAAAATTGGCGTTTTCCGTCAAGGACAGTAAATATGTTCCCGAGATCAGTAAAATAGTATAAAGGCCAAAGGAAGCCGAAGCCACCATGATCCGCCCGTATGGAATTGCGCGTCCCCAAAAACGAGCCCCCTGTTCTCCTTTTAAAGTACTTTTAATAACTCCGAGCATCGCGGTGAAAGTAGTGGATTTCAAACCGCCGCCTGTTCCGGCCGGCGATGCACCGATTACCATCAATATTATTAACAGTAACAGGGAAGCTTTCGTAATACCGCCTATTGGAATGGTATTAAAACCTACCGTTGTCATGGCCGTCATTGTCTGGAAAAAGGCGGTCAGAATCCGGTCGCTCTGAGGCAGGCGTACAATGGAAGGCTCGGTCGTATAGAGCAGTAGCATGCCGACAACACTCATCCAGAACGTTGTGTGGATAATAATACTGGTCGTCAGCGTGACATGTTTAATCTCGCCTTTAATTCTCCTCCATACATCGACAAATACAATGAACCCGATTGCCCCAAAATAGCTGAGCGTCCCAATTGTGAGATTCAGTGGCACATTGCTGTAAAAACTTTCGAAGCTGTTATTGTATAAACCGAATCCGGCGGTATTGAATGAAGAAATGCAATGAAAAATAGCGCTCCAGACTGGCGACGCTACGCCGGCGTGGACAAAGATTATGTATAATAAAATCGAACCAATCAATTCGATCCAAATAGTGAAATACACAACTCTCATGATAAACTCTTTTATCCGAAAACCGTGCGGCAGACTGAATACTACCTTTGAGATTTCCTGCCTTTCGAGCGATAAACCTTCACTGCTACCGGCCAGAATAATGAAAGAGCCGAAAGTCATGTATCCGATACCACCCAGCTGAATTAGCAGTAAAATAACGAGTTCCCCGAAAAACGTATAAGAATCCGCAACGCTGATCGGCGCCAAACCGGTCGTCGATATCGCTGAAGTTGCGATAAATAAATTATCCAGAATCGATATGTGGCTCGTCTGAGAAAACGGCAGGCATAACAATATCCAGCCGAAAAGCGTATACGAAAGATAACCCAGCAGTACGGCTTTAATCGGAGTGACATTCTGCATGAATCGGAAAAGTTTGGTTTTATTTTTCAGCATATAACTAACTCACAAGTGAAAATGGTTAAAATATTATTGCACCTTCCGGGTACCTCACAGCAGACGAGCGCTGTCCTCTTTGAAAAATGGCGAACATCAGCGTCAAAGGGCCGATTCGGCCGATGAACATCGTTACGATAATGGTCAGTTTCCCGATCGCGGATAACTCCGCAGTTATTCCGGTCGATAACCCGACCGTTCCAAATGCCGACATTTCTTCAAATATTAATCTGGTCAGCGGAAATGCTTCAGTAATGGTCAAAACAAGCGTCCCGATAAAAACAAATATCAGTGATAAAATTATTATTAGAAACGCCCGACTGACAGTATCTCTCGTCAGTGAATGTTTCAAAATGACCACATCGGGTTCACCCCGGATTAGCGACCGGATATAAGCATAAATCACGAATATGGTATTCACTTTCACGCCGCCGGCCGTCGAACCGGTTGCGCCGCCGACAAACATAAAAAGCACCATCAACAGCAGGGTTGTATCTCTTAATTTTCCTATATCGAGAGTATTAAATCCGGCTGTCCGGAGCGTCACGGACTGGAAAAAAGCGCTGAGATATTGGGTTTTCAGATCAAGCGTCAGCAACTGCCGTCCATGTTCCAGTCCGTAGATCAGCAATGTGCCGGAAACGAGTAAAATGCCAGTCACAATCAGCACGGCTTTCGTATTCATGGAAATATCAAGCCGGCGCGTTTTTTTATTCAGCACAGCGTTTCGTATTCTTGAAAACAAATTCTCGAATATGTTCGACAATACTCCAAAACTCAAACCGCCGGCAATGATCAGACCGCAGATCACGACATTCAAATAAATACTCGAACGGAAGCCCGCGAAATTATCCGAAAACAGCGAGAATCCGGCGTTGCAAAATGCCGAGACTGAATGGAATATCGCAAAGAAAAAGGCTTTGAAATCCGTTCCAAACAAATCTTTGAAATAGCGAAAGAGCAACATCGCTCCCAAAGTCTCAATCGAAATAGTCAAAAAGATTATCTTGATAATTGAGGCCGTGATTCTGGCAGTGTCCTGTTCGTTCATCAGGTAGGAAATTGCGATGCGTTCTTCCAGGCTGATTCGTTTACCGATTACAAATGCCCCGAAATAAGTCAATATCATCAGACCCAGTCCGCCGATCTGGATTAGAATCATTATCACAAATTGTCCGTACAGGGAAAACCTGGTCGCGGTGTCCATTATTACCAGACCGGTCACGCAAACCGCTGAGGTAGCGGTAAACAATGCCTCCAACAACTTTAACCGACTGCCGTCGTTCGTTGCAAATGGCATCATCAGGAATAATGTGCCCGCCAGAATTACGATTATAAAACTCAGAATAACCGTGACCGCCGGATGAGCCGCCAGGCTTCGGTAATAATCATTCAGCCGCTTGTCACGAACATACAACTTCAGGGTGTAGAAAATGGCTACAAAATAGCGGATGACGATTAAGTTAACCGAAAATATCCGGATTTTTACGGGATCGAGGAAGTCTGCTGCATATCGCTGAAGGATAAAAGCTCCGCCGATAAAAACCAGCAGTAGCAGATCGAGCAGATTACGGCGGATAAAAATGAGCCGGAACCGAGCCTGAACAATCCGTATACTGAATTCCAGCACGAACAGGAAAATCACGACGAATTCAATGATATTCAATAAAATCGGGATAAAACTGAATAAAGAAACCAAATATTCGAGC
>JAZDEI010000076.1:0-30834 GCA_043808945.1 Fidelibacterota bacterium | reverse complement strand
GTCTCGTTGTTGGCGAACATGACGGAGATCAGAAAAGTGTCTGAACGAATCGCCTTTCGGACGGTAGACAATTCTACGAATCCTTCAACGGTAACCGGCAGATAGGTGACCGCAAAACCTTTCTTTTCCAGATAGCGGCAAACTTCCAGCACGGCCGGATGTTCGATGGCGCTGGTGATGATATGGCCATGCAGGTGCAGGTCGGCAGCTCCGATAAGGGCGAGATTATTCGATTCACTGCCACCGCTGGTAAAGACAATCTCCTCCGGCTGGCAATTCAGCAGGTCGGCAACCTGGCGGCGGGCTTTTTCGATAGCCTGTTTGCTTTCCAGACCGTAGTAATGACTGCTGGAGGGATTGCCGAATCCATTTTTCAGGAAGGGAGTCATGACGTCGATGACTTCCGGCAGAAGCGGCGTGCTGGCATTGTAATCAAGATAGATCGGTTTCATCCTTAATCCAAAAAAGTGAATAAGGTTAAGTAATAATCAGCAAACTATAATCGGCGCTTTTCACCGAATGCGTTAGCGCTCCAGCTGAAACGACATCCACGCCTGAACTGGCATATTCACGAATGGTTTCCAGCGTTATGTTACCGGACGCCTCGAATAATATTTGCGAATAAATTCCTGCGGTCTTAGTGTTCTCAATTAGACGCCGAATGTCGTCCGGTGTAAAATGGTCGAACATTATCACGCGGTAGATGTCCGTCGCCAGGTTTTTATAAGCATCGACAATCTGCCGGAATTCATCGTCATTGGTGACTTCGACCTCGACAAAGCGCAGGGGCGGTTCGACAGCGGTGATGGCTTTCAAAGCGGTCAGAAGCGCTTGCGGATCGCCGGACTTTTTCAGAATCGCCAAGTGGTTTTCTTTCAGCATGGCCGCGTCCGATAATCCAAGTCGGTGCGTCAGCCCACCGCCGTATTGCAAGGCGCTCTTGTCGATCGCGCCCCACAGTGTCTTGCGGGTGGCCGCCACGAAACAGGGCAGACCGACAATTGCCTGACTGTATTCGGCCGTCACGGTGGCGATCCCGGATAGTCGCTGAAAAATGTTCAGGATGGTGCGTTCGAGCGTCAATATCTGACCGGCGCGGCCTTTGATCGTCAGAACGATTTCACCGGCGTCAGCCCGGTCGCCGTCCTGGAATTCGGATTCGCTCTTCAGGTCTTTATGATGCAGAAATGCCCGGATTTCCGCCAGACCGGCAACGATCGTCGGAGATTTAGCCTTGATAATTGCCGTACATTTGCGGTTGTAAAATTTCGGTGGATTCTGAGTTGCGTCGCCAACACCCGTATCCATTGTCAGGAGATTTTCGAGAAAAGTCAGCACCATCTGGCGGTAATATTTCCGGCTGATTCGCAACTCGTCCGACGCGTCGAAACATTGCCTAACCTGTTTTTCACGTAAATCTGTCATGAAAGACCGTTTTACCCGTTAAAAAAATAAATCCTGGACATCGACGATTTTGACATTTTCCGGTTTGATGTCCAGCGGATAATTCTCCAACTGCTTGTCATCCTCGAGAACTTCTTTGGGCTTGGGGGTGGCATACCGGATCGGGCTGGGTGAATTGTTTAGTAATTCATCGCGCAATTTTTCAGCCTCGTTGGACACGATCACGATCTGCAGATTATCATATTGCAGATATTTGCGAATGGCTTCATTGACATCCGCGACGGTCATTGTGTCGAGTGCGGCGCGGAAATTTTCCAGATGGCTACCCGGGATTCCATAAAATTGATCGTCGATAGCATATCCAAGCCGCATCATAGTCGTCGGCGCGTAATGAAAAATATATTTGCGCAGAAAATCGCGGGTCAGATCGAACTGTTCCTCACTGATTCCATTATCCACAAAGTTGCGCAATTCGCGCATGGTCGCCCGCAGGACGAAATGGCGCGTATCGTTCGGCACCGGGCGAATCCAGATTTCGAATAATTGCTGATGGCGGGCAACATTAACCGGCGGAAACTGCCGGCGTCCACCCCCGGGAAAATTCTCGATATAACTGTAATCGCCATAATTCAATCCGCGGGCTTCCCGGATCACCTGATAAAGGTGACTGCTGGAATTGCGATGCTCGCCGAACCAGGAATTGGCTACGGCCAGGGCGTACCATTCCGGATTGTCGCGGGTAAGATTGATCGGAAAACCAAGACTCATGGCGGTCGCGTTGGCATTTTTCTGGACGAGCGTAATTTTCAATCCCTGAATCTCGTAAGGCACGGCTTTGACCCCGGCATTAACCTTGCCGGCCGTGAGTTTGTGAAGGTCTTTTTGTAAACTCTCCAGCGTCGCGTAATCATAACCACCACCTAAACCGATGATAACGTTCTGGCGGTTGTACATTTTCTTGTAAAATTCCTGAACGTCTTTGACAGTTATGGCTTTAATACTGCCAATCGATCCTTCAGTCAAATGACCGTAACCGGTACCAGCGAAGATTTCGTTGTAGAGAACGGCTTTGCCAAGTTCCTCGTCGCTGGCATATTTCAGGACATTTTCCAGATAATTCAGAATGTTGCTTTTCAGGCGGCTCAGATCGTCTTCGTTGAAAGCCGGTTTGAGGATAGCGTCTGCGAAAAGCGGATAGTAGGTGGAGAGATTGTCTTTATGAACTCGACCGGAGATTACGGTCATCTCTGCCGAAACCGATGCTTCGTATCCGGCCGCCAGCGGAAACAATTTAGCGATAATCTCATCGTATGAATTGGTTTGAGTTGCGGCTTCGGTCAACATATGGGCTGTCAGGTAAGCCAATCCTTCTTTGCCGGCCGGATCGTCCTGCGAACCGACTTTAAAGTAAATCCGGAAAGAGATTGTCGGATCGTCGTTGACCGGCAACAGAACACAGCGGGATTCGTCGATTTTCGAATTGCAATTTGATAGACAGACGATGGACATAAGACCCCAAAATATTATGAGAGCTGATTTGGTTTTCATTACTCGACTCCTCTGAGGATAACGACGGTTCTTTTTTCCGGTACGCAATAAAATTGAGCCGCCTGTTGAATGTCGGTCGATGTGATATTCATGATTTCGGAAAATAGCTGATCGACCGTTTCGATACCGCCCGTTATGGCGATATAATTGGCCAGGTTACCGGCGACGTTATCCGGGGTGTCCAGATCCATCAGAAAGCGATATTTCAGGTTCTTTTTCAGGTCGTTGAGTCGCGATTCGTCAACCGGTTCGGTTTTAAATTGCTCCAGGGACATCAATATCTGATCGCGGACGTAATCGATATCCGTTTCGGATTTGACCATGGCGTAAATCTCATTCAGTTTGGGGTCACGATTCCGGGAGAAGTTCGAGGCGATGAATTCGACTTTCTGTTCTTTGATGACTAAGCGTTTGTAAAGATCGCTGTTTTCACCAAATGCCAATTGTTCGAGTAAAAGCGCCGCCACATATCGGCGATTACCCGGATCGTAAACGTCGCTTTTATAGGCGACTAAGAGGATCGGCAGAGATTTGCCGGGGTAACTGACTTCAGCAGTACGTTCGGCAGTTTGCGGCGGTTCGGGCGTGATCTGCGGAGCTTCGTAACCGGGTTTCCAGTTGCCGTAATATTTGCGGACAAGTTCGAGTGTTGGAACAGTTTCGATCTGGCCGACGATTAACAGAACGACGTTCTCCGGTCGATAATAGCGTTTGAAAAATGACTGGCTGTATTTGTACATGGTTGGCATGGCTTTGACATCCGCTTCAAATCCGATCGTAGTGTGCTTGTAAGTGTGTTTGTCGAAAGCCGTGTCGTATAGTTTTTCAAATATTACGTACCACGGACTGACCCGGCCTTTGAGAAATTCGCCGTAGACAGCGCCGGTTTCGGTCTTGAATTCGGGCTCGTTGTATTTCAAATTAATGAAGCGGTCGCTCTCCATTTCAATGACTTTTTCCAGGTCTTCCGCCACAAAATTGAGATGATAACAAGTGTAATCGTCGGTGGTATAGGCATTGGCGTCCGCGCCCAATCCGGTCATGATTTTATCGTACATCGGTCCGGGATATTTCTCCGTTCCGCGGAACATCATGTGCTCGAATAAATGAGCGAAACCGGAATGCCCGGGCTCCCATTCATCGCGGCTGCCGGCGCGGGTGACGGAATAATAAGCCACGATTCCGTTGCTCTCCATCGGAATGGTGATAACTTTCAAGTCGTTTGGTAGAATTTCTACATTATACTTGTAAGGAAAAATCGGTTCGACCGATTGACCGACTGCACACAGGCTGAAGATTAATATCATTCCGACATATAACTCTTTTATCATAATCCGCTCCACAGTATTTAAAAACCCGTTTAATTTAAACATTTAAATACCTTAAATGGAATAATCGTGACAACATTTTAGTGAACGTCTTGCAGTGCGGTTTTCCCAATCTGAAAAGTGACTATCCAGGAAGAGTATTTAAACGAGCCGGTGGTTTATTCCGGCAGTTTGTGAGAATCTTTTATGTGAAATTTGCGGGAGAGAAAAATGTAAAGCCATTCAAAAGAACCGCTGTAATTCACGCGACTCCAAAATTTGATAATGAAATGCCAGCAAATGGCGCACAACAAACCCAGCCCAATAATCCAGCCGAAGGAATTTTGCCAGTTTTGCCCGGCGAACATGGCGATAATATTTGTTAAAATGGCGGCTAAAAACGGTTCCAGAATGTAAACCGTCATTGCCAGCAAACCGAAGCGTCGGATCACTGACAGGCCGCCGGAGTTTGTCGGTTTTGAGGACGGCGTAAAGTCAAACCGCCGTAGGCTGAAACGCATAAACCACAGGAACAAACCCAGTTCGATACAGACGACGCCCGAACTGACGAACAGCATTTTCGTCGAGACCTGGATATTGCGGATCAGAAGAATTGTCGCGAGCGCAGCGAGCCCGATCAGTAACCAAATGAGGATCGCCCGGCTTAGGTATTTAAGAATTTGACGGGACTCTACTCCAGCCGCTAAAGCCAGGCCGAGAACCGCCCCGAAAAATCCGTACGATAAATACGGAAAGAGCCCGAATCGTGACGCCAGAATTCCGACAAACCCGGCCGTCAGGTAATGCCCTGAATTCAAGGCTTGTTCGAAAACCGGCCGCAGAAAACGGAGCGCGATCGGAGAAATTAAGGCTACAATTAGTCCCAACCCAGTCAGTAAGAGCTGATTGCGCCGCAGATGCCGATAGCCGCTATTACGGAAAAGCAAAGCCGTCGTAATGCTGACGGCGATCACGATCATGCCGATTAACGATAAAGTCGATGAATCGACGGCCTGTTTCCAGTAGAAGGGAACCCATTCGTGGTAAATAATCCGCCCGGTCAGCAATCCGACCGGATATTCCGGTATCTGCCCGTCAACGGCGCGGAAGCCATTCATAAACAAAATCCGCTGGACGAGATGTAAAAAAACAAACCATAAGCCGGTGAACAGCCCGCCGCCAATGATCTTCCGGGCGGTCGTCTGGTCCTGGCGGATTCGATTGTAGATTGAATAAACGTTGACTGCTCCCGAAATTAAATAAAAAAGCCCGGCCATGGTAAACAGGGCGATTGCCACGACGATAAAAATGGCATTGGCGCCGTGAAAATTCTGGTGAATCGATTCCTTACTGCTCATCACTAACCAACTGTAGTGCATCCGGTGTACGAACAAAATGCCGAGAATCGCCATTCCGCGCAGAAAATCGAAAGCAATCAACCTTTTTGAATTTATCGATTTATTCACTTAAGGCCAGAAGAGAAGAGATTTACAGAAAATTGACGGTCAGACATGCACCGGGAAATTACTCAACCGTGACCGATTTTGCCAGATTTCGGGGTTTATCGACGTTCAGACCTTTCAGATCGGCGATATGATAAGCCAGCAATTGCAGAGGAATGACATTGATCAGCGGCGAGAGATCTTCGATCGTCTCAGGAACGATAGTGAGATGGCTGGAAAGCTCGCGCAGGTGCGGATTGTCATGATCGGTGATGGTCAGGATGATTCCGCGACGGGCTTTGACTTCCTGCATATTGCTGATGACCTTATCGAAGACGGCGCCTTTGGTGGCGAGGAAAACGACCGGCATATTCTCGTCGATCAGGGCAATCGGACCGTGTTTCATTTCGGCCGCCGGATAGCCTTCGGCGTGAATGTAGGAAATTTCTTTAAGTTTTAAGGCCCCTTCCAGCGCCACCGGATAATTGATTCCGCGGCCAAGATAAAGAAAATTCTGACGCGTGAAATAAGCCGCAGCGATTTCACGGAATTCGGCTGAGCGTTCCGTAACCCGCCCGATCTGTTCCGGGATAGTGTCGATTGCTTTCAGAAGAGTTTGGTCGATTGTCTCTCCGTTTTGCTGTTTTATATAGAGCGTTAAAATCAGCAGAGCGACGACCTGGCTGACAAAGGCTTTGGTACTGGCGACCCCGATCTCCGGCCCGGCGTGCAGGTAGATGCCCGAACCGACTTCGCGGGCGATCGTCGATCCGACAACATTCACGAGACCGAGCGTCTGGGCGCCGGCCGTTTCAGCTTTGCGCAGGGCGGCTAAAGTATCGGCCGTCTCGCCGGACTGCGAAATCACGATCATCAGTACTTCGTCATTGATAATCGACTGCCGGTAACGAAATTCCGAGGCGTAATCGACCTCGGTCGGGATGCCGCAATATTTCTCGATAAAATTCTTACCGATCAGAGCGGCGTGCCAGCTGGTTCCACAGGCCGCGATGATCACGCGTTTGATACGGGGTATGTCTATGTTCAGGGATAGTTTGATCTGACCGTTATTGATTCGGCCGCGCAGTGAATTACGAATGGCTTCCGGCTGTTCGAAGATTTCTTTCAGCATGAAATGCTTAAAGCCCCGCTTCTCGATTTGGGAAATATTCCAGCGAATTTCCTGAATATCATTCGTGATGGATTCACCGTCGAGATTCTGCAAATGATATTCGCGAAAGCCGATCGTGGCAATTTCATTGTCGTTCAGGTAGATGACTTTCTTGGTGTGCGGAATGATGGAAACAGCGTCGGATGCCACGATGGTTTCGCGGTCTCCCAGTCCAATTATAATCGGAGAACCGCGCCGGGCGATTACAATCCGCTCTTCAGCCTGATGCATGACGGCGATCCCAAAAGTGCCTTCCACATTATGCAGGGCCTTGATAACGGCGCTGGCTAGATCGCCATTATAAAATTTTTCGATCAGGTGAGCCAGAACTTCCGAATCGGTCTCCGAAGAAAAACAATGACCTTCCTTCTTTAGCATATCTTTCAAACTGTGATAATTTTCGATAATACCGTTATGAACGATGGCAATTTCACCATGACAGGAAAGATGCGGATGAGCATTGAGTTCATTGGGAGCCCCGTGGGTGGCCCAACGGGTATGTGCGATTCCGATTTGGGCGGAAATTTCACTGATTCCGGGGACGTTTTCCAGTTCGATGATCTTGCCTTTTCTTTTAATGACTTCCAGGCGGTGGTCTATTGCCACACAAATACCGGCGCTGTCGTAACCCCGGTACTCCAATTTCTTAAGTCCTTCCAGTAAAAGCGGAACGGCGGATTTCTGACCGATATAAGCGACGATGCCACACATTAATAACTCCTTGCTGTATGATTTGGTCTACCGACCGGGATGATTAGTGATTATAGTCGGGGATAAACTTATCGGGTAGTTAACAACGTTGCGCCGGGGGCCTCACTTGGAATGAAATTTTAGCCAGTCGGATTTTAAAATGCCCATAACCCAGAAATCACAGTAGCGATTATGATGAAACATGGCTTCGCGCAAAATTCCCTCTTTGACAAAGCCCGCCTTTTGATAGATTTTAATCGCCGCAACATTATCCGCAAAGACATGCAGTTGAATGCGGTTCAGATTCAGCGTTTCAAAGGCGTAATCTACCATCAGATGGGTGGCTTCGCTCCCAAAGCCTTTCGACCAATGAGCCGGATCAAGAAGAGCGATGTAAAAAACCGCCGCGCGACTGACCCAATCTAAACGAAAAAATGCGATCTGCCCGATCGCTTCATCAGCGTCTTTGCTGACAATCATGAAAATGAGAGTCTCACGCGTATTTGTCTGCAGGCTGATTTTTTCCTGCACTTTTTCAGGATCGATCGGAAAAGCCAGAAAGAGAGTTTCCCGTACTACCGGATCGTTTTCACCCCTGCAAATAAACTCGGCGTCACCGCTTTGAAGCGGGCGCAGGTAAATTTTTTCGCCAATTAAAAAAGGATTCTGCATCAGTCAACCTAATTAACTTTTTATTCGCTGACAAAATAGTAAATAGAATGCATTTCTGCAAAATAAATATCGTTTTTTTATATGGACGATGTATATTCTCCGGATTGAATTAATGAAAATTTAAAAATGATTGACAGGATAAAAATGAAGAGCGGTGATTTTCTGGAATATTTAAAAGGTAATGTCGTGCTGTTTGATGGTGCAATGGGCACCGAGCTTTACAATCGCGGCATTTTCCTGAATCGCTGTTTTGACGAACTGAATATTAACCGCCCGCAGATCGTGCGCGATGTTCATCGCGCCTACCTTCAGGCCGGTGCGGATGTGATCGAGACCAATACATTTGGTGCGAACATATTCAAACTGGGTCCTCACGGGCTGGGTGACCAGGTCGAACAGATCAATCTACAGGGAGCGAAAATAGCGCGTGCGGAGGCCGGAAGCGAGCACTGGGTCGCCGGCTCAATCGGTCCGTTGGGAATTCGGATCGAACCGTGGGGCGCGACTTCCGAGCAGGAGGCCAAAGAAGCATTTAGACAACAGGCGCGGGCGCTGATGGATGGCGGTGTAGATTTGTTCATTCTCGAGACTTTTACCGATCTGCATGAGATACAACAGGCAATCATTGCCGTACGTGAAGTTGGTTCTCTCCCGGTAATGGCCATGCTGACGCTGACGGAAGATAGCACCACCCCGTATGGTAATACGCCGGAGCAAATCGTTCAACAGTTGTCAGAATGGGAGGCCGATGTCATCGGATTGAATTGCGGGGTCGGTCCGCAAATCATGCTGACTGCTCTCGAGAGAATGGCAAAAATAACGACCAAACCGCTGGCCATCATGCCAAACGCCGGTTTCCCGCGTAATGTCGAAGGACGGAGCATTTATCTCTCGTCGGCCGAATATATGGCGGAGTATTCCCGGCGGTTCATCCTGGGTGGCGCCAAAATAATCGGTGGTTGCTGTGGCACGACGCCCGAATATATCCGGGCTATGCGCAGTGCCATCCGTTCTCTTTTGCCGCAACAGCGTCGGGTCATGGTAAAAATCAAAGATCAGCAGGCCGCCTGTAAAGAACCCTGTCAAATGGCCCAAAAATCCAATCTGGCCGCCAGGATAGCATCTGGCGAATTCGTGACCACAGTCGAGCTGGTACCGCCGCGCGGAACCGATTTCGGGAAAGCCGTCGCTATTGCCCGTATTTTAAAGGAGCATGGCGTCGATGCGATAAATATTCCGGATGGGCCGCGCGCTTTGTCCCGCATGGGCGCTCCGTTTCTTGGCAAAGTCATTCAGGATGCGGTCGGGATCGAGCCGATCGTCCATTATACCTGCCGCGACCGGAACCTGCTGGGAATTATTTCCGATCTGCTGGGTATTCACGCCATGGGTCTCAGGAATCTGCTGTTGATTACCGGCGATCCGCCCAAAATGGGTGACATGCCGAATGCTACGGCGGTCTTCGATATCGACTCAATTGGCCTGACCAATGTTGTCAATTATCTGAATCGCGGCATCGATCTCAGCGGAAATCCGATCGGTCAGCCGACCAGTTATTTGATCGGTGTGGGAGTAAATCCGGGAGCGATTGACCTGGATAATGAAATGCGGCGCCTGGAGTGGAAGGTAAAAGCCGGTGCCGAATATGCAATCACACAACCGGTCTTCGACATTGAAATATTTAATAATTTTCTGGAGCGGTTCAGAGAATTTCGGATTCCACTCATCGCCGGAATCTGGCCGTTAATCAATCTGCGGAATGCCGAATTTATGAACAACGAAATTCCCGGAGCGAGCGTGCCATCGGAAATTATGGAAAAAATGCGACGAACCCGCACGAAAGAGGCCGCATTGGAGACCGGTTTACAAATCGCTGGCGAAACGATCCGGGCAATAGCCCAAACCGTCAACGGCATCCAGATTTCAATGCCATTTGGGAATGTTGACTATTCTCTGAAAGTGCTCGAAAACATCAGATAATCCTGATCGTCGTAATTGTCAGCAACCCCAGATGAGGACGACAATTACCGCAAAGATGAGGGCAGCCACAAGGATGTAAATCGTTGAACGGGCACCTGAGGAAACGTGTAATCTTCTTTTTCTTCTTGACATATTAAATCCATTCGCTTCAAAGTTCCATCAAATCAACTTCGCCTTAAATTTAAGAATTAAGAATCAATAAATCATTCTCTTTTTTCATTAAATGGTTTGCTATGGCTTGCCAGATCAAAATCCAGGCTAATGCCACCAACCCACCGATTAACATGCCGACGATTACATCGGCCGGGTAATGCACACCCAGATAAATCCGACTGTAGCCAACCACCAGGGAAAGACTACCGAAGAGATATTTATAACGACGATAGAAGAAAAACAAAATGGTCATTGCACCCGTGACATTCGCCGCATGATTGGAGGGAAATCCATATTTGCCGCCCTTTTTACCGACGAGGCGCACATCACTGAGGGCGTGGGAAGGCCGTATCCGTTTGAAGGTCGGTTTTAATATTCGGGCGCAGACCGGATCGGCCGTGGCGATCGTCAAAATAACTAAAAGCGCCGCGATTTTGCCCCTTTTTTTTCCAAGAAAAAAGAGCAGCCCCAGGCTGATCAGGATTGGTATCAGCCAGAAAGATTTACTGCTGACCAACGGCATTAGCCAATCGAAAAACGGATTGGCTGATGCCAGGTTTATGAGATGAAACAGCCAGTGGTCAAAGTCGATTAACAATTCTCCCAAAATTCACCTTTATAACAATGACCGGTTCGAACAAAATAAATTAAACAAAACTCTTTATTCGCCCAAATTATTCTTCGCAGATACGATCCGTAAAAAGGCGGTGTTGAATTCAGGGGGATTAATCACTAAATTCAGCCGTTCAATAAGTTTTATCAGGATTGGATTATGAGTAGTTTAATAATGTTGAAGTCGAAAATACACAACGCCCGGGTCACAGAGACCAAATTAGATTATGAGGGCAGTATCGAAATTGACGCGGAACTGATCCGGCTGGCCAATCTGCACATTTACGAGAAAGTGCATGTATTGAATATCAATACGGGCGCCCGGCTTGAAACCTACGTTATCGAAGGGGTTGCCGGTCAACGAGCGATCAGTTTGAACGGCGCGGCGGCCAGGATGGCGCAAAAAGGCGATCCGCTGATTATCCTGGCTTATGCAGTCGTTGCGCCGGACGAATTGCCGACGTGGCACCCCACGATTGTCAGGCTCGATGCCCGCAATAATCCACTTTGAAAGTGTAAATCCCGGATTCTTGAAATCTGACTAAATATCAAATTTGATCAATTTGAATGAAACATTCCTGGAAGACCTGGTTATTAATTCTCCCCGCGGTTCTGTTATTGATATTGGTCATTTTCGTCGATATTGCCTTTTATCGCGTTCCCTCGATCATCAACCTGTTTCGCTTTGAGCGTGAGATTGCGATCTGTTTGATATTTATCTGCCTGTTGCCGATCGTCAGGCAAATATTTTTTACAATCAAATCAACCCCGCAACGAAATCTGATAATTCATGCCGCGACGGTTTTCGGCCTTGAACTTATGCTGATCCTGCCGCAAATATTTTTTAAAAAATATTTGAATTTATGGGATGACAATCCTTTTCTGGCGGAATTTCCATTTATTTGGGTCACCGTTTCCGGACTGATCGCCGTGGTGTTTGTCGCGGGTTTGATATTCGCTCTGATGAATGTCAAACCGCTGGTGTATTACCGCCGCCGAGGCAAATCGGAATTTATTTATCATTTATTGATCGGCTCTCTGCTACTCGCGGCGGTCGTGTTCAATTTTACCGAGAATCGCTATGATTTCCGACCGATGACGATTCTTAATACCCGCTTAATGCCTTTTTTATGGTTGATCGCCGGCTGTTACGGCGGGATATTTTTCCTGAATGCCCGTTTCACGCAATGGTTGACAGTATTTAATCGCCGTGAGAAATTCATTGCCAGTATTCTGGGATTGCTGGTTGTCAGTTCGGGGATGTTGATTTATTTTTCACGACTTCTGACGCCGGTATATGCTTACAGCGTATCGGTCAAAGGATTTGCGCTGGCGGCTTTGACTTTTTTACTGTTCTTCAGTATCATTGCCGAAGGAGCATTGCTGCTAAGTTTGCCGGGCGCCGCTTTTTATGACCGCCTGACGCACCAGATGTCTTCAATCGGTAATATGGGGCGCATGGTACATTCCGGAAGCGATTTCCGGAAGATAGCGGAGTTCATCGTTAAATGTATTATGGAAATTACCCGGTCTGACTTTGGCTGGATCGAAATAATAGACCGGCAGACTGGTCAATATGGAATTTCAGCCACACGCGGAATCCCTGACACTTTTACCACCAATGAACAAATACTAAGTCAATTTAGTCTGAGTGAAATACTAAAACAGCCGTTAAAAACATTGATCATTGACAATATTTATAAAGATCAACGGACGATAAAAATGCGCCTGATGCAGGCCCCATGGCGCTCTCTGCTGGCGATGCCGATATTAAGTGCGAATACTTTAATCGGGATCGTGTACATCGGCAAAGAGAATGCGTATGGTTATAGTCAGGACGATGAGCAAATTCTGGAACCGTTGGTCGTGCAGGCCGGTATCAATCTTGAAAAGGCTGCCAATAGCGGCCAGACATCCGGTGAACGCAAATCGCGATCGATTTCCGATTCACCGAACTCAGTGAATACAATCACATTGGGCGGCTGGCAGTTCGCATTCAGCGATATCAAACAGGAAAATTTATGGAATGTGATCGATTGCGGGAAGAACCGATACGGATTCTTTCTGCTGAATTTATCAAACGGTTGGCGGCATCCGGTTATCTTGAAATCGGAAATCGACAGCTCGTTCCGAACATTGTTTAAACTGGAAACCAGTCCGATTGAGATTCAGGTTAAAATATTTGATCTTTTTGATGAGTTGGCCAAGGACGGAACTTTAAGCAATCTGCTGGTGGGCGTGTTTTATCCGGAAAAAGGTTTTCTGGACTGGAGTGCTACCGAGCCGTGTCTGGTGGCCCGCGCCGATCGAGCAGCCGGGAAAATTCATTTTCGTCCGATTCCCGATCGACGAACAAATCACCGCACCGTTCTTTCAAGTGTTGAACCGGGTGCGATAATTCATGGTGTCAGATCGATATCACGTAAAGAGCGATTGGACGAAATTATGATCGACGCATTGGAAAAGCCGTTACCCGCAATACAAAATGCCTGGAAGACAGCCTTATGCACGGCTGAACCAGGCATTTTAAATTTTATTATCTGGATACGTGAAAAGGAAAAGGCAGATCAGGACTCGAGGAGCGGTTTGACAATATAAATCAAAGGCTCTTCTTCGAGATTAACCCGGATTGGGGATTTCAATTTATTACCTTCCGCATCGGTCAGGATCTCAACAATTGGCCGTACCGGTCGCAAGCTGTTGACTGACAGTACGCGGGCGGTTTCGTCGGTGCTCAATTTGACCATGCTGCCGATCGGGAACATTGATACACTGTTGATCAGGGCGCGGATGATT
Organism: Fidelibacterota bacterium; assembly: GCA_043808945.1. Lineage (GTDB taxonomy): Bacteria > Fidelibacterota > UBA2242 > UBA2242 > UBA2242 > JAGNGI01. Next base: position 17,059 of record JAZDEI010000076.1, on the reverse strand, counting down.
TTGGCATTAAATTGTCTGCCGCGTGATTCGATAATTTTCTGGATGGCATTATAGGTGATGAAACCTTCACGGTAGGCGCGCCCGTGAACCAGCGCTTCGAACATATCGGCCAAACCAACGACTTTGGCAAATTCGTTGATTTTATCGCCGGCTACTCCTTGCGGATAACCGCCACCATCTTCGCGTTCCTGTTCTTGTAAAACAACCTCGAGGATGTACGGGTAATCAGCCTTCAGGTGCTTGACCATTTCATAGCCATAAATCGGGTGCTCTTTGACGATAGTGAATTCACCGGCAGATAGTTTGCCGTGTTTGAAAATGATACTATTGGGTACTTTGATCATGCCAACGTCGTGAAATAAAGCGGCCAAACCGAGCTTGAGCAGTTTTTCCCGGTCATATTTCAGGCCGATCCCGATTTTAAGCGAAAAGATGGCCACGTTTATGGAATGGGACACTATCCAGGTCGCGAACCGTTTGCGCTGAATGGCTTTCAGGAACAGAAATTCGCTGGAAGTGACAGATTCGTAAATGATCGGAATGAATTTTTCGAGTGGTTTTGGATCGAGTGGTTTTTTATCTTTGACATTTTGGATAACTATTCCGAATTCATGATGCAAATCCATATAGAGCTGATTGGCCGCGGTCTCGAGGTTTGATTGAGCTGTTTTCAGACTGCTATCAGTGGAGGCTTCAACCGGAGACATCTTGAATGTCTCGGCAATTTTGAGTTTGGGAAAATCGACTAATGAATTGGCCAACTCTGCGGCTTTGGGCGCTCGTTCCTGAGGAGCGTTGCCATCTGGTTGATTGCCAAGATTCTCGGTAATGGCTTTTTTTATCGCGTCCAGGCCACTGAAACCGATATATCCTTTATCCGCTTCAGAATTTTGAGGTCTGTTCTGATTAGGATTGTTCTGAAGTTCCTGAAAAGTTTTCAGGACATCTTGCATGCGTGCCATAAATTATCGCTCTGATTCAATAATACTTTTAATAACCGTGTTGTCAATAGTCTCTATGTGTTTTCCGAAACCAATGACCAGACTTAAATCACAGATATTATTAATTATTCGGGGTGTGCCCTGGGAATATTGGTAAATCTCGTTAATGGCGCTTTCAGTGAAAATCGGTTCAATTCGTCCGGCGACCTTGATCCGCGACTGAATATATGTCTTGGTATCTTCCGGGTTGAACCGTCTCAGATGAAAACGAACGGCTACACGTTGATTTAACTGTGGAATATTTTTAACCATATCGTTTAATTCGGGTTGACCAACCAGAAAAAGCGTGATTAAAAAACGATCGTTAAGCTGGAAATTCAGCAACAATCGCAGCTCTTCAAAGGTTTCATAATCAGCGATGACCTGGGCTTCGTCAACAATAATGATCGTGTGCCGCTTCTCGCGGACATTCTGGAATAGGAAGTCATTCAGACTATGCAACATTTCAATCCGGGACTTTGACTCAATATTGATCTCGAACTGATATAGAATTTCCTGAATCAGTTCGGTCGCACTCCAGCGCGGATTTGTCAAATAGGCAATTTTAAACTGGCCGAGCGAAAGTTCGGAAATAATAGTATGCATCAGCAGAGTTTTGCCGCAACCATATTCACCAGTCAGCAAGGCCGCGCCTTTGGAACTCTGAATGGCATACAACAGGCGGAATAAGGCTTCATCATGCTGTTTTGAATGGAATAAAAACTTTGGATCGGGAGAATTCTCGAACGGTTTTTCTCTTATTTTCCAGTAATCAAGATACATCAACTAAATCTAACATTATATAATTTGTTATGAAACAGTTTTTTTCCCGGAATTTCTTTTAATTTCCATCCGATCCTCGAATATCATTAATGCAATTAAAAGGCAGAAAATAATCAAAGCAATCAAAATGGCGACCAATGCTTCCTTAAGATCTCCACTTTTTAGCAGCAGCGATAATAGACCCATTAAAATGGTAAAAATCCAGATTATTACCACGCTACCCCAGGGTTTTAGTCCGAGAAATAACAGGCGATGGTGAAAATGGTCATTACCGCCGTATGCGAGCCATTGTCGGAATGATTTGACTTTGCCGTCCATAATCCGCGTTATAGTGGTCATAATCATATCCGCAATCGGGACAGCCAGTAAAAGAACCGGAATTACTAAATCGACGCTTTTTGTAATTCCCCAGGAACCATAGATACTGAGCGCAGCCAGTGTAAAACCTATGAATGTACTGCCGGCGTCTCCCAGAAATATCATGGCCCGCTTTCCGATTCGGAAGTTATAGGGCATGAATCCGGCGATAGCGCCCATCATTATCAGTCCGACAATCGCCATGAACGGGTCGGAAACCAGGCCTGTGGCGATGACTGTGTAAAAAAATAAAATTATGATGGCGAGTCCGGCAGCCAAGCCATCCAGGCCATCGAGACAATTATAAGCATTGGTAATGCCCAGTACCCAACCAAAAGTCAGGACAATGGACAATACATCCCCAATTAAATGATGAGGAAAAAATGAGAGAACAATGCCGTATTTGATTAAAATAAAAGTCGCCAGAATCTGTGCGCAAAATTTAATTGTGGCTGGTATATGACGAATATCATCGAGGATTCCGGTCAAGGCGACGATACTGCTGGCCCAGAAAAGTCCGGTGAATTCCCGGGGCGGTTTGGTGACAAGATTAAGTGTAATGATAAAGGTGATGTATATCGCGATACCGCCGGTGCGTGGTGTAATCCTTTCGTGAATATGACGGCCGCCTGGCTTATCGGTTATATCCATAATCATACCGAGTTTGTAAAACAACGGTACAAGGCCGAACGTCATGAGGCTCGTTACCAGTAAATAGTAAAGTTTAACGAGATGATGATCGAACATCCAGGTCTTAGCCGTGTAGGGGAGCAGTAGCGCAACTAAAAATGGTAAAACCAGAAAGCGAAAAATGATTCTTTTATTGTTCATAAATCAAACATTCGTTTTAGGATATTGACAACAGATTGATATTCCTCGACAGTCATCGAAGGAAATATCGGGATTGAAAAATGTCGTTGCCAGGCTTGTTCGGTCAGCGGGAGCGACGCTGACGGCGAATAAAGATGGAGCGGCTTAAAAACCGGATGCCGTAAACGGATCCCTGACTCATTAGCAAACGCAATACAATCGGTAGCTATTTTGTGCGGATGCACGGCGATACAACGGTAATGGTTCGATAGGTATGATGAATTGTGAAGTGGGAGCAGGAGATTTGCACCCAATAATTCATGATATGCGGCGTAGATTTCTGACCGCTTCATTGTGAATATTGGAAATTTCGCCATCTGTTCGAGCGCAATCGCGGCACATAGATCGGTCATCTTGGCATTAAAGCGCGGCCGGAGATCATCTTTTTCGTCATATTCCCGCAGATCATACACCGTTTGTATAATTTCCGGCGAATCGGTCAGAATGGCGCCACCCTCACCAGCCCCGATTACTTTTGTAGCGTAAAACGAAATCACGCTAATCGTCCCAAAATGTCCGACCGGTTCCCCGTCGATTCTGGCACCGTAAGACTGCGCAATGTCTTCGATTATCGGAATTCCGAAGGCGATAATCTCTTTAATATGTCCGGGCTGACCGAACATGTGTGGAAAGATTATGGCTTTGGTCCGGCAGGTAATTTGGGCTTTAACAGATAGCGGATCAAGGTTGAATGTTTCATTTTCAATATCCGCATAGACCGCCGACGCGCCGACGGCCATTATCGCCTGCCATAAAGCCGTGCAGGTGTAGGAGGGGATGATGACCTCATCACCACTGCCAACACGCAAAGCTTTCAGAGACAGGATCAGTGCTGTGGTTCCCGAAGAAACCGCACAGCCGTGCCGACGGCCGAGATTTTCCGCCAACAACTGCTCCAGCAAACGTACCTGCCCACCCTGAGCGATCTGACCGGAATGGATAACGGCGCTGACAGCGTCGATTTCTTCCTGACCAAATGACGGGCGGTAATGTGGAATCATATATTGATGAATAAACGTAGCGAGCGAAAAGCTTCTGCGTAAGCAACACGGGCCTGGACGCCCCGAAAGTGGGCGCTGGATTCGGCGACCTGGATGATCGACAAATTCGTAATGTTAGTACGGTTAATCTGGGAAGCGTGTGCCCGGAGAGCCTTTAACTTAGTTGCCAGGAACTCAGCGCCGATATCGACATAAATATTCGGCATGAAATTTTGGGTAGTTGGCGTTTCGTAAAAAAGAACGTTGCGGATATAGCGAGTTGCGGAACTGGTAATAGCGGCTATATTGCGGTGATCCTGATGGGTGTCATCATGATAATTGACCAGAATCATGTCGGGATTAATCTGATGAATGGTTTTTTCCACCGAAGCGATTGAGTTTTTATCGACGATAATATCGGTATCATTGTATCCGCCCCAGAAGATCTCGCTGACGCCCATAATCTGCGCGGAATTTTCCTGTTCGGTACGGCGTATTTGCGGATCACCTCCGGCGGCACCGTTCGTTGCGATGAAAATGTAGATCGAGTGACCCTTGGCATTGAATTTAGCGAGGCTGGCACCGCATCCGATTTCAATGTCGTCCGGGTGCGGACCGATCGCTAAAATATTCATCTTTTTTTCCGGTTGAATCATAGGATGCCTCTTTTAATGACTGATGAAGATTGCGGGCCTTCGTTGAAAAGCAGGTCGAGAACAGACATAAAGGGTAAGAATTCGGCGGTCATCTGACGATAAACAGGATGCTCAAACGACTGAAAAATCAATCCGACGTCGTTCTGCGGGAATAGTTCCGTATCCAGATAATTGTGTCCGCCAGCGCCGGAAAGGTAAACATCTGCTCCAACGGCTTTAGTCGCAATTATCAGTCGTTCGTCGGCGCTGACCTGTGGTCTATTTTTGAAAACGTCCATTTCCGACGCAATCAGGATCGGGGTATCGATCCCGGTCAGAGACATTATCAGTTGAATGCCGGCGATATTGAAATCCGCTAAATTTTTCCAATCTGTCTGATAGAGTATGGTGATTTTGTCGAAGTACTGGTTGAAAAACAGGGCCTTGCTATAATAAGTACGCAGGGATTGGAGATGTTTTTTACGCCAGTCTATCGTATCGTTGATCCTGACATCCATGATATTTTGGCCGAAATGATGAATGACCGGCACGGTCAGCCATTGCCAGCCATCCGGAGTCCGGATCTTATTACGGTTCTGCCACTCGTTCTTCTTGAATTGGACATTATCGAGAAAAATGAAGACGTCGGCCTGCATGATTTTAGCAAAGTAGCCTAACCACGGGTAAGTTTGCGGCTGATGAATGGCACAGATCACTAATTTTCCTTGACTATTCCTGACTTTTACCTTAGTTTGCGAGTGATGGTTAAATCAATAACTTTTAACGGAGAATAAAATGGGCACTATAATTAAAGGCTGTATCATTTTCGGCGTTCTCTCATTAATCATGGGCTTGGTTTCTCGCCTGACCATGAAGCCGTTTTTCGTTGAAGCGCAGGCTTATTTGCAATTTGCGCAATTTTGTTTTTTAGCTTCGATTACCTTTTTACTTTATAAAATAGCTTACAAGACTCAGGACTAACCGCGCCGGTCGTCATTTTTTAACAAAAATCGGATTGGTCGCGAGGGTCGGCCACGTTTCCCCACCGTAAATACGGTAATAGTACATTTTGTCCTTTACAGGTTCTTCATCAACATACCACTCATCCAGAACGGTATTCAGGTGGAATTTTTTTACCAATTCTTTATTGCGATAAAGGAAAATTGTTTCCGGTTTATCCAGCCTGGTCAAAGCCCGCATGCGGACATGAATAGCGACCGGTGGTTGCATCCTGGTCAATGTCTCTCCGATAAAGGCGCTCCGCCCGGTGTGAATGTCCCAGACTGAAAAATCATCTAAAACAATTTTATTACCGAGATAACCGCGGGTCGTGTACATCCGCCCGGCCCGCATGGCTTCGTAAACGCCGGCCCGCGAGCGCTCTTTGGCGAATAAAAAAGTCAACGTTTCAGTTACGTTTGCGACTGTTTTAGACTCTTCGAAATCCAGTTCGCCCATTGCCCATATCGGTTTACTGCGCAGGCCGTTACAATATTCGCTCAGAGCCATGTCCCACAAACCGCCCGGCTTTCCAACAATTTTCATGCCTTCCCAGAAGATCGCAAAACCGGTGTAGTCGTGGGTCTCGATAATACGTTGCGGATAAGCATTGGTCGAAATCGTAATGCTCTGTTTTAGAAACGGAATATTGGCATCGCGTTTTTCACTGTGAGTGACTTCCGGATGTGCCCAAAAGATCAGCCCGTTATTCTGATTAACGTAATCTATCAATTCCTGGTAAGGTCCGCTGTCAGCTTCACGGTCATATTGCGTGTATTTGGGCGGTAAAAACGGAAATTCGGTATACAGGATAAAGCCGAACAGAATGGTCATTATCAGTGCGAAAAAAGAAAAGCGGAAATGATGACGATGATGCCGGATGCGGGCGATGTCAATTAGATCATGTTTCCGTCGCAGAATTAGCAGGAAAAACAACAGAAACAGTAAAAAATAGAGTGCAATCAGTGCAAAATACATAAAATTTTCGGCGATGTATTTTACGATTTTACCGGTTGGTTTTTTATAGCCGATGTTATGGTTGGCGATGGATGGTAAATTCTCGAATATCTTTGGATCTTCAAATCCGAAAACCAGCAAATGCGTATGCCAGTCCTTCAGCGTCATATTTTCGAGCATCGGGGAACCTTCCCAACGATAGTACGGCACGGCTTCGATACCAGGGATCAGGACCATATCCGGGTAGGAAGCATTGAGGGCAATGATCTCGTTGATATATTTTGCGGCTCCATACTTACGGATGGAGTTCTCCTCGATCGAAAATTTTAAAAAGTCGTCAAATGGCCGGATGCCATAGGACACTTTCATGTTATCGTGATCCGTAATTATCCCGACATCTAATCCATTGCGGGCAATGATGTTGGCCATTTCAGTCAGAGAGAACTGACCGCCGCTGACATTTGAATCGAAATGCAAACCGGTGCGAAGCAGAATATATCCCCGGTTTACCTGGGCATAGCCCGGTATCCCGGTCGTCAGCAGAATCCCGGCAATGACCAGAGCGCCAATAAAATTATTGGTCAGGTGATTTCGTTTTACAATTCTGATAAGCATAAATAACCCGCTTAATATAATTATCTATCGTGAAATATTCAGCCTTTTTTCGGTTTTCGATTGCCATCATCTGCCGTAGTTGTGAATTTTCCGCCAAGGTTTTTAGCGCCTGTGCCAATGCAATGTCATCGTCGGACGGAACTAATAGCCCATTACGACCATTTTCGACAAGCTCGGGTGTACCGCCGACACATGTCCCGATAACCGGCAATCCGCAGGCCATCGCCTCGATAATGACATTGCCGAAGCCTTCGTTCAGCGAGGTGAAGACGAAGAGGTCAGATTGTGCCATGATCTGCGGAATGTCGGAGCGGTAACCGGTAAAAATGACGTTGGTCAGGCCGAGTTCACCAAGCAGGCGCAAATTGAGCTCGCGATCTTCGCCGTCACCAACGACCACATATTTAAACTGCAATTCGGTACGGTCTAATTTAGCGGCAGCCCTCAGCAGAAGCGGCAGGTTTTTTACCGGGACGATCCGGCCGACCCAGCAAACGCTCAATGCATCACCGGCAGATTCCCGGCGTGGATTTTCGCGACAGGCTTTAAAAAATGGTTCCAGGTCAACGCCGCCGGAAGTCACAAAAAACTTGGTCGGCGGTCCAATCCGTTCCCGGATATGATCCTGCCGCCCTATTTCAGTCAGGTTCAGTACCAAATCGCAACAATGCGCGGCGAATTTCTCCAGTATAATGAAGTATTTTGAAATGAATCGGTTGTAATAACCATAGAAAATATGGCCGTGAGTGGAATGCAGGATTTTTGGTACTTTAGCCAATCTTCCGGCGAAACGCCCTATAAAACCGGCTTTTGAAGTATTCGTGTGCAGGATGTCCGGACGGTATTTTAAAATCAGGCGATATATCTGAAGGAAAGCTAAAAGATCGAGAAACACAGAAGGCTCGCGGGATAGTGCTCGCAGATAATATAGTTGAAAACCATTCTGCCGGGCATAATCCGTCAGGTCAAGCGAAGGGTCGGCCGTTTTTCCGGAAACCAGTAAGACTTCATACCCGTTTTTCACTAACCCGGCTGAAAGTTTCAAAGTTACATCCGCCGATCCGCCCTGGTCCAACCGGGTGATTAGTTGCAGAATTCTCAGTTTGCCGGGATGACCGTTAATTTATTCCCTCGACAATGTTTTGAACCTTTGCCAGTAGCGCCGTACTGATCTGGGCATGTGGTGGAATCAGAAGCAAATGTTCGGCTAAGTAGGTTGCGTGTGGAAAATTATCATATGTGAAGGGATTCAGTTCGGGGAAAATATGATGGAGCGGTTTTTCATAAAGTAAAGTGGTTTCGATCCCGACCTGGTGTAGTTTTTCCTGCAAGCGGGTTCTTAACCGTAAGTCGTAGACGATTACCGGGAACTGGTTGAAAGCCACTGCCGAATCCGGTGGAATCGTCGGGATCGTGAAAGCCGGGCGATTGGCAAAAATCCGTACAAGGGCTTTGCCGTTCTCGATCCGTCGCCGGGTTAATTCCGCGATCCGCCGCCACAGAACTTTGCCGAGAGCGGCTTGCATATCGGTGTAAGCAAATGAATCGAAATGAGTATGCAGAGTTGTGTATTTGAATTTAGAAATTACCGTCGATAATAGCGTATAACCGACGGGACGCACGGCGATGCTGAGACCGAGGAATTTCAGCCACATAATGAATTCGGTTTTCCGACTAACAGGCGGCAATCCTGTGACCAATTCTTCGAGCAAAGCGGAATAATTCCGGTCATTCCAGACGATAATTCCACCTGCCAGGGTCGAGATGTTTTTACCGCGATTTAGCGAGTAAAACCCGAAAGGCGCGATAGCTCCGGTTTGATGACCGCCAATGATCGAACCGAGCGAAGAAGCCGCGTCTTCGAAAACGAAAATCTCCGGATCCTTTATGATTTTGAGTAGAGCACCGGTGTCGAAAGGCAGGCCGAACATGTGAACCGGCATGATAGCCAGAGTGCGCCTGGAAATCACGTGTGTAATTAGTTTGAGATCGAGGTTAAAAGTTACGGGATCGACATCAACGATAACGGCTTTCAGTCCGGCGGCGCGGATCGGCAGAAGCAAGGATGGCGCGGTGTATGCTGGCAGAATGATCTCATCGCGTTTATCTGATGAGCGGATTTTCTTGAATAATTCCAGGATAATGAAACAAGCCGTCGTACCGGAATTGACTAAGAGCAGATTCTCGACGCCGAAATATTTTTTTAAGGTTTGGCTGAAATCAATCCGCGCCTTGTTTTTTTCAGCCAGGCCGAATGTTGCCCGCGCAATATCCGCGATTATGTAGGGCGTTCCGGCAGTCGGCATTTGTAAGAGGTTCAAGTCATTTCTCCCAGATCGTTAAATAACCGAGTGGGAATCCCGGCAACGGTGATGGAATCGAAATCTGGCCTGATTGTTGGATGGCCAGTCGTTTATAAAGCGGCTTGAATTCATTTCGGTGGTGGCCGTGCGTGGTCAGCCGTCCGGTCAGTGAATTTATCAGGTATTTGAATTTCAGGTACGGGTTACAGCTGTTGCGGTAATCGAAGATAATCTGTCCACCCTTTTTGCAGACGCGATGCAGTTCGGTCAAGAGAGATTCGATTCGTGAGAATGGATAGATATTGATAAGCGTGTTCAGGCAGAACACGGCCTCGAACTGCTCATTGTCGAACGGCAATTGAAAACCATCACCGACGAGCAAACGGTCGGCTGGCGCGGAATTATCTTTGAAAAGGGTGCCCGCTTCCGCGATGGCGCGGCGGTCATAATCTATTCCAAAAGCCACTGCCCGCCCCCGATTCGATGCGTAATATTCGAGCAGGAACAGGCCGTTGCCGCAACCTGTATCTAAGAAACGCCCCTCGATCTGAGCGGCCAATGGTAATGCCCGGTTGCGCACTCTAACGGAAGTTGCCGTCTGAAAAGCCGCCGCGCGGGTTTGATGCTGAAGATCAATTTGTGTCATAAAAATCGAGCAATCTCCTCACTGATTATCCGCCAGTCAAAATAACGCCGGGCACGTTCCAAACCAAATTGCCCGAGTTGTTTGGTTAGAGATGAATTTTCGATAAGAGTCACAATTGTCTGCCGGACGACGGTTTGATCCGTTCCATCGATAATAAGCCCTGATTGCCCATCGGAAACCGCAGAGGCCGTCCCACCAAAGTTACCGGCAATGGCCGGTTTACCGCAGGCCGCCGCTTCTAAGAAGACGATTCCGAAACCTTCGTAATCACCGCGCAGGCGCGGATCGTCGGAAGTCTGGCGATTCAGCAGGATGAAAATGTCACTAAGGTTGTAAAATTTAGGCAGGTCGTTATCCGCGACATATCCGCAGAAAATAACCCGGTCGGAGATATTTAATTCGGCGGATAATTTTCGTAACCGCTCCTCTTCCCGGCCACGACCGACGATCAGATACACGATTTGCGGAAATTGCCGGGCCAGGTCGGCTACTGCCTGAATGACAATATCGTGTCCTTTCCGCTCGTCGAGCCGGGCGACCGTCAATAGGACAGTTTTCCCGGTCAGGTCATATTTTTCCATTAAAGATAAATCTTTTATGGCCGGTTTGAATCTGGTCGTATCGACACCCGGCGTGACGATCCGGAATTTTTCAGGCGGTATGCCCAACGCCAGGAATTCATCGCGGGTGAAATGACTGTTCGGAATAATCAATTCAGCGTTCATCAGGAAGACTTTAATACATTTTATGAATAGTCGGTTCCGCCCGAACCGGTAAGTTTCCGAACCATAAACATAGATGACGTACGGTACGCCGAACAATTTATGCATCAGCCAACCGGCGAATCCGGAAGAGAGTACCTGCCCGCAGTGAATTTTATGGAAGCGGTACTTTCGATGCAGAATCAATGTCCAAAACGCATAAAGCAGACCTTTGAGTAATTTGTCGCGGGTCGAATCCCCGGAGGAAATTTGGCGCCGGATGGTGTTGAGCCGGGCGTCCTGATCGAACTGCTCATAGCCATTATCCCGCGGACAAAGAATGTAATTATTTTCGGTCGGCAACAAACGCCAGATCTGGTAAAAATAAGTCGCGATACCGCTGACTACCGGCGGGAAATCGCCTGGAATCAAGAGTGAAAATTTACTACGCATCCTGTTCGTTCAAGGTCAGATAACCGATCAGATAACCACTCAAATATAACACCAGACTAAGTAAATAAAATAAGCGCAAAGTTCCAATGGTTTTTAACAGACGCCAAATGTAGCTGACGATCCGGACGAAGGTCGAGCGCTTCGGAGCGACCGCGGTGCCGTGCTCGGTCGTAAGTTCGACAACGAATTGCGGGTAGAATTTATTGACGTAAGCCGCCATCTTGCCGTTGCGATAGAATTGCCGCACGAACTTGCGGAAAGTTTTGGGCGGCAGGTGATGAATGTAAAGTTCCGGCAGCACGACTACCCGGTAACCAGCTCGCCGGATTTCCTGCCGTAAATAGGGATCGAGGCCGCGCGGGATCAATTCGTTTTCACCGCCGATTTGCAGAAAAACCTTGCGCGGGATCATGCAACAAGGGTGCTCGGCCATGTCACTATCGGTAATTTCAGCGACAACCGGTGAAGTTCGCCGCGGCAATTCCCGCATTGTCCGCCGCACAAACCATGTTGCATTATCCGGAACCAGGTTAGCGACACCGGCCATGCCGATTTCAGGGTGTGCTTCTACCAGAGCCAGCATTTTTTCTAACAGATCATCGGAACCGAGTCGCGTGTCGTCATCGAAGGTGACTAAATATTTACCTTGCGCAATTACTGCACCGCAATTGATCGCGCGACCCTGGCGGGTATCGCCGATGATCAGAATTACCTCGAAATTGTGAAAGGTCTGCCGTTCGATCTGGGCCAATAATCCCGGTAAAAATTCCTGCCGGACGGCGCCCATCGTGGGAATGATGATGCTGATCGTCGGCGCGGTGACGCCTTCCGGCCGGTGAATTTCGACCCGGCCTTTGGATTCGCCTTTTGGGTACTTGACGAAAGGGCGGGAGATATTTGTCGGATAGGTATTGATTAAATCCAATTTAGTCCCAGACAGTTATATCCAGACGATGTTAATTTCATCTTCCAGTTGTTTAAATTCGGGATCGCCGGTCACCAACTCAGCGTTCTTTAACTTTGTCAGAGCTGCCGCAAACGCATCAGCGTATGAAATTTTATTGGTGGCTTTTAAGGTGGCGGCCAGCAAGGTAAGTTCTTTATCGGTATCGACAATCTTGATCGGGTATTGCTCAAAATTGGTGCGGTACGTTTCAGCCGTATCCTGACCGCCTTCCCGATAGGCGATGTAATACATTTCACCCCAGTTTATCACAGAAAGAAAAATTACGGCTTTACCGGCGAGAGCGTCTTTCAGAATGGTGCTGACGGTGGCGGAGCCGGATTCGTTTTCAGCATAAGCCAGCAGAGCGAAACTGTCAAAAACGTAGCGCTTCATAATTCACGTTCGCGTTTTTTTTCTTCCATCAAGGCTTGCAGCAATTTTCCATGTGTTTTTAAAAATCCGACATTATTGTCGATAGTCTGGGAAGTAATCGGAATCATTTTCAAACCGTCTTCTTCTTCACGAAAATGAATAATCGTTCCGGCGTCAATCTTGTATTTTTTACGTAGCGACGCAGGAATGACCATTTGACCTTTGACTGTTACAATCGCTTGCTCCATCTCTTATTGCCTTTCAAATATACCAACGTAAGTTAGACAATCTAAAAATGTAAGCCAAAATATATTTGTAAGACACATGTCAATAATTCCAACGCTCATCTGGAAAAGATAGGAGAAGTATTTTATCAAAGCGAAAATAGTCGGGGAAAAGAATAAAGACTACATCAGGAAGTGTTTCAGCCCTTCGAAAACAAAGAAAACCGGCCAGATGATGGCTTTCAAAAATCCCAGGACTCCAATCCAGAAACCGGTGGCATGACTGATATAATAGATTGCCGCTCCGATGAATCCCAGACCGTAAATCGCTCCGGACGGTTGCGCAGGTTGACAGACTTTGTTCATTGTTTTCTCCTTATATTATATTTACGAGGTTATGGAAGGTAATATGTACTGTGAGATGATATCGAAAATAGTCCATTCCTGAACAGTGGACATATCGGGATCGACATTGTTGGTGGCAGTGGATACGACGATTAATTTCAGATCGGGAAAGACGATGACGAACTGTCCACCGTAGCCGTAAGCCATGAATAGGTCATAGTCATTTATTTGTCCCAGCCACCATAACCAGGCGTAGTTATAATTCTTCAAGGCACCCCATACGCTGGGAACAGCAATATTCGTACTGGCAGTCAATGTCAAATCGACCCAATCTTCAGAGACAATCTGGACATTATCGATTTTTCCTTTATTCAAAGACAGGAAACCGAGCATAGCCATTTCCTGTGGTGTGAAATGCATCGAGTTTCCGCCGAAATAATAGCCCTGCGGATCCCGTTCCCATTCGCCAATGTCGATACCCAAAGGCTCACACAAATATTTTGTCATGAATTTCCGGGTGCTTTGCTGAGTTGCTTTTGTAATGATCGCCGAAAGCAGGTGAGTCAGAAAAGTGTTATAGCGCATTTTTTCACCGGGATTAAATATCAACGGCGCTTCAATGGTGGTTTTAATCCAATTGTTGGAATTGTAAAATTGCCAATAGGCGCCATAGTTATTTTCCGATTCATCAATAATGCCCATGCGCATGGTCAGCAGATGCCGGATGGTAATATCGTATTTGCGGGAATCCATATTCAGGTAAACATACTCTGGGAAATAATCCATAACCTTTTCCTCAAGACTGTCGAGATATCCCAACTGAAATGCAATTCCGACAGTGGCTGACAGAAAGCTTTTCGAAACGGACATGACATTATGCGGTTTGGATTTAGAGTAGCCATTATAGTAATTTTCCGCGACGATATACCCGTTTCTGATGACTAAAAGTCCGTTAATAAACGAGGCTGATTCAGCCTGTATAAAAGCTGAATCGAGAATCGCCGAATTCATCTGCTGTTCTGCCGGCGTGGAATATTCCCAGATATCCTGTTGTTTTTCTTCAGTCAGATTTTTTTCACAGGCGCAGATGCCAAATAATAGAAAGCCAGTTAGAATTAATCCGCGTAGTTTTTTTTCTCGGATCATTTTGAAGTCCAGGTCTGCTTTTTTTATTCTCACGTCAATGCTCCTGCGTTGGCATGAGGGATTAGAAACTGTGTTAAATGACAGCATTTGCGCCACAGCGTTATCGGATAACTTCATCGGCCCGATCGATTATGGTCTGCGGTATGACCAGCCCTTGAATCCGGGCGGCGGGCAGGTTGAGCGTGACTTTAGCGCCGGTCATATATTTGATCGGAATATCGGCCGGTTTGGCACCGCGCAGGATGCCGGGAATGATTTTTCCGGCCTCATAACCGGCTTCGTAAAAATTCCAGCCGACCCCGACCGCCGCGCCGCGTTCGACTTCCGATGTCTGGTTGCAGAACAGTGGCAGGCGCGCCTGATTGGCGACCTTGACGATCGCCTCGAATCCCAGATTGGTCAGATTGTCGGAGATCTGATAGATGGCGTCGATCTTTTTGGACGCCAAGGCATTGGCGGCGTCGGTCAGTTCACTCGTCGTATTGACCGAAAGTGCGATGACCGTCAGGCCATTTTTCGCGGCGACCGCTTTCTGGCATTCAAGATAATACTCTGAGTTGATTTCCGAGGGAGTATAGAGCGTGCCGATGACTTTGATATTCGGTAGAATTTCCCGGATAATCGCGATGGTTTCATCAAAAGGCGAGCGCGTGGCAATGCCGGTGACGTTCGGTAGATGATCGGTCTCAGTACGGCCGGCGCCTGCCAGAAATGGATTGGCGACGCTGGTAAAAACGATCGGCACATCCTTGGACAGGTTCAAACAGTTCTGCAGATTCGGCGTCGCCAGGCAACAGATCAGATCGACCCGTCCGGTCGTGAAATTTCGGGCGATGGCATTGACGGTCGGGAAATCGCCCTGGGCATTCTGAATGATGAATTTAACGTTCTGACCGGCGACGTAACCGGAATCGCGCAAGGCATCCAGCACACCTTTTTCGGTTTCGGCATTCATCGGCGACTGATTGAATTCGGCGATACCGATAGTTAGCGGTCGCTGTGTATTCCCGCAACTTGTAAAAATTGCCATGACAAGGCAAACCATGGACAGGCAGGTAAATTTATTAAAGTTCATACTACTGCGATTCCTTTCTGTGGGCGCAAATCTACTCCCGCTTTTTTACCAGAACGGTTATCAGCCCGGCCAGAACCAGAAAGCCGATTACGTAAAACTCGACGTTTTTCAAACTGGCTAAGTAATGCCGGATAATTTCACCGAAAGCATAGCCGGTTCCAACATAAAAGCAAGCCCAGATAAGGATACTGATCAGGCTGTATAAAACGTAAGTCCGGATTCTCAGACTGCTGGTACCCATCATGAGCGGCGTCACCGTGCGAAAACCATACATGAAACGGTACAGGACGATAATCAGCACCGGGTGTTCTTCGAGCCAGTAATGAACTTTGGCGATTCTCTTTTGCAAATTAGGCTTTTTATCCAACCAGGACTTGCCGTGCCGCCGACCTAAAAAGAAATAAAACCAGTCGGAACAAATCGTTCCGGTAAAGGCAATCGCCAGCACGATCCAGATATTGAGATGACCATGATGAGCCGCAATTACAGATGACAGGACGACCATTTCGCCTTCGAAAATGACACCGATCAGGATGCCAAAGTAGATCAGGATTAAATGGATGTACATTTCCCGTTAAAACCGGTTGAATCGGTTATTTTCATTCTTCGGATGGATGTTTGACAATTTTCAGGATGTCTTCCAGGAAGTCGGCCTGAATTTCCTGGATCTCGAGCAGGCGCCGGTTCTGATGAACAATCAGGTGATCGATCTTTTCATTCATCATCTTGATTTCGAGTTCGGCTTTCAGATTAATCTTATAATCATGCTCGTTCCGGATGCGATCTTTGTGCTCCTGGCGGTTCTGGCTCATCATAATTATTGGCGCCTGAATGGCGGCCAGACAGGAGAGAATCAGGTTCAGCAGGATAAACGGGTATGGATCGAATGGCTTGACCGTCAACAACCAGATATTGATCCCGATCCAGAACAAAATGAAGGAAAAGAAGATCAGGATAAAAGTCCAACTGCCGCCGAGCGCCGCGATTTTATCAGCAACCCGCTGACCTAAAGTTCTCTTTTCCTCGATCTGATCTTCGATGTTTTCCGACAGGATTTTATTGCCGGAAATGGCTTCGACGACTTCCTGCTCCAGGTCGCGAACTTCTCCGCTCTCCTGGCTGATCAGGTTCGTGATATATTTCCGGCGGTAGTCATTCACGACGGCAATCGAAATGCACCCGTTCGAATCGATGTCCGGAAAATCTTCCCGGATGAGATTTAACATACTGTTTCGCAGAGTGTTGACCGGATAACATTGATCGGGTGACATTTCCCGTTTGGTGATCTGGCAGGTTACTTTGGTTTGATTCTTCATAAGTTATTGTGAAAAGTTAAAAGATTTTCAATAAAATCCGAAGGTTTTGTTAAAGTCGCGAGTTCCGGGTTTCGAGTTGTCCCGACGTTTTACGGATAACGAGTTGCCAGTGCTCAGGGTTTGTTTTTGCGCTGGTCTTTCTGATAATTCTTGAGCATCTTGCCGAAGGCTTTGTCCCGTTGGCGCCGCTCGGCAACGGTTGCTTCGAAATGGGCTTTTTCACGCTCCATTTTCAGGTAATTTTCGTAGGAGGCGCGGTCGATTTCACCCTTTTCGACGGCTTCGATAACGGCACAGCCAGTCTCGTGGGTATGCGTACAGTCTTTGAATTTGCAGTTCGGCGCAAATTCCAGAAT
>JAZDEI010000075.1:0-3798 GCA_043808945.1 Fidelibacterota bacterium | reverse complement strand
TATGGCTCGACACTCGAAGATTCAGCCAAGACTAAGAAGTCGAAAGTCGGAATAACTCTCAGTCCGCGTTTAAGTGTTTCTCATCCGATTACTGAAAATTCAAAACTATATTTCAATTATGGCCATTACCGTTCGGAACCTGCCTCTACCTATCGCTTTAGGATTCAAAGGGAAGCCAACGGGCTCGTGACCTATTTAGGAAATCCTGATCTGGCAATGGAAAAAACCGTCTCGTATGAGCTCGGTTATTCTCACAATCTTTTTAATCAGGTGTTGTTAAATCTGGCGGCTTACTATAAAGATGTCACCAGTCAGATTAATTGGGTTTATTATCAGAATATCAATAGCGCGGTTCAATATTACAGGGCTGAGAACAACAATTATGAAGATATTCGCGGATTTGAAATTACCCTTGATAAACGCACCGGAACCTGGCTGACCGGATTTATAAACTATACGTATATGATCAGTTCTTACGGTTACTTTGGGATTCAGAAATATTTCCAGGATCCCAGCACCCAGCGCACCTATCTGATGGATAATCCTTATCAGACCAAACCCCATCCGCAACCCTATGCGCGGGCAAATTTCGATCTGCATTCACCTATGCAATTTGGTCCGAAGTTTAATGGTATCTACCCGTTGGGAGGTTGGAATCTGAATGTTCTGACAACCTGGACGCAGGGCGCTTATGCGACCTACAATCCCAATTACGTACCGGGGCTGATCAATAATGTCCAGTGGCGCGATAGCTGGAATTTCAGCACGAGAATTATTAAAAACCTTACTTTCAATAAATTCCAGATTCAGGCCTATATTGATGTCACGAATCTCTTTAATCTGAAATACCTGAGTTATGCCGGATTTACCAGTAATCAGGACTATCTGGATTATATGGCTTCACTCCATTTCGATTTCGAGGAAGGCATCGAACACGGCCGTGACCGTATCGGAGTGTATCGTCAGCGTGAAACCGATTATGTACCTATGCAGGAAACGAATGATTATACGTCTCTTAGTTCTCCGGATGCGAGAGTTCTCTATTACGATCAACCGACTGGTCAGTACGTTCAGTACACCGATGGCGCCTGGGAAGTCCAAAGTAAAAGCTGGGTAAAAAAAGAAATTCTCGATAAGAAAGCATATATAGATATGCCCAATAATACTTCATTTACTTTTCTCTATCCCCGGGAAATTAAATTCGGTTTGAAAATCACCTTTTAACTTAATGGTATAAAGATTATGAAATATCAGCGGACATTGAAAATTGGATTGATAATCGCATCATTATTTATAATCGGACTGGCTCAGGTCGATGAAAATGAAATGCGTTATTTTAGAATTGGATCGCTTCAAAGTCAGATTAGCTCTTACGGTTCGGAACGCGGCTGGAATAATATTTGGTACGAAGGATTACGTTGGCCGGCTGACTATTTAAAGCAGGATAATTCGGTCATCAAACGTGCCTGGATAACTTGTAAAGATTTTACCGATGCAAAAGGGCAACATTATGATTTCTGGGCAATGTCGATTGTTAAAGCCTGGGCCAAATATTCGCTCTTTCCGATTACCTTGAAGCAGACCAGTAAATTTGAAATCCCATCAATATTTGTTGGAAAGAACAACCTGGTTTCGGCATTTTTGTCCGATGTGGATGACTTTAATCCGAACCAGAATGCTGATCGGGTAATCCTGAATGTAGTTAATACTTCCGCCGGGATCACCATGACTCAGAAAGTTTACGTATTCAGCCAACCTTATCACGATAATTACATAATTAAGGAATTTACTTACACTAATACCGGTTATGTCGATTTTACTCCCGTTCAGGTGCTAAATGATACGATCCACGATTTTCGGGTTGGCTGGGGCACCCGATATCAAGGCGGTCGCGAAGGCGCCGAAATCACTGACGGTAATCAAACCTGGGGAAAATATACCTGGGTCACCGTCCGGGGGGAAGATTATCCATCCCATGTTAATCAGCAAATAACCGAAGCCGATGGTCCGGTTAACTGGCTCAGATGTGCAATCAGCTGGTTCGGACAAGCCGAACGGGTGACGACTTATGATAACATTGGAGGTCCGTATATTACCCGTGACGGACGCCTGGCTTCGCCGCAATTCGTCGGAACAGCAATCCTGCATGTCGATCGCAGTGCCACCGATAAATCGGATGATCCGCTTCAACCGGCAGTCCTGGGTTGGCATGCCGGTGATACGTATCCCGGTCTTAATGATCTCTCCTTGAGTGATGTAACTAAAATGAGCCAGATATACGATATGATGTCCGGAATTCCTTATGGCACCGGGATGGGAGGCACATCAATTATTGGCGGTGCAAGCCAAAATGGGCGCATGTGGGAAAAATACACTAATGCTGATATTCTGAATCGGCTGGTTCCATATACTATTCACGGTGACGGAGGTGGCACTAATCAGTGGATATGTTATGGCCCATGGGACTTAGCACCCGGTGAGAGCGTAACGATAGTTGAAGCTGAAGCAGTAGCCGGTCTGAGTCGACCGATGTGTGAAACAGTCGGTCGGGCCTGGAAGAAAGCCAAAGATAATCCTAACAATAGCTATAGTGTAACCTGGTCTGATCAATCAGTCGCAGGAATTAAGTACAGCGATCAATCCGCTGATCGTTATAAAAATCAGTGGTTTTATACCGGTATGGATTCACTATTACTAACCTTTAGCCGTGCAAAACGAAATTATGACGCCGGCTTCGGAATTCCGCAACCTCCGCTTCCTGCAATTTATTTCAGCGTAGAATCCGGTGGAGATCGGATAAAACTCACCTGGGGCGCCAGCCCCTCGGAAGCAGAGGCCGATTTTGTGGGTTATCGCATCTATCGTGGTGTCGGTCGCCCGGACACCGTATTCCAGTACCTGGCAGAGGTGCCTAAAGGAACCTATGAGTACAGCGATGTGAGTGCAGTGCGTGGTTATTCCTATTATTATCATTTGGTTTCGGTCAATGACGGCTCTAACAACGCCAGTGGAATATTTAATCCAACCGGTCGGCTGGAGAGTGGTCGGTTTTATTCACGCACGACCGAACCGGCTTATTTACAACGGCAACAGGGCGTGTCATTCAAGGATATCAGAGTCGTACCTAATCCATTTAATCTCAAGGCGAGTGAACTGCAATATCCTAATCAAAAGGATAAAATCATGTTTTTGAATATTCCTGGTCGGTGTGATATAAAAATATTCACCGAGCGGGGAGACCATATCCAAACCATTCACCATACCAACGGTTCTGGTGATGAGCCCTGGAATTTGCTGACTTCCTCGCGACAAGTCGTGGTCAGTGGCTTGTATATTGCTTATATTGAAGTTACCGACGATATTAAGGACTTGAATACCGACGAACTCATCTGGAAAAAAGGTGAACATACGACCCGTAAAATTCTGATTGTTCGTTAGGCTGTTTGAGGAGCTATGTGATGATTCAAAACAGGGATAGAAAGAAACAGATTATATACGGCCTTGCGTTGATCATATTCATTACAGTAAATATCCTGCAGGCGGGGGATGTCAAGTTAGCGCAGACGGGATTTCAGTTTTTGAGTGTTGGAACGGATGCGCGGGGTTGTGCCCTGGCGAACGCGATGACGACGCGGGAGTTTGGCAGTGGAGCAATGTTCTATAATCCGGCCGGGATGGCGCGCATGAAGCAGATGTTTGACCTGACGATCAGCCAGAATAACTGGATTGACAATATCAAGTATAACGGATTCAGTTTGGCGATAAATCCTTCCGGTGGCCGCTATGGAGTGGTAGGCC
>JAZDEI010000074.1:0-2709 GCA_043808945.1 Fidelibacterota bacterium | reverse complement strand
GACGATCGACCATCGCAAACAATTTTTAACCAAAGGTTCCTACTCAGCGACCTGGAAAAGCCAGGGAAGCGCGGGCGTTTATTTGTACACGATTCGGGTCGGTCACAAACAGATCACGCGCAAGATGTTGCAATTGGATGGAGGTGAATCCGGCGGCCTTTCTGAAATTCGACCGGCCGATATCGCGCCCGTCTATCTAAATAAACCTGCCACTGCCACTCTGCGGATCGTCTGCTCTAAAATCGGCTACCATCCCGATACTTTGACTACAACGACCGATCAAACCAACTTCACGACGTTCCTGCAGACGGTTCACAATTACATTCGCGTCGCCGATATGCATAACGACATTTCGGAACAGATGGCTGCCAATTCACATTATCATTTAGCCAACCTGCATTCAACTCTGCATACCGACATTCCGCGCCTGCAAAGCGGCGGAATGGATGCCCAGATTTTCGCGATCTGGGCCAGTCCGAATACGTACACAAGCGGTTTTTACCAACACGCTCTGGATCAATACGATCGCCTTATTTCCGAGTTTGCGGCTAGTCCGGAAGATATTCAGATGGTCAGGACTTATTCGGCCTTAGACAGCGCCATTAATGGTAGAAAAATTGCCGGAATCATTTTCGTGGAAGGTGGACATCATATTGAGAATAGCCTCGACAACCTGATCAATTTGTTTAATCTCGGCGTGCGCGGTATGACCATCACCTGGAATAACAGCACCGACTGGGCGGTTTCAGCCAGAGATAACGAAAGTTCTACGCGAGGTTTGAGTGATTTTGGACGGCAGGTCATTACTACAATGGATTCACTTGGCATGATTATCGACGTTTCACATGTCGGCATTCAAACCATCACCGATATTCTGGCGACCACGAAAAATCCGATCATCGCTTCGCATTCCAACGCCCGGGCACTATGCAATAATTCCCGAAATCTTACTGACAGTCAGATGCAGGCGATCGCGGCCGGTGGTGGTATAATCGGTGTATGTTTTTACCCGTATTTTCTGACGAATTTGCGTTCTGCGACGCTAAGTGATATTGTCGATCATATCAATTACATCGTCAACCTGATCGGCATCGATCATGTCGGGATCGGATCGGATTTCGATGGGATTGAAGTCTGGCCGACAGAGCTGACCGACGTTTCTAAGTTTCCATTGTTGACTGCGGCATTGCTGGAAGAAGGTTATTCAGAGGCAGAAGTCGAGAAAATCATGGGCGGTAATTTTTTGCGCATTTTCCGGCAGGTCTGCGCCTGCCCGATCAATCTTTGAACTATGCAGAGTGATTCTTAATTGACGTATGTTTAACCGTTTAAAAAGTCGCCTGCCGGGAAACGGCAATTTTCCACCGATAAAACTCGCCTGGAAATTTGCGTTGTTTACCGGTCTACTGGTGCTGTTCGTCACGGTCGCCATTACCTTTCCGATTTACTGGCAGACGCGCCAAACGCTCGAAATCCAATTGGCGGAGCAACTTCAACAAAATGCCAGAATCATTGTCGGTCAGCTCGATCCTGCTTTAGTCAAGTCCATCGTCGATTATCCGGAAGTGTCAGCATTGAAAGAGCCTCTGATCCGGCAATTTGACCGGCAGATTGAACTATTCGCGGCGCAGACAATTTATTTGGTCGATCAGAGTGGGGTTATATTGCTGGTGGCCGGCAACGAAACGAGTGCCCTGAAATCGAGTATGCTTCACAAAACTGAAATTAAGCACGCTGCGACCGAACAGATCGTAACGACACCGCTGTTTTCGGATCGCTCCGGTCACTACTATAAATCAGTATTTGCCGCAATACCATTGCACAATGATAAATCCGTGATACTCGGCCTGGATGCCAGCGCGGGTTTTCTCGAAAGTACGGCGCGTTTGCGCAATCAAATCCTCAGCCTGACCGCTGTTATTCTCATCATCAGCATCGGGCTGGTTTTACTACTGGCACGGACGCTGACCGGGCCGCTCGACCGTCTGACGCAATATGCGCTTGGCATCGGTCAGGGACGGAATGAATTGCCGGCCCTGCGGCCTCGTCGCGACGAGATTGGATTTCTCGGCAATACGATGCAGAAAATGCAGGCTGACATTCTGCAACGCGAAAAGGAAAATAAACAATTCCTGGCCTCGGTCGCCCATGAAATTCGCAATCCGCTGGGCGGCATGAAAATCAACGCCGAACTCCTGCTCGAGTCAGTCGGCAATTCACCGACAATCGTCAATTTTGCCACAGCCATCGGGCGTGAAGTCGACCGCCTGGCGCAGATCGTCGATTCCTTCCTGACTTACGCCCGGCCATTTGAAGCCAACCTGGTTATCTGCGACTTGAGAGAACTAATCGATAATATCATTACCGAACTCAAGCGCGATTTTCCAGACGGTGATATCAATGTGATCGGTCAAGCACGGGCCAGGGTCAATCCCGGGAAAATCCGGCACTGCTTCTTTAATCTGATTAAAAACGGATTGGAAGCGGCTTCTGAACAATCACAGGTCGCGGTCTCGCTGAATGCCGAAAATGGTCAAACCGCTATCCGTTTTCTAAATTCAGGTGCACCGATTCCGCCGGAAATCCAGTCTCAGATTTTTGAGGCTTTCTTCAGTACCAAGCCGGATGGCGTCGGTTTGGGACTGGCAATTTCGAAATCTCTCGTCGGACAACACGGCGGCCAAATTTATCTGGATCATTCCGATGCAC
>JAZDEI010000073.1:0-3073 GCA_043808945.1 Fidelibacterota bacterium | reverse complement strand
ATAGTTTAAAAGTACTTTTGGGAAGTTTAAAAATGCTGTGGGATAGTTATCAAATACTTTTAGGAAGTTTTTTACGCTTTCCAATCCTTAAAAGGACTTTTCGGAAGTTTGGAAGCGCTTTTTGAAGATAATTTGTATGTTTGGGGAATCAGGAGCAGTTAAAGGGTAGATTTTCAGGTAAATGGAAGTTTTTTCAGTACAACTGTCTGCATCCCGATAGGTTGGGACAGGCAGGTCGGATTTTTCGCCGTGATTTCCCTCTTATACGACATTTCCGCTTGTCAGAAAAAAGTTCTCACCATTTAAAAGAGCACACGATTTTCGGGATTTCCTTATTTAACAAAACCTACATACTCAATCTAAATGTTTTTTTGAATTATGCAAGCTCTTTTTTGCTTTATTTTACTAATCGCCATGAGTTCGACCTAGTTTATTAAAACCGCCCGCCTGCCAGGGAATGACGTAGTCGGGCAGGTTGAAACGGTTTATAAATGTTATTTATTGGGTATAACCCCCGAATTAATTCGGGGGTTGCTCTCAAATTTCAATTAAAGTGGTAACTGTTTTAACAGTTTTGAACGATCTGCCAAGTAACTATCTTACGCCGAACTCACGTCAACTATTATTTCTGGCGCTTTTGCATGAGAAATACGTGTCATTTCTGCGGGTAGTGGGATTATCGGTTCAGCCATTGCGGCCGGGATTTTCCTTCCGATATTCAAGTAAAACCACCGAGTTTGCTCTGATTATGAATTAATGATAACAGGTTTTGGGTAATCGATTCGGAGTCAGGGGTTCCTCATCTGATTCTTCTGCTTTTACTTTTAGTCTCCTTACCAACGATCAGAACTTTGTTAGTTTTATCTTCCATATCCTTAGTTTTCTCGACAAACCGATCGAAATCGCTTATTTTCGTTGTTGCTTCAAGGTTACACCGTTCGTTCTCGTATTTTGTGAATTCTTGCTGGGCGCGTTCTTCGGCCATTTCCTGTGAAATCCGGCCCGCATGGGTTAAAATGTTGCGTTCGTTGAACTCGAGAAACGCATCTAATTTCTCCACCCAGTCGGCCATGTGCATGGGCTTATGTCGTTGGGCCTGATCCTCGGCATAGTCAAGGTACATGGTAACCACACGATTGAGTTCGCGGATTTCTTCTTCATTAAGGTAGTTCTTGGTTATGGTAATATCAGATCTCCGGATGGGGCTGAGGGGAGCATTCTTCCAGGTAGTAAGTCCCAGGCACGGTTTTTTAGCATTGGCGCGCTCGTAGATGATTTCGGCGGCCGTATGACCATGGATGGCCCAGTGAAGTTTATTCTGCACAGTAGCAAAGAAGGTTTGTGTAATCCCGGCTTTAGGATTATAATCGATGCTGGTAGCATATATATCGGTAATTTTCAGGTAAAACATCCGCTCCGAGGCACGGATTTCACGAATCCGTTCAAGCAGTTCGTCAAAATATTCGTCACCTAAGGTGCGACCGGCTTTTAGTCGTTCGTCATCCATGGTGAAACCCTTGATAAGCAGTTCAGATAGCCTTATCGTAGCCCATTGGCGGAAGGCGGTACCACGGGCGGAACGAACACGGTAACCTACCGCGAGAATGGTGTCGAGATTATAATGTTCAATAATACGGGAGACCTGACGATTACCTTCGATTTGAACTATCCGGAATTTCCGGATAGTTGCCGCCGGATTGAGTTCGCCTTCTTCATAGATATTGACAATATGTTCATTTACGGTTTTAAGTGAGACTTGGTAAAGCTCTGCCATAAGCCGCTGGGTCAGCCAGACAGTTTTACCGTCGATGCGGACCTGGACATGCAGAGCACCATCCTGATAGATAAGCAATTGACCTTCCGGAGGAATTAGTGTCAGATCATGTTCCATAACCAAGTTCCTCAAGGTGATTTCGACAGACGTTTGTGTCTGATAAAATCCAGCCGTTTTTAATATTAATTTTGCTTATCATTTACAAATCACTTTTAAACTGATTCAAGTTTATTGACTAATTCCCCGAAAGGCAAACACTTTTTCAAGCCCGGTTTAACAACGCTAAAAAGATTGGGAACTTTGCTGGTTACCGGTAACTGGTTACTGGATACCGGTTACCGGTCAATCATCATGCCTTACGCTTCACGGTCGAAGAACAGCGGCTGGATATGGCGTTTGTAGAGATTGTCCGTTACATTCGGCGCGATAAATCCGGCATATTTATCCAACGCCGACAGATATTCGTTTCCCATCTGGGCCGCGATCTTGTAGCCGACGTGCAGAAGTTGGCGGAGATGCGGATTATATAGTTTTTCATTCTGGTCATGGCGCAGAGCCGCTACATACTGGCGTGAATTCCAGCCGTTTACGACCGAGGGAGACGGCAAGGCCGTCCGGTCGATGGCCAGCACGGTGGCGTAGGGTTTGACTAATGACTCGTAATGTTCACATGACTGCCGGTAGATTTCCAGCGCCATTATCAAACCGTCGCCATCCGCCGCAGCCAGGCCGATCAATTCCTCGAGCCAGGTCGTTCCGGCCGTCTTGAGATGCATACCGGCGCCGCTTTTCAAGATAATTTGATGAATGTGCGGGTAGAGCGAAAATTTATCACTGCCGGAATGAACGCTGAGTTTCAATCCTTCCGGAAGGGCAAACTCATGCATCGCAAAATCTACGACGGCGACATCCTGGCAGAATTCATTAACGAACTTCGCCGGATCGCCGACATAATCGACGCCTTTGTTGAAGCGGCCGGAAAACTTCGGGGCAATCGTGGCCAATGGCAATTTCTGCCAGGCCGCCATTGCCAGGATAAAGAACAACTCCAGCGGACTCTGCGGAATATCGGTTTCATCAACGGACAGTTCGATCACGAAATCATGCCGACAATTGGTTTTGATATAATGATACGTCGCCGCCGCCGAAAGCACCGCCACGAGATATTTCCGGGCGATCTTTTCGACAGAGTGTTGGTCAACTTCGATTCGTTGTACAATTCCTGGAATAGTGAACGGTCGGGTATATTTGGCGGCAAACTTCAGGAATTCGTGAATGACATTTTCATCAGCCGGTTCA
>JAZDEI010000072.1:0-12484 GCA_043808945.1 Fidelibacterota bacterium | reverse complement strand
TCCGGATTCGGAATTGTCTCGTCGCATTGAAAATAATCGATGCGGCTGTGCAGCGGCGGCGTTTCCCGTACTGTCTTTTCAAACCGGGCAACTTGTTCGGGCGCGCCCTGGATGACGATTTCTAGGCCGTGGGCGGAATTGCAGACATTGCCGGTCAGTTGCAACCTTTGCGCCAGATTATAGATGAACGGCCGAAAGCCGATGCCCTGAACGATTCCGGTAACAGCGATTTTATGACTAATCATGCAGGCCGATCGGCTGGAGACATTGCGGCGAATTGTTTTTAACAGAATTGACGAAGTTCGAGACCGGGATGGCCGCGAGTGGAACCGAGGAAGGTTGTATCAATTCCAGTGCAATCTTTTGATCGAACTGGCGACAATCGATCCAGACGTCGATCTGTTCCGGTGTCAGGATGGCCGGCATGCGCTGGTGAATGATTTGCAGTTGCGTATTGGCCGGAGTAGTAATGACCGTATAGGTGATATAAGCCTGTCCGTCCGATGAAATCCACCGCCCATACAAACCAGCCATCGGCAGGAGTTTTTCAGCCGGGTTGTGGATGAAGAATGGTTGTTTGACGGCGCCGCTTTTCTGCCATTCAAAATAACCGTCAGTAATCACTACACAGCGGTTGGCATTTAACAGTCCGCGGAACGACGGTTTGGTGGTCAACGATTCAGAGCGGGCGTTGATCAGGATTGGCAGGCTGTCAGCGTCTTTGGCCCATTCCGGGATCAGGCCCCAACGCATCGGCCGCACAACGCGCCCGTCATCGTGGAGCATAACCGGCATGATGGTCGTCGGAGCGACATTATAATTCGGCTGAATGTCGAACGTATTATCCCATTCCTTGATGGAGAGTTCTTCGATGATCTCCATTTTGCCTTTGGTCAGTGTCTTTCGTCCGCACATGGATCGCTCCCGCTGTTGGATAATGTTGTCGATGTTTCCTGAATGGTCGCCATCAGCGGTTAATATAAACCGTCCGGGTAGTGAAAATCAATCCGAAATTTATTTCTTCGTAAATCTCCGTGCAACCTCCGATTTCTTCAGGTAGTAAAAGTGGCTTGACAAAAGGCCAACTTATGAGTAACATCAGTCCGTACGGAAAAATGAACGTAAAAACATAAGGAGTAAAACATGGATGACAGTAGTTTTTTCCCGGGCGTGATAACAAGCCTTCCACCGGCCGACATTCCGATTGACGGCTTGAGTTCATATTTGGTGCAGGGCAAGGATAGCCAGATCATTTTCATGAGTTTCGAAAAGGAAGCCATGGTCGGCGTACATACTCACGCGGCGCAATGGTGTGTCGTCCTCGATGGCCAGATCGAGTTGACCGTCGACGGCCAGAAAAGAGTTTATGGAAAAGGCGAAACGTATTTTATTCCGGCAAATGTTCCGCACGGCGCTAAGATATTCGCCGGATACAAGGACGTGACTCTATTCGGTCAAAAGGACCGGTACAAAGAAAGGACTATATGACGAAATCCATTCAACGACAGATTCAGGCGCTGGTTGACCTGGAGACTAAGGGTTGGAATACAAAGAATCCCGACCTTTTTCTGTCAATAATTCATCCCGAAATGGTTTGGCCGTGGCCGCCGACAAGTGATGCCCATGATCCGGTTACATGGGAATTTGTCCTGGGGCGTTTCGATCGGTTCAGGTGGCGGAAGAACTGGCAGGACCTTTTCGATAGCCACGATCTAATTCATAACCGACGCAATACTGTGAAAATTGAAGTCTCAGCCGAGCAGGACGCGGCCTTCGCCGTGGTCGATATTGACACACTCTGGCGACATAAGGAAACCCAACGGGATTCCCACTGGAAAGGCCGGGTTTGTAAGATGTATACAAAGATGCACACCGGAGAATGGAAATTTATCTTCCAGACGGGAGCGCTGGATTATTCAAAAATTGCTGTTGAATACCATAAAAGTCCGGAGTAATTTGACTATGCAAGGATTAAAGGTCTTGAATAATGTCGATATAAAAATCCGGGAGGCAACCGTATCCGATCTGGAGGCGATCATCCGTCACCGCCGCTGCATGTTCAGCGAGATGGGGTTCACCGGGGAGGCGGCTCTTGACGCAATGGAGATGACGTCCGCGCCCTTCATCAGAGCCGGTCTCGAGAACGGTTCGTACCGTGGATGGCTGGCTGAGACGGTAAACGGCGTTATCGCCGGTGGTGGCATCGTGATCGCAGACTTTCCATCCGCTCCTCACGATCCGCAGACACGCCGGGCGTGGATTCTCAATGTGTACACCGAGCCGGAATATCGGCAACGCGGGCTGGCGAAATCGATTATGGATGCAATAATCGGCTGGTGTCGGGAGCAGGGGTTCGGATGGGTGTCACTACATGCCAGCGACGCCGGTCGCCATCTGTACGAGAATCTGGGATTCAAGCCCACAAACGAGATGCGGCTGACGCTTGATAAATGACGGGAAATTATGAATATCGATCCGTACGGAGTGAAATAACGGACGGAAATGAATAAATGTGTGAGATAAAAATATTATACAGATGAGAACAATGAACAAAACCAATTTTAAAAACGGCATCGTAGCCTCTATCGGAAATGGCGATCGTTTGGTCGAAGATGCTAAGTTAATGCTGGAATGCGAACGATTTCCGACCTCTTATGCCTTGGCGGTTCTCGCCCAAGAGGAGTACGCTAAAGCGTTGCTCCTGAGCCTCGTTGACGCAGGGGCGATTCCTTGGTCAGCCGAAATTAAACACGCACTTCACGACCATGTATGCAAGCAACTTGTGTCGGTCATTTTAGAATACCTCTCTCCAGACATTGATGAGTTCCTCAGGCGACATGATTTGTCTCAGATCGGTAAACCGCGCCCGATTTTTCCAACCGACGTGCTCGACGCGATTCAAGTGATTTGTCACGAAAGAATCCCACGAAAACACGAGAGATGGTGGCTTGATCCTTCAGATCGACCGCTCAACCAAAGAGTTATGGCTATCGCCGATGGCTGTCTTGATCGACAAAAGCAGTATGCGATTTACGTTCATATCGGTAAGACGGGTGAAGTATGTTCGCGCCCCTCGCAAGTCTTAGTGGAAGACGTGAAGGTCGAGGTGGGCCGCTCTGAACGTATCGGCAACCAACTCCGGCCCTACGATAGAGTTCCAGGGTTACCAAACGATCTTGACTCGGAGAAACTAATTGCGCTGTTCCGTCTACTCACCGGTACACTTTTACCAGAGGATTTCAACTCGTACTGGTGGGCGAGGTAATATCCTTGTATCCTATCATGCAACGGAACCAAATATGTACATATTTAAAATAAACAATCGATGGGTATCTACTATATTTTGGATTAATCAAATGACGCTCGACAAATATCATATAAATTAATGAAATCATTATGTTCAGAGTAAAATCGTGAATAAAAATCAAAAAGTGAAATAGAGAAATAGGTTTTTATCGGAGAAGGAATGAAACTGACAAAAATAGCAGTAGAGAACTATAAAGGTTTGCGAGAAACGCAATGCAAGTTATCAAACTTAGTATGTGCCATCGGAGAGAATAATGCGGGGAAATCTTCGTTACTCCAAGCGATTCTTCTCTTTATTAATGGCCCGAAGCTCACAAAGACCGAATTCTACGATTCGGAAAAGGACATCGTTATCACTGCTCATCTTAGCTGCGTCACCGAAAAGATATTAGCAAATCTCACGGAGGAGCAGCGAACAAAGATCACACCATATGTAAAGGATGAGTCCATTGTGCTCGCACGTCGATATGCCACAGATGGATCGTCTAAACTGCGAGTAGTAACGTTGGTACCGCGTGATGCCAAGTACCACGACGATGAACTAGATGAAATTTTTAAGTTGAAGAAGGGAAAGGATATTGCGGAAATCCTGCTGGCCTCTTATCCCGAGACTACAACACCCGAAGAAGCGGCTACTGCAACAACGCAAAAAGCTGGTAAAGAGATCATTCAGAAATATATTACTGGATTGCCTCCCGAACAAATGATGCTTGCTGATATCCCCTTGCCAACAGGTATTGACAACAGCCTCCGAGCTATACTTCCAGAACCTATATACATCCCAGCCGTCAAAGATCTTACTGACGATCTCAAGACCAAGGAAAGCACATCGTTTGGAAAATTATTAAAGATTCTACTTGATGTAATTGAAGGAGATTTAACAGAAGCATCTGAAACCTTTGAGAAACTTAGGAGTAAATTGAATCGCGTGACACAGGAGGACGGCACCGTCATAGATGGCAGAATGGATCGGGTAAAGGCAATAGAGGCTACGATCCAAAAAAATCTACAAGAAACCTTTAGAAATGTTCTTATCGAACTCGAGATTCCCCCACCCGAAATCAAGACTGTACTATCAAACGCTACTATTATGGCCGATGATGGAGTTCGAGGACCAGTTGACAACAAAGGTGATGGATTTAAGCGAGCAATCACATTTAGTATTTTGCGTAGCTATGTCCAACTTTCACAAGATGCAACATGGCATAAAGAAACTGATGAAAAACCGACTAAGGAGAAATTCCTTTTTCTATTTGAGGAGCCGGAACTTTATCTTCATCCACGCGCACAGAATATCCTTTTCAACGCGTTGTCACTTATTTCTAAAAAGCACCAAGTTGTCGTCACAACACATTCACCACTGTTTTTTTCGGCCAACGAAACAACAACATTTATTAAAGTATGTAAACGACGGCTCCCTGATCTTCCAAAACCCGTTGGCGAGTGTTGTCCAATTGATCTTACAGATATCACCGAACGGGATAAGTTCCAAATCATCTCGTTTGAAAGCAGCAATATGGCATTCTTCTCCAGTAAGATTGTTCTTGTCGAGGGAGATACTGAACTAATCATCCTTCCCCATTTAGCGTCTCTACTTGATTCTCGATGGGATTTTAAGTCCACATCCATTAACTTGGTAAAAGTTCCCGGCAAAGGAAGTTTCAAACGATACAGGGATTTCTTTAAACACTTTGGAGTAGACATTGCTATTGTTGCCGATCTTGATGTTCTTCTCGAAGATTTTGATAAAGTCTATCCTTCCATTGAAGAAAAGCAGTTGCGTGATGACCTGATTAGGGATGTAGATGTGATAATCGATGCTGAGAACAAGATGGAGAAACCGAATCCGCATCTCCTTAAGGAAGAGTTGCAGCGTGAGAGGGCAAAGATACTTTACAACCGAATTATTGCGGCACGTGAAGATAATAATGTCGAAGAACAGACACTGGCTTTAGATGAACTTTTTGTATTTGAACGAAGTACCCCTCGCCTTGAAGTCCTTATGGATTCTTCGCATGTGGATATCCTCAACAAGAAAAGACAGCTTTTGTCAAAGCTTCGTGCCCATGGAGTATTTATTTGGGAAAAGGGCGCGATAGAGAACTATTATCCCGATGGGGTCAGCGGAGCAGACAAACCTTCGAAAGCTCAGTCATTTTGTTCGCTAGTAAAAACAGCCGATGAGGTTATAACGCTTTGCAATGTTATCGAATATGGTGAAAGTTCGTTACCTGAGTTTTTTATCATTCTGAAAGAAATATTTAAATGCTAACAACAGTGTAAACACTAATACCTAGTTCCGTTGCTACTTATTAATGATCTTTAAGTATGGTTTTATACCGATCATAAGTATCATTTCTGTGTAATAATCTCTCCCAAAAATAAAAGACCCAAACTTTCGCCGGTTTTATATAATATCTTTGCCCTCCGTGGTGAGGAAAAATACCATTTAATTGTTATTCGGAAACGCCAGAAGTTGGAAACGTGTCGCGGCAGGAATTGCAAAAGAATTGTATATGTCTTAAAAATCTATTGTCTCGAGATTTTACTTCGGAATTCTCTGATATTTTAGACGCGCTATGGCGCGTCTCTACAATAAATGACTACCAATGACTACAAATGACATTGCCTCAGGCCATTTGTAGACAACTTATAGAAAAGGCGCATACAATGCGCCCCTACAATAATTGTAATATTGAATGATCTTACAACTCGCTAACTATGAACTGACCGCCGGCTGGCAAATGGCCTCGTAATTCTTTTCGATGTTTCGCTTCAGGCGGTTGGCAAAACGGGCGGCCGGAGCACCGTCGATGATGCGGTGGTCGAAATCGAGCGTCAGGCTTAAAAATTCGCGGGTGACTACCTGACTTTCCTCAAGGGCGAGCCGGGAGGAAATATTACCGATGGCGATTCCGAGAGTATGACTGGGCACGCCCAGACCCCAGCCGGTCCCCGAACCGAACATGCCGACAGACGTGACGCCGACGGTTCCCCGGTATTTTTTAGTCAGACGCGGCGAGCGATAAACGATTCTGAGAAGCATGCGGCGCAGGAATCCGGGAACTAAGGTAAAGCGTTCGATGATCTTCATCTCCCAGGCCGGAGCCGGATTAGTGCGGAAATTTTCGATTTCCTGAGAGATTTCGTTCAACGATTTGGCTTGAGCGCCGCGGATTATCAGACCGAAGGGAAACTTGTCATCATTGTCGCCGAGTTCGATGTAGGTGATGATATCGACCTCATCGTAGATGATCATCCGTCCCCGCCAATCGCGTTGTGCCTGGATGATTTTATTATCGTCAACGGCCTGGGCGATCGCGGCCAGAATAAAAGCGGTGAATGAGGGCGCAGTCTGCTTATTGCTTTTCATGGTCTTAAGGTGTTGCCGGACATCGGTCACATCGACTTCGATCAAGGCTCGCATCACG
Source organism: Fidelibacterota bacterium (assembly GCA_043808945.1). Lineage (GTDB taxonomy): Bacteria > Fidelibacterota > UBA2242 > UBA2242 > UBA2242 > JAGNGI01. The sequence continues at coordinate 5,747 of JAZDEI010000072.1, read as the reverse complement.
TGACTGCTATACGACAGGCTGACGACATCGCTGGCTAAGCGTCGCAGTCTGGAAAATTTGACGACCGAATAATCCTTGTTATTACTCTTGCTCATGATTCCTCCTGTTCCTATCAAATATCCCTTTTTAATGACTAATTTTAAGTGACTGACAGATAAAATTCAAGTCCTTATCGGCGCATTCTCGATCTGATGGCGAGGCTTCACAACTGGTTCGACCTCAGGATTGAAAAAATTGGATTGCATAATTGGCAATAATTCGGTTACTTAAAACTGTGTCGAATGGAAAATAACTTATGCCGGATGAGATAAAAAACATGACAGATTCCAAAACGATCGCTACTAAAAAACCAGCGGAAATCGTTCTTAAAATCACGCTGATATTTTTGACCGGTCTGTTTATTCTGAATACAATGCCAAATTGTGCCAGCCGGTCGCCGCTTAATAATTGTCGTCAATTAGTCGTAGTCGTTACCCCGCACTGGGAAGCATCGCAGGGAATCCTTTACCGCTTTACGCGTAACGAGGTTTATGACGACTGGCAACCGGTTACAAATCCTGTTCCGGTCATCCTTGGTCGGAGCGGAATGGGCTGGGGACGCGGTTTTCGTTCTTGTTTACCGCCGAATAATCCGCGCAAGACCGAGGGGGATGGCCGCAGTCCGGCAGGTATCTTCAAACTGGGAGATGCATTTGGATTTCCGCCGGCCGGGGAGTTACCTGGATTGAAAATTCTATACCGGCCGGTTAATGAATTTTTAGAATGCATCGACGATGTCAATTCCCGATATTATACCCAACTGATCGAACGCAAAATCGTGAACAATGTGGATTGGGTAACTTCTGAAGTCATCAGCCAGTCACCGAACGCTTATTACCTGGGTGTCGTCGTGGAATACAATACCGTAAAACCGGTCAAAGGCGCCGGCAGTTGCATTTTTCTGCATTGCTGGACGGCTCCGGATGATTCGACTGCGGGATGCACGACGCTTGATCGGCCAGAAATGGAAAAACTGGTCAGGTGGCTGGATGCGGCTGCGCAGCCAAAGCTCGTCCAATTACCTTTGCTGGTCTATCGTCGTCTCAGAGATAAATGGCAGCTGCCGCCGATTAAATAAGATCGTCGCCAGGATTATCACCTTTTCCTTTAATAATAAACTAAGTCCGCCGACTAATCCGATTTGTTCTCTGGCTAATTCCGGTGTTTTGTAGGATAAAACCCTACAAAAAAATCAGACTTTGTCCGATTTACAGGCTGATCCGGTTACCATAGATTTGGATGTGCATTGCGGCGACCCAATCCAAAATACTTCCGACCTGAAGGTTTTCATTGCCGATGACTCTGAAATCTTGCGTAAACACCTGGCGACCATGCTGACGGAGATTCCGGGAGTCAGTATCATCGGTTATGCTGACAACACCGATACCGCGATCGCTGACATTGAAGCGAAGAATCCGGATGTGGCAATTCTCGACATCCGCATGCCCGGCGCAGGCGGCATTCAGGTATTAAAATCCATCCGCCAGTCGAATCCGCAGATCAAGGTCATCATTTTTACCGATTATCCTTATCCGCAATATCGCAAAAAGTGCATGGAGGAAGGGACGGATTATTTCTTCGACAAATCCAGCGAATCGGAAAAATTGGTCGACCTGATCCGTAAAATGGCGCGGGAGCACAATGACCATTAGACATAGATACTACCATAATTACCGAACCGAACTCTTCTGCGGGAGGTCAAGCAATGATAATTGAAAAAGCCGGTTTGTACGACTTTTTAACGCGCTGTCAGAAAGAAGGACTGGGCGGCTACAAAAAGGTGATTGCACCACGCCGTTCGATGATATCCGATTCCGTTTTCTTTTTCGACAATTGGCAGAGCGACCGCGAATTTATCCTGGATGGTTACCGAACGGTTGACCCGCTCCGGGCACTATTTTATTTACCGCGCGAAAGAATTTTACCCGCCCGGCTGGCAGATGAAAAGCGTCTGATCGTCGGCGCCAAGGCTTGCGACTTGCAGGCTCTGAAGGTGCTGGATAAGGCTTTGATCAATGACGATTTCATCGATCCGCTTTATGAAAACCGGCGCCGGAATACGACCATAATCGGAGTGGACTGCGACGAGATTATGGCCACCTGCCATTGCAATCTGGTCGGCGGCAAACCTTACGCAACGGACGGTTTCGATTTGAATCTGACAAAACTCGATGCGAAATATTATTACCTGGCAGTCGGTTCCGGTAAAGGGCAGGAATTACTGGATCTGTTGCGCCAGAATATCAAAATCAACCGCAGTTCGGAGGACGATCTGCGCACCGTGCGTGAAAACCGGCATGTAATTGAAAAGAGACTAAAAGTGCAAAATCAGCAGTACGAACGCGCCACGGAATACGACGCGATCCGGACCGCTGACCTGACGAAATGGGTGGACGAGGCTTTTACCTGCTGCGGCTGTGGCGGTTGCACCAATATTTGCCCGACCTGTTACTGCATGATCCTGAATGACGAAACGAACGGCGATGTTTTCACCAAAGACCGCAGTTACGATTCCTGCCAGGTACATGGTTATGCGCGGGTGGCCGGCGGCGCATCACCCCGCCCGAAAATGTACGAGCGTTTTCGCAACCGTTACCTGTGCAAGTTCCGGTATATGCCGGGTAATTTTGATCTGCTTGGTTGTAGCGGTTGCGGGCGGTGTAGCGAAGTCTGTGCCGGGAAGATCGAATTTCGGGAGGTTATGCGACGCATGCTGGCAGTCAATAAAACGGAGGAGGCCGCCCATGTCTAAGAATCCGTATGAAACGATTCCGGCCATCATCTACGATATCGTCGAAGAGTCGCCGACTATTCGTACTCTGCGCCTGCGCCCGGAAAGGCCGATAACCTTTCAAACCGGTCAGTTCATGGAGGTGACGGTTCCCAATATCGGCGAAGGGCCGTTTACGCCGTCCTCCTCGCATTACATTTCCGAAGTCATGGACATTACGATCATGAAAGCCGGTTTTGTAACTGAATACGTTCATAAAACTAATATCGGAGACCGCATCGGCCTGCGCGGACCGTATGGCGTTGGTTATCCGCTGGAAAAATTCAAAGGCAAAGATATTTTGATAATGGGTGGCGGAGTCGGCATGGCGCCCACCCGTTCACTGTTCCTGACTCTTTTACACGATCTGGACGATTACAACAGTGTCACATTCTTAGCCGGAGCCCGGACGCCCGCCGACATGATCTACAAGGATCAGATCGCCGGATGGCGCGAGTTCAGCAAAGTCAACTTTCTGCGTTCGGTCGATAAAGTCCCGGACGGTGAGACTTGGGATGAGGAGGTCGGCCTGGTGACCAAATTGCTGAACAAGATCAGTATCGATCCGCGCAATAATCCGGTGATCGTGTGCGGCCCGCCGGTCATGATGAAATTCGGCACATTCGATTTGCTGAAATACGGCTATGCGCCGCAGGATATTTATCTGTCCATGGAGAAAAAAATGTACTGCGGCATCGGACAATGCCGACACTGTGTGATCGGCCCGTATTACGCCTGCAAGCACGGCCCGGTTTTTACTTACGAATCGGTTAAAGATGAGGAGAATATCTGGGAATGAAACGCTTATTTATCGATATTCCGGTTTTGTACGATTCGGACGAATCGGCAGAAAGGATCGAGTGCGAATATTTCTTTCACCGCCGGAATGCCGGCCAGTTTAGTCTGCTGGAAGTCGCCGAATTTGCGGTCTATTGCCGTCAATGTCAGGAGGCTTTCTGCGTGGAGGTCTGTCCCAAAGAGGCGCTCGAAAGAACCGAAACCGGCTTAATTAAACGCTGGAACATGCGTTGTGTCGGCTGTAAATCCTGTACGCTGGCCTGTCCGTTCGGGACTATTTTCCCGGAAGTCATCAATTACGTGACGGCCAAATGCGATTTCTGCCTGAATCAATTGCAGGCCGATCCGGATTATGTGCCGCTCTGCGCCCGCACGGCGCCGGATAACGGCATCAGCATGCGCGAGATTGCGCACGACGATCCGGCCCAAAATATTTTCCTGTTCGGTGAACGGTTGGCCATCAGAAGCCCGCATTGGCGTTTCAAGGAGGAAAAAGTATGATCGGCTGGATGCTTTTTTACCTTTTAGTATTTCCGGGATTGTTGTTTACAGCGGTTCTGGGACTCTTAGTTAGCTGGGTTGACCGCAAAGTCAGTGCGCGGGTGCAGTTCCGGGTCGGACCGCCGTTGTTTCAGAATTTTAACGATTTCTTCAAATTGCTCGGCAAAGAAACGATCATCGTGCGGGAAAGCATGCGATCGATATTTGTATTGTCTCCGTTGGTGGCGTTCGGAGTCACGACCCTGATCGCGGCTATGATCGGGCTGGTGCTCTTTTTCGGATTCGGTTTCGGCGGCGATCTACTGGTCATTATGTACCTGCTGATGATCTATTCGGTGATGGTGATTCTCGGCGGTTCGGCTACCGGAAATGTTTATTCGAGCCTTGGCGCCGGCCGCGAGATCAAACTTCTGCTGGCGGATGAATTGGCATTCATTCTGGTTTGCTTGGTACCGATCATCAAATCCGGTTACCACATAAAACTTGAAGAAATTCTGAGTGTTCAAACCCAACAGGGATCGTTTATCGGTTCGGTGGCTGGCACGCTGGCATTCATCGTCGGGCTTTTATGCATTCAGGCCAAAATGACTTTACCGCCGTTTAATATTCCCGAGGCCGAAACCGAGATCGTGGAAGGGCCGCTGATGGAATATTCCGGGCCTTTGCTGGGTTTCTGGAAACTGAACCAGGCCATGCAGTGGGTCAGTTTTCCGTTCCTGCTGATCATGCTTTTCCTGGGCGGATTTAACGGCGAGGGCTATGGAATTCTATGGTCGGTTCTGAAATATCTCGGCATTGTCGTGGTGATGATATTGATTAAAAACACGAATCCGCGCATCCGGATCGACACCGCTTTAAAATTCTTCTGGAAATACCTGACGCCGGTTGCCCTGCTGGCGGTGATATTAGCAGTCTTAGGAGTTTAGTATGGGATGGTATAAACGTCGTCTGTCAAAATCCCTGTGGGTCTTTCACGTCAGTGGCTCACCCTGCAACAATTGCGACATCGAGATTCTGGACCTGCTGACGCCGCGCTATGACATCGAGCGTTTCGGCATCAAATTAGTCGGCTCGGTGCGCCATGCCGACGTGCTACTTGTGACTGGCGTATTCAATAAAAAAGTAGCGCCGAAGATCAAGAAAATTTACGAACAGGCGCCCAAGCCGATATTCGTGGTGGGCATCGGCACCTGTACATCCGGCGGCTGTTGCTTCAAAGACAGTTATAATATCGTGCCGGAACGGGATGCAGTCATTCCGATTGATCTTTACATACCCGGTTGTCCGCCGAAACCGGAAGCCATGATCGCCGCGGTAGCGAAACTGATAGGAGTGCTGAATGGATGATTACACGCAATTTCTAGAATTGATGGGCGCTAAAATTTCGCAGGTCATTCGAAAACCACGGCGCTTGTATTTCGTGGTTACCGATGAAAACCTGCCGGAAATCGCCCGGCACCTGTTCGTTACGCTCGGATGCCGGCTATCAACAGCTACCGCCCAGGAAACCTATCATGGCCTGGAAATTCTCTACCATTTTTCGCATGACGCCAGTGGCTCGTATTATTGCCCGCGCGTGATTACCGGGAAAGAACACCCGAAGGTCAATTCGATTACGGAAATCGTGACCGGCGCAATC
>JAZDEI010000071.1:0-3944 GCA_043808945.1 Fidelibacterota bacterium | reverse complement strand
GCGGGGCGTTTTTATGATAAGTTGTTCGGGAAGCAGAGATTGGCAGACGAAAAGAAAAAGTAAAATGAAAATATGGAGCTTAGCATTCTTCAAAATCGGCGTGAAATTACAAATTCTCACGTCATAAACCAAAAGCCAATTATATGTTGAAAATAATTTGCAGAGAAAATGTTATCCCCAAACAGGATATTTTCTCAAAAGCAATTAGCCTTGAATAGTAGATTGATCAGATTATCTGTCTGTAACGAGGGCTTTCGAACCTTTATCTATAAATCGATACCATTGTGGGCATTCGAATATTAATGAAAGATCAGTTTTTTGTTCGAGTGACTGATTCTCAATATCATAAATCCAAAGATTTAAGCCGGATCCGGTAAGCGGCCTAATACAGAGCGCTACCTTATCCTCGTCGGGAGACATAGTATAGTAAAAAGGACTAAAACCAGGGAATTCAGCGATTTTAGCAGTGCTGTTATCAGCCAAATCATAATACAATATGATACCGTGATTATCAGTTGTTATTTCGCGATAATAAAACCCCATTTCATTAGCAGCCCACTTAGGGAGAGACTTTGAATTACTACCATTCGTTAATTGGGTTGTTGTATTTAAGTTAAGATCGAGCAGATAAATTTGATCTGCTCCGGTCCTATCAGATTGAAATAAAATTTTATCTCCGAGGTTATTAATAGATGGACGAGCATCGTTATAATTTTCTGGATTTGTTAAATAGATAAAATTATCCCCATTTTGGTCTACCATTGCTAATTTGCGAACAGTACCTATTGCGTACATAAAGAGTTTTTTTGTGCTTAAACAATAATCAAGGCCACATACTCCTGTGGGAAAAGTAAAGAGCTCGGAATGATTTTGACCATCTAAGGTCATTGAAAAAAAACCAGCACCATTAGCCGAACGGTAACCAATTTTATTCTGGTCTTTCATATACACCGGATCGGCATAGTTTGCCCCCGCACCATCTTCAGTTAATTTTTCTAACTGTTCTGTTTGAAGATTATATCGATATATATCGTGGTCGGCTACATAAATATATTCGCCTGTTTCAGATATTACCGGCCCAAAAATAAATTCCAGGCAGGAAACACAGAAAAAAACCGGAAGCAATAATAACAGAGAATAAAGTATCTTTTTCATACAAACCTCCCTTTTTAAACAAATTAATGTATTAAATCATTTTTATTAAATCAAATGTTTTTTCCGAATCCTACTTACATTCTTTCACCAGCCGAAAGCCGAATGTGGCGGTACTTTCAATCGGCACGTGCAAGCTGTAATAAGTTGTCCGGACGAAAGTAGTGTCGTTATTCCAGGAACCGCCCCGAATTGGTTTATAAATTGATGTTCCGGCGTAATCTTCAATCCATTCCCAGACATTTCCGACCAGGTCGTAGGTTCCGAAAGGTCCCGGGCTGTCGATGGTTTGAAAGCCGCAATGTTTTTCACCGTTAAAGAATCCAACGGGAGTTGTGCCGTTGTCAAAAGGATCGCCGCTGTCAATATAATTAGCCCGCCGACAGTCTAAATCATTTCCCCAGGTAAAATAGTAGGTGTTATTGCTTCGGGCCGCCTTTTCCCATTCTTCGTTGGTCGGCAACCGCATCAGGTAGTAATCAGCCAACGCCTTTGCCCCAAACCAGGTCACCTCAACGACCGGATGATGTAGAAATCCCGATTTTACTTGAAATTGATTATTTGAGTAATATATCCGGCAATTTTCCGAATTCAGATCAAGATACTCATATTCCCCGGTCGTCCAGCGCTCATCACCGTCATATTGTCCGGTGACGCTGGTATCGCTGACATTAATCAGGCCGACTTCCAGCGCCAGATTCAAAAACTCGGCGTATTGCCCGTTGCTAACCTCAAACCTCTGGATCAGAAATGAATAATCGATTGATCGGACGTGATTATAGACACTCCAATAAAATGTTCCGGCACTGACCGTGTCGAACGGAGTATCATAAATAGACAGATACTTCTCTTCTGCCGTGGAATCTGATGTGCACGTGTTGTTCATTAACATCGACAACATTGCCACGACAATGACAGATCTTTTTATTAATTTGTGCAACCTTGACACCATTTTTTAGTTAAAATGCCGTAGTCAATTGTTGTTGAAAACTTATGCCGACCGGGGTCATAAATCAAAGACTAATTGTAAATCGCCGGAGAACTCGTTTGATGAATGCTCGGCAGAAACCGACCAGATTGAGCGCCAGCGGATGGCTCCGGCAATTTCACAGGCCGAACCAATCGCCCGGGAAATTATCAGAAAATAGCGTTGACCTGTCCCGGTCAGGCTGTTCAGATTAAATTGAGTGGGTAGTCCGGGTTCGTAAAAATATATGCCGAGATCACTGGCAGTCACAAAATAATGAGTAATACCCATAGTCAGACGCGTTTTATCCGGCAGAACGCCGCGGCCGATAAAGCCAATTGCCTGGCCGCCATCCGAAATAGGTGTCTGTGCATTCCAGTGCGCCACGGCCCTGATTTCAAGGGAAAGATTTGGGCAGTAATTTTGCCTAATATGCAGTTTTAACTGGCGATCATTAGCTCCGGCAGTGTAAGATTTTGTGTGTTTATACCAGGCTTCGATCAGGTTGCCGGATGCGGTCTGGCGATTTGCGCCGGTCAACAATTCCAATCCATTCTGGGGCATTTCTCCGGCGACAGGGCTTTCGATTTCACGATAAAAGTCCACATAACCGGACCACCACCAGCGCCGCGGAAGTTTGACCTTGAGACCGGTATAAAATCCACTTTCATTATTTGGCATACCGCTGAATTTTTTAAATGGACTACCCAGTGGCGCAAAGAATTGCGGTGAAAAATAACGCCAGCCGGCGCTCATGGCGAATTTTTCCAGGTCGAGGCCGATATTTTCGATCAGCCCCAGGCCGTGGTTACTAAGAAACGCACCTTCGCCGGAAATAGAAATACCGTCATTTTCCACACCATGAAAAACAGTCAACCCGCCGATATTCTGCCGGTTTTCAATAACCCGGATAGGAAGCGAGTAGCCGGCACCGTAACCAAGCACACCGACCGTTCCGCCGTTCCAGTCATAAGTCAAACCAAACCCGCCGAGCATTTCGGACAGGGCGTCTTTCGCTTCTATCTGAGCCGCGCTGATATGAATTCCGTCCGAACGCAGGTTGGTGACAATGTTTTCATCGACACTGGCATCCAATTTATGATGCGATATAAATGAGTAGACATTAAGAGGCCTTAAATAAAATTGTCCCGCGACTCCGAAAAGATAGCGATTCTCGTCGGCTCCGAGATAATTTTTAAAACCCTGCCGGCCGGAACTCAGGTTGCCGGTCACATCGGTGCCGCGCCCGCTCATCAGGTTTGAGGCAAAGAGCAAACCCTGACCCCAGTTCAGGCGAAAAGCGCCGCCCAGCAATTCAAACCGGTCGTGTATTTTAGGCGAACGCAGACTAAAATTCCGGTAATCCCAAACGTCCGGTTCATCGGCGTCACTCTCCAGAACAGTTCCCGCGAACCAGTTTTGCCGGGAATGATAGCGACCTCTTTGCAGATTTTTGCCCAGGGTTGTCTCGCCGTCGCGTGATTTCAGTGAAAGCGCACTAAGAATCTGACCAGTTGCGACGGATGACCTGGAAAGGACGATAAAACTACGGATGGCTGCGACTTCGGCAGCAGCTAAGTTCGCGTCTGTAGCAAGTTGCTTCCAGTCGGAATATTTTTTCCGGTTTTGTTTCAGGTTGATTAGAGTCGATTTGAGGCGATCGTTGAGCGGCAGGGCCTTCAGGTCTTTGATGCGGCAATTATCCCAGACGAGCGGATTTTGCCGGTAAGTATCGATCATTTCCTGAAGTTCGTCAATATCGAGAGCATCGTCGGTGAAATAAACATCCGAAATTTCTGCTGAAGAATAGTCCTGGGCGGCTAAC
>JAZDEI010000070.1:0-18705 GCA_043808945.1 Fidelibacterota bacterium | reverse complement strand
GCAATCTGACCGGTTTCATAGACAAAATCCGGCACATTATCTTCATTCGTCACGGTTGAATCGACGGCATTATTTCCGGTCAGAGTGTAGTGAATTAAAAAATGGCCGGCGGCCGATGGATAGGTATTTGGCAGATCGGTTGGTCTGGTGTAAAGCATCGCACCCTGCTGTTTCCGTAATTCCCGCGGATGAATCAGATCGTTTTTGACTGCGTTGATCGCCTGCCAGGCGCTGTCCGAATCGGCCGGAAAAACACTCAGTTTATTTCCGGCGTAAAGATTGTTCAGTCGGCTGACCAAACAGATCATAGACAGGATGACAAGATTTCTTATACTCATTTTTTACGGAAGGAAATCGTCAGCGGAACTCCTAAAAAGCCGAATTGATGGCGCAGCTGATTTTCCAGAAAGCGCCGATAGTCTTCTTTGACCAGATGCGGTTCGTTACAGAAAAAAACGAAAACCGGCGGTTCGATTTTGACCTGCGTGATATATTTGATCTTGATAAATTTTCCCAGTGTGGCCGGTGGCGGTGTCCGATCGACAACCACCTGCATGGATTTATTGAGTTCGTTGGTGCTGATGCGGAGTTTGCGGTTCAGATAAACCTTACGAGCGATCTCCAGAACGGAGTGTACCCGCTGATGAGTCTTGGCCGATAAAAAAATGACCGGGTAATGTTCCAACTCTTTGAAGTCTTCAACCAGATCGCGCTGAAAGTTGATCTGGGTATTGGTTTCCTTTTCAACCAAATCCCATTTATTGATCGCCAGGACCAGACCTTTTTTCAGATCGATAATCTGCCGGACAATATCGGCATCCTGGCGCATAAATCCTTTTTCGGCATCAACTACGACTAAAGCCACATTACAGCGTTCAATGGCTCGAAAGGCCCGCAAGAAACTGTAATACTCGACATCATCCGAAATATTACTGCGGCTGCGCATGCCGGCGGTGTCGATCAGCGTGACCGGTTCGTCATAGTACTTTATTTCGGAGTCGATCGCATCGCGGGTTGTGCCGGGAATTTCAGTCACAATCGCCTTTTCGGAGCCGACCAGCACGTTCAGGATCGAGGATTTACCGGCATTCGGCATCCCGACAATTGCCAGGCGCATCCGATCTGCCTCCTCACCGGTATCCGAAGCTTTTTGCGGAATTCTGCTCAATATCGTATCCAGCAAATCACCGATCCGCCGCCCATTCAGAGCCGAGATCGGAAACACTTCACCCAGTCCCAGTTCACTAAATTCATGCCCAGAGACTTCCCGGGCATCGTTGTCGCATTTATTCGCGATTACTAAATGCTCTTTACCGGCCCGCCGAATCATCGTGGCGATTTCCTGATCCAGACTCGTCGCCGATTCGCTGGCATCGACCATAAAAAGCACCAGATTAGATTCTTCAACCGCTATTCTGACCTGCGCCCGGATGGCTTTTTCGATCTGATCGGTGCTTTCCGGAATAAAGCCGCCGGTATCGATCAGGAGAAATCGTTTACCGGCCCAGTTAACCGTCTCATAGACGCGATCCCGTGTAATTCCGGCCCGCGCGTGTACAATGGATTTGCGTTTCTGTGCCAGACGATTGAACAGGGTCGATTTACCGACATTCGGTCTCCCGACAATCGCTACAATTGATTCAGTCATTTTTCTCCTCTACTAATTTCCGGAAATCGCCGTCCCAAATCCTGACCGGCTTATGTATCTCCGTCGCGATTTGTCCGGGATAAATGTCATCCAGTAAAACGCCGTTTTCATTAATGACCCGGGGCGGCAGGACGACCAGATCGTACTCGTCAACATGGTGTGATTGTTCGATAATATCCTGGCCTGTCAGCAATCCCGCTACCGTCACCGATGTACCGAAAAAATTATTCATGATCGGTAAAACGTCCACATGGAATTTTTGGATCTGATTCAATCTCCCGGCGACATGTTGTCGGATCATCGGCGCGGCCAATGTACCAGTTACGAAAAGCACCTTTTTAACCGACCCGATTGCATTCGGGAGGCGCCGGCTCTGGCGGCGAAAATCATCGAGAAAATCTCTCGATAAACCGATTCCGTTTTCGATCTGGTGATAACTGCCGTAAAATTTCCGGGCAGGCAATTTCTTTTCAGTCAATAAATAAAATTCATCTGCCGGAAAAATCCAGTGTTCACCGTCCCGGTTGACGTACAGCCGATTCCAGCGCGGAATAATCCGCAGCAATTTCCGGGCAAATTTTGCATCGACCGGCCGCAGATCGGGCAAATTCTGACGATGTTGAGTCAGGCCGACCGGGACGATCGCCACAGATAGAATCGATTGCCGGAAAGCGTACAAATCAGTCAGTGTTTTTTCCAGAACGGCGCCATCGTTGATTCCCGGCATCAGAACAATCTGCATGTGCAGATCGATTCGGTTGCGGGTCAAATATGAAATTTTTTCGAGCAGGTGATCCGGTCGTCTCAGGCGAAAGATTTTCTGACGAACGGCGTCCTGTGTGGCATGCACCGATACGTACAGCGGTGAGAGGCGTTGGTCGACGATCCGCGCCATTTCATCTTCATTCAGATTTGTCAGTGTAATGTAGTTGCCAAGTAAAAAAGAGTAGCGGTAATCCTCGTCGCAGAAATAGATCGCCCGCCGCATCCCGGCCGGATTTTGTTTGATAAAGCAGAATATGCAATTATTGCCACAAGCTTTTATACGAGGCGCCGGCAGTTCGATACCCAATTGCTGATCAGCGTTTTTCCGGATTGAAAAAACCATCTCGCGATCGCCTCTCATGACCCTGACTTTCAATTTCTCATCAGCCTGGTGAAAAAACAGATCCAAAAAATCGTTGATTGGCTGGCGATTGATACTTAAAAGCCGGTCGCCGCGGCGAATTCCGTTCACCTGGGCCAGACTGTTTTCTTCCACACCGTTTATTTCAATCATCAATCAACACTATACTACCATTACCTGCAATGATTTTCATCTTTCTAAAAATCGTTCAAAATTCGCCATTCCCGACCGTAAAAACAAACTCTATAACCGGATTATGCGCAGGGACTGAATTGGATTTGAGCGGGTGAGGAGAATCGAACTCCCGTGCCCAGCTTGGGAAATTGATAGAATTTTTATTCCCCCGACGAGAAAAACAGTGACGGGTATACCGACACGGGTATACGGGCATTTTTCCGGAAGTTTTCTCGTCGAGAACAGTCAGCCATTACTTTTTAAAAACCAAGTCGGACAAAAGTGTTGCGATTTGCGTTACATTCGCGTAATATAGGCTTGGAGTAAATGACCATGAATGACACAACTGTAAATGTAAGAGTATCGAAAGAAGTCAAAACCAAAGCCGAATCGGTTTTAAAGGCATTGAATATCTCTATGTCGGGCGCTATCGATCTCTATCTGCGCGAAATCGCATTTCATCGCGGCTTGCCCTTTGCCGTCCGGATACCGAATGACGTAACCTTACAGGCCATGCATGAAGTCGAGCAAGGTACTGACCTGGAAGGCTATTCCGATCCCGATGAAATGTTTCAGGAACTTGGCCTGTCTCAATTCACAAAGTAGCCTTGAGAATCCTTAAACCGACCAGTCAATTTAAAAAGGATTTAAAACGCTTGGAGCGGCGCGGGCTTGACCTTAAGGTTTTGTACGATTTTCTGAAATTGCTTTGTAACGACCAGCGAATCCCATCAGAGTATAAGGCGCATTTCTTACACGGAAATATGGAAGGCTTTCGGGAATGTCACCTGAAACCGGACTGGTTACTGATCTGGAAACAGGATCAGAACAATCTGTACCTTGTCCGAACCGGAACTCACGCGGATTTATACTGATTTTCATAATTCGCGGATGGCCGGGCGGCGTCCGCCGTCTGCCTTTTATTGGATCGGAAGGGACTGAATAAATGAAATATTCCGAATATTATGAGCAATGCTGATTATTTACCCCCCCCCGCCAGTCTCAGGGGGGCGGCGGTCGTTGCTATTAATATATGAGCGTAGACACTACCTTGAAATTTATTAGAGATAAAATAAAAAAATCTCAATTCTTACATCTTTCCTCATTGACATTCCTAAAAATTTAGATTAATATAAATGGTGAATATTAAAATCCAATCAAAATTGGCGGAATCTCTACTGCTCTATTATAAAATATGTTTTCAGATGTTCGATTTAAAAAAATGGAATGGAGGAAGTATGAAAAGGTACCTAATTTTATTACTCGTTTTCATCGCTTCATACACGCATGCTCAGATAAGAACACTGGAAGGGCACACTGGAGCGATAAATTCTATCGCTTATAGTCCTGATGGAGAATACATTGCAAGTGGGGGGAATGACGGTAAAGTAAAAATCTGGCGATGTGACGATGATACATTAATAAAAACGATCAATTTAGGTATCCAAGTTCACTCAGTATCATACAGTAATGATGGAATTTTTATTGGTATAGGCACAGGAAATTCCCTTGACCTGTATCAGAATAATACATTTACCCACATTCGAGATTTTTCCTATTCTAATATAAACTCGATCACTTTTAGTATCGATGGCCAATTCATTGCTGCAGCAGGAAGTAATGTTAGCATTTTTAGAATAAGTAACTCGGATTTATACAAAACAATTTTTCCTGGTAATCCAACCTGGTCTATCGCATTTAGTAAAAATGGGGAATATTTAGCTTCTGGTGGAGTAAATAATACTGTAGACTTATGGAAAGTAGATACATGGCTAAAAGAAAAAACTCTGAATCAAAATAATGAAGTTTTTGCTGTTTGTTTTAGCCCTGATGATAGTCTAATCGCCAGCGCAAGTTATCAAGAGATTAAAATTTGGAGAGTTAGTGACGGTTCTTTAATCCGGACAATTCAAGGACATTCCAGCTGGATTAAATCAATTGATTTTAGTCCTGACGGAAAATATTTAGTAAGTGGTGGATATGATAAATTGGTAAAAATATGGAGCGTCGACAAAGGGATATTACTTAAGTCATTTTCGGGACATAGTGATTGGGTAAACTCAGTCGCTTTTAGTCCAGATGGTCGTTATGTTGCAAGTGGTAGCTCTGACAAGACTATAAAAATATGGAATGATATTCCGACGATTTCAATTAAATCACCAATCGGTGGAGAAAAGTGGAGTGTTGGTTCCATACAGAAAATAATCTGGGAACATTATGGCTTAGACACCTTAAATATCAGTTATTCGATAAATAATGGGATGAACTGGATACCTGTCGCGACTAATATAATTGCAGATAGTCAATCCTATTACTGGCAGATTCCAAATACTCCATCAAATGAGTGTTTAATACAAATAAGCGACGCAAAAGATGAAAATTTTTCAATGCTAAGCGATTCGACCTTCACGATTCTCCCGCTACCTTCAATTATTGTGGATTCGGTATACGGAGTTTTATTAGATACAGCGTGTGTCGCGTTAAGTGTTTTCCTACCAATTGATTATTCATTAAGTGCAATAGAATTAATAATCGATTATCCAGAATCTGCATTATCATTCTGTGACGTAGATACATCTAAAACATTGTTGGCGGAAAAACAATGGTCGATAGAAGCAAATGAAAATAATGGAAAAATATATATAGCAGCTGCTGGAAGCGATGATATATCTACAGGAGGCAACATTGTTAATTTATTATTCTATATACTAAACGATACAACTGAATTTTTACCAATTTCTATTGACTCAATTGTTTTTAACACAGGAATAGATTCTGTTATCAGTGTAGACGGCGGAATTAGTATATATACTCCTTATTACGGAGATACAGATTTGAATGGACATATTCAGGCATACGATGCCTCTCAAATATTGAAATTTTTAATAGGGAATATTGATTTATCGACCTTTAGCAAGGTAAATTCTGATGTCTCAAGAAATAATGAAATCACTGCTTTAGACGCTTCAATAATTCTTCAATATCTCGTTGGTACAATTGACTCATTGCCCTATAAACCATCAGGTGAAGAGTTATATGCAACGGGTGATTTTGATATGATTAATTATCTCTCAGCATTTCCCGAAAATGTCGAGGTGCCGATTAGGTTATGGAACGGAGATAATATTTTATCGTTTGAAGGTTGTCTGACTTATAACCCCGATGAGTTATTGTTTACTGGGATTAATTGGTCAAGCGGTGTTGATAGTTTTTTAAAGGAAACCGTCACTGATAACGGCAAAATTTATTTCGTTGGTGCTGGTTCGTCACCCAACGGTAGTAATGAATTATTTATTACAGCCTGTTTTAAGTATCAAGAGATGTTTTATGGAGACACGACAGTCGTTGAACTCTATAAGATGAGGTTAAATGAGCAACCTGCTCAGTTCTCGGTTGCTAAAAGTAAAATAAGTCTCAATGTCGGTATTAAATCTGAAGTAAATCTGCCATTGAAGTACTCAATTGACCAAAATTATCCAAATCCATTTAATTCATCCACGCAAATCAGTTATTCAATTCCAGATATGGTACACGTAGAGATTACGATTTATGACCTTAATGGTAAAAGAGTTCAGACTCTTGTTAATGGTCTGCATAAACCTGGTAACTATTTAATTAACTGGAATCCCAAAAATCTTAGTTCAGGAGTTTACTTCTACACTATTAAGACACCACAATATTTTGAAAAAAGGAAGTGCTTAGTAATTAAATAAGGTAACATTACCCTTATTAGATTATTTAAGGTAAATGACTGACAAAGATACCCCCCTCAAATATTTATTTAATCCAAATTGTGAGTAAAAATAGATTAACATAATTGATTGAATAGACTTTCGGGTAATTATTCAACTCTCAAATGAGACAAAATAACTACTTTGGGACATTGACTGCGTTTGTGAATCAATATAAAAAAACTTGCTTGATTTATAAATCTTTTGGACATTTTAAATGTTATTTGGTATAAGCCGGATAGGGTAGCACCTGAAAACCGTAACCCTTAACGGCCTCCGGCTTATTACTTTATAAGGGGCTAATTGAAAGGGATTAGCAATGACTATGAATATAAACAATCCTAAAGCGGCAGAATACCATTGGAAGAATGTAAGCGTTTATGGTTTTGATTTCGAGATTCCTTTGAGCCCTAAAGGGGATTATTTGCAAGATCAAAATGTCCCATTAGCTGAATCCATTGAAAATTTTATTAAAGAATATGAAAGTCTTTCAGATGAACTTTCAATCGGGAGGTCAAGGGATGAAATAGAGGACTCTCTTGAAAGTCTATTCGATATTTTAAAAGATGATCTCGAATATCAAATCAACAACTACGGAATCCAAAATCGACATAATCGGACGCTGTCCTTCAGAGAACTACTTTATGGTATCAAATCAATAGAATTATTGGCCGATTTTTTCATCAATATTAAGCATCCAGAAAGAATACCCAAATGGACTGTGAATTTCACAAATAGACTACCCGATGATTTAAAGACACCCGAGATTATTTCTGCGCTCACAAAATCAACGCAACAGAGCACGAAGCAACCGAATATTTCGCTGATCCTTGACGCGCAACCGAATCAGGACAAGACGGCTAAGTCAGAAAAAAAAACTAATATAGGCGGACGACCGAAGGGAACTAAAAACCAAAAGATAGCTGAAAGAAACGAGAATATCCGTAAAATGGAAAAATATTGGCGAAATTACGGATTAAGAGGAAAACCGCTTTATACTCAACTTCAAGATGAATTTGAAAAAAAAGGCCAAAAATTAGCAGTGTCTACAATCATAGATATTTGCAAATTCAGGAACGAATGAAATGGAGTAAAAAACTCTTTTATACTCTAAGCAATTTCACGTCGGCTAATATAGCTTAAAAACCAACAAAATATTTTTTCATTCTTGTTATTAAACCAAATTGATTTTGGTTTTTAATAATAAGGATTTTTTGATTATGAAAAGTCAGCGTTTTTTAACACAAAAAGAGATTTTACAAAAAACTGGAGTCAAATTTTATCGTCTTGAGTACTTTATCAAATCTGGTATTGTCCCTGTTATTCAGAAAGGGCGTGGCAATCCGCGCCAATTCCCGCCTGATTCTGTTTCAATTATCAAGAAAATTGTTCGTGGAAGATAGAATAAATTATGAATCGCTCAAAACGCAAATTTGTACTGATTTATAAAGATATGTTAGCCGATCCTGACTTTAGGAAACTGCCGTCGGCGGCTAAAGTGCTATACATTTACCTGCGGAATAAATATCACCCTGATAACGTTAATCCGGCATCCGGTATTCCTGAAGTAAAATTGCGTTACCGTGAAATGAGCGGCGTTTTATGCCCGGAATCAATGAGCAGGGCTTTTTCTGAATTAATTCAAGCGAATTTTATCGCCATTACTCAAAAAGGCGGCAAAACCTGTCCTTCAGCATACAGGTTTGCAGGTCAATGGGCATTCTTCCCAGAATATCAGAAAAAGAAGGCTTAGGATATGGTTTATATTAGACTGTCTTCGGAATCCGATACAATTTTAAAAAGTTTAAAAAACAGCGTTATCGACGAGAAGGCTTTAATAATTGCTCGGAATCCGGCACAAGAAAAATTGGAATTGCTTCGGAAACCGATACAAATTGCTTCGGAAACCGTAGCAGGAAAAACAAATATCGGATCATCTCAAGAGTTGAGTATATGGAAATGACATTTCAAGATATTTATGAGAAAATCGACAAACTTGAGCAAAAGATCAAACCAGAATTTCCAAACTGGTTGTCAGTCCATGAACTTGCCGAATACCTTCGCGTTTCTGAAAGCCAGATTCGCAAACTTGTTTCTGATGGTTCAATCCCTTATCGTCGTGTAGGTCAAGCGATCCGGTTCAACAGAAAGCAGGTTGATTTGTCTATCCTTTCTGGTGGTCTGAAACCTTCCAAACGGGCGCGGGCAACCTTCGAGGCGTTATTATGATTTTTGAAAATCAAATTCACCTTGCGGACTGTTTTGACCTATTGCCGGAAATTGAATCGGCCAGCGTTGATTTAATCTTCACCGATCCGCCTTATATAAGCGCGTTAAATGACCTTAATGACTGGAATGACGGCCTTGACTGGAATCAATTAGCGATTGAGTTTGATCGCGTGTTAAAACCAGCCGGGCAACTGGCTTTGCTTTGCGATTGGACAACCGGCCAAATGATGACAACGGCCTTGCGGGACCGGTTCAAATTTCGGTTTATCTGGATTTGGCAGAAGCCTTGCGGCCAGCCTATCAATAAGAAAATGCCTTTGGCCGAAGTGGAATTGATTGCGGTTTATAGCAAAAAGAAATCACGGTTAAAAGACCTGACCTTCAACTGGCGCGACATAGCAGATCGCGGCGAACCTTACCGGCGGACTTTCAATCGGCAAAATAACACCCGGAAAACGATTAAGCCTTATGTTTCAGAATCGACCGGCATCCGCTATCCGCGACAGATTCTAAACTTTCCGTCGAAATGCAATTTGCCGGAATCGGAGCGAACCGATCACCCGACACAGAAACCGCTTGGACTTTGCGGATATGTCCTGAAGGCTTTGAGCAATCCGGGCGATTTGGTTTGTGATCCGTTTTCCGGTTCAGGCACTTCGGCAATCGCCTGCCATAAATTAGGCCGGAATTTCATTTGCATTGAGCGGGATCTCAAATATTACGTAAAATCGGTTGAACGGCTGAAAAACGAAACTTCGCAAGGCGATTTATTTACAAGAAACGAAACGTCATTAGCGGGATTAAACGATCCCGGCCAGATTAAGGGCAATATAGCCGTAATGGCCGAAAATCGCTTGTAGGGCTTTAAATCGAATGAAAGCCGTAACGGTATACCAAACAATCACTTATTGCAAGATATTACTTGACATTGCGCGAAATAATTGCTATTCTACCGGTAGGATAGTTTTTTAAAGATTGGAGTTTGAAAATGGACACTAAGAAAATGCTAACAATCGCGGAAACCGCTAAAAGGCTTAGAGTATGTCAACGGACGGTATTTTACTATATTGAGCAAGGCAAACTAAAGCCTGTTAAAATTGGCGGAATTAAAAAGACCGGCAAGAATCTAATCCCGGTCGAACAGGTCGAAACCTTATTAAAATAAAGGCGGTTTTATGGCGTATTTAATCCGGTTAAAAGGCAACTATTACGCACGGGTAAGGACTTCCGAAAGAGGTAAAATCAAAGATCGGTTTGTCCCATTGCATACCGCGTCAGGACGGCGGGCTAATATTCTTTTCCCGAAGATTCAGGAACGTGAAATTCTTTGGAAACAAAAAACGATTACTTTCGACCAGATCGGCAAAATCGACTTTCCTGAAATTGAAGTACTGATTGACGATTATTTCGGCGATTGCGAACGGCGCGGATTAGATTCCCGCACCCTTGATTTGTATAAATACGGATTGAAATTATTCCGGGAATTTTTCGACGGGCGCGATCTGGAGACATTGACTGATAAAGACGGAACGCGCTTTATTGATTTTTTACGGAGTGAATATAAAAGCAATCATTCGGCCAATATTCACATTCGTACTGTCAACCATTTCCTAAATTTTCTTTTTGCGAATAAAAAAATTGCGGCTATTCCCTTCCGCCTGAATCAATTCGACGTTGGCGCAAAATCACCGCACTATTTCAGCAATGCCGAAATGAATGAGATTTTTAAAGCGGTCAAAGACAATAAAGAATTAGCGACAAGAATTTTCGTGCATTACAACACCGGCCTGCGGCTTAGAGAATTGGGACGGAGCGAACTGCACGGCAAGCGGATCGAAGTATATGCACCCTGCAAAAATGGCGCGGTTCATTACATCCCGGTAAGTGAGAACGTCGCAACTGCTTATCGCTGGTTGAAAGAAAACAGCCAATACAATCCCGCAACCATTAGCCGGTTTTTCAAAGAGACTTTAGAGGCTTTAAAACTTTACAAACTTCCAAGCGGTGAAACACGACACTTTCATAATCTGCGGGATACCTTCGGGACTTTGGCTTATTGGTTGACGCGGGATATTTTCGCCGTTGCTAAATGGATGGGACACATTAACAAAAAATCCGGCGTCCCGAATGTCAACACGACTGCGATTTACGCCAATGCGTTTGACATTGAGCAATTAACCGAAGATTTTAGCGAATATCCGGGCGTACTGACTGAAATCAGATCGGCGTTACTTCGGAACTATCGGGCAAATTATTTAGATACCGCACAGGCAAAATCCGATTTGTTTAAAATTCCAGAGAAAGAAAATAAGAAAGTGAAAGTAAAAAACGCCATTTCTCCGACGGGCGGGGTAAACTCCGGGGTATACCAAGCGGGTATACCTATCGACGATAGAGAATAAAATTTGATGAAATTTAGCAGATATTATCAACCAAAATTGAGCAAAATAAGCAATAAATATGGTCAAATAATTGCCTTTTACTATCTGTTTTTCCAGTTATTTGAGCGGGTGAGGAGAATCGAACTCCCGTGCCCAGCTTGGGAAGCTGGAGTTCTGCCATTGAACTACACCCGCATTCTCAAAAATCTACTGGTAATTTAATAGTATCGAATAATTTTTTAAAATGTTTTTAATTCGCTGGATTTCACAATAGTTATCCGGCTTATTTTAAAGTTATTGTCCAAGATTTGGAGCCTGTCTTGGTTTTTCATTGTTCCTCTATAATTAGTGCCCTCTCCGTCGACAAACACAAAATCTTGTGTTTTTCCTTGACTACTTACTTAGTCATTGCTAACTTCGGTTTGTCATTAGAAAAGTGAATTGAGCTATGGGGAAAGTAGTCTGTCTCTCAAAGGAGAATTTTTTCAATGTCTGAACCAATCGTGATAGATTTCGAGAGTTCTGAAAAGGACTCGTCGGAGAAGATTCTCCGGGAAAAAACAGTAGCGCTTAATGCCGACTCAGTACCAGCCAAACTGGAAAAGAAACCCTTGTTTTCAAACAATGCCCTGGAAGTGCTGAAAAAACGCTATCTTCAGCGCGATAAAAACGGCAATATGTCTGAAACCGTCGAGGAACTCTTTCGCAGAGTCGCCGAATCGGTCGCCGAATCCGAAATCGCCTATACGACCCGTTCCAATATTCCGCGCATCGCCGATAAATTCTATCAAATGATGATCCGTAAGGATTTTCTACCAAATTCACCGACTCTGATGAATGCTGGGCGAGAACTGGGACAACTTTCCGCCTGTTTCGTTTTGCCGGTTGACGATTCGATGGAATCGATCTTCCAGACCCTCAAAGATACAGCCCTGATCCATAAAAGCGGCGGCGGCACCGGTTTCTCTTTCAGCCGCATCCGTCCTAAAAAAAGCATCGTCAAAACCACCAGCGGCGTCGCCAGTGGTCCGGTTTCGTTCATGAAAGTCTACAATTCAGCGACCGAAGCCGTTAAGCAGGGCGGTACCCGGCGCGGCGCCAATATGGGAATTCTACGAGTCGATCATCCCGACATCCTTGAATTCGTCGATTGTAAGAAAAACAATAATGATCTGACCAACTTTAACATTTCAGTCGCCGTGACGGATATTTTTATGGAAAAGGTCCGCCGGCGTGAACAATACGAATTAGTCAATCCGGTCGACGGAGCGGTGGTGGGAACACTGAACGCCGCCGATGTTTTCAAACTGATTGCCCAGAATGCCTGGCGTAATGGCGACCCGGGAGTAATTTTCATCGACCGTATCAATCAGATGAATCCAACGCCAAAATTAGGCGACATCGAAGCCACGAATCCGTGCGGCGAGCAACCGCTTCTGCCAAACGAATCCTGCAACCTTGGTTCAATCAATCTGGCGAACTTTATTTCCGAGAAAAAAGTCGATTATAAAAGGCTTGGCGAAGTTATCGACACAGCCGTGCAATTTCTGGATGATGTTATCGACATTAATAAATTCCCGCTTAAAAAAATCGAGACGATGGTCAAAAAGACCCGCAAGATCGGCCTTGGAATCATGGGCTTTGCCGATATTCTCTTTAAAATGCAGATACCTTATGATTCGGATGAAGCCCTGCAGCTGGCTGAAGAAATCATGAAATTCCTGTACAACCGCACCAAAGAGGCTTCAGCGGCGATGGGCGAATCACGCGGAACTTTCCCGGCCTGGAATGAGAGCATTTACTTTCCCGACGGTCTTAAATATCGCAATTCTACCTGTATCACGATTGCTCCGACCGGCACAATTTCGATGATCGCCGATTGCTCGAGTGGCATCGAACCGGTATTTTCACTGGCATTTACCAAACGGGTCATGGACGGTACGGAGTTGTTGTATGTCAATCCGTATTTCGAGCAGGCCTGTCGGGATGCCGGTATTTACAATGAAGAATTGATGCACCGGGCGATTTCCCAGGGAAGTATCCAGAACATTGAAGAAATCCCCAACGAGATTAGACGCGTCTTTGTAACAGCTCATGACATTTCGCCGGAATGGCATGTCCGGATGCAGGCCGCTTTCCAGAAATGGGTCGATGCGGCAGTCTCGAAGACTTGTAATTTCCCGAAGACAGCCAACGTTCAGGATGTACTGGATGCTTATTGGCTGGCTTATGAAGCCGGATGCAAAGGCATAACGATTTATCGCGACGGCAGTCGCGACGAACAGGTATTGTATGTCGGCGATGTTACCGAACAGGCAAAATCCGAACCGCTCTTCCCGCCTCAGGTGATTGATCAGACCCTGCATCCGCGCATTCGCCCGCCGGAAACTCGCGGTATAACCAAACGGGTCCGCACCGGCAACGGAACTCTTTATATCACGATCAACGAAGATGATTGCGGCCTGTGTGAAATTTTCACTAACATCGGCAAAGCCGGCGGTCAGGCGCAGGTGGAATCTGAAGCCATCAGCCGTTTGATCTCCTTAGCTTTGCGCTCCGGGATAGATGCCCGTGACGTCGTAAAGCAATTAAAGGGCATTGGCGGTCCGTCGCCAATCTGGGAAAATGGCACGCAAATACTATCGACGCCGGATGCTATTGCCAAGGCCCTGGAATGGTACCTCGATGAACGTGAAGGCAAGAAAAAAACTCCCGGTGCACAACCAAATTTTTCACTATACGATGCCGAACTCCTCACCAAACCGAAAACCGACGTCGTATCTGCGTCCGCCGTGAGGCCATCCGCATCACTTAAAGCCGACAATAAAAAAGCCATAATTACCTGTCCGGAATGCGGCTCGACCGTTTACCACGAAAGCGGTTGCGTCACCTGTCCGAATTGTGGTTTTTCTAAGTGCTAAAATAACCAGATCAGAAATAGAT
Source organism: Fidelibacterota bacterium (assembly GCA_043808945.1). Taxonomy (GTDB): domain Bacteria; phylum Fidelibacterota; class UBA2242; order UBA2242; family UBA2242; genus JAGNGI01. Next base: position 4,473 of record JAZDEI010000070.1, on the reverse strand, counting down.
CAGAGCGAAATACCACTTAATCCGATTGACAAAACTTTAGGTTATCAGTTCTTATAAAATGCTGATAGCCCGCAAAATCAAACATTAACTAAAACGAGATTTCCGGCTAACAGCCGGAAATTTAACGAGATAATTTTTATGATATTTTGATGAGAAACGAGTGAACCGCAGACTTCCAGTTAGTCTTCGAGGATTTCTTTCTCTTTGTGCTTCACATTTTCGTCGATCTGTTTGATGTATTTATCGGTCAGTTTCTGAACTTCTTCCTGACCTTTATGATAGTCATCTTCGGAAATTTCATGTTCCTTTTCAAGGTCTTTGGCCATGTCATTGGCATCGCGACGGATATTGCGGATCGCCACACGCCCTTCTTCAGCGATCTTATGGGCATATTTGACCAATTCTTTGCGGCGTTCCTCGGTCAATTGCGGAATCGGCACGCGGAGCAGGTTGCCATCCACCAGCGGATTCAAGCCCAGTTCAGCCGAGCGGATCGCTTTTTCCACGTTCACCACCGCACTGCGATCGAAAACCTGCACTACTAAGAGACGAGCATCGGGGGCTCCAATCGATGCGACCTGGCGCAAAGGAACAGTCGTTCCATAGTATTCGACTTTAATCGGGTCGAGTAAAGAAGGAGTTGCGCGGCCGGTGCGGATTACCGCCATTTCCTGCTGTATAGCATCTACGCTTTTTTTCATGCGCAATTCGGTATCTTTGATAATTTCGTTAATCATGATCGACTCCGTGAGATAATTGTTCCTACTTTTTCACCTGTCAGTATTTTCCGGAGATTGCCGGGCACTTTCATATTGTAGACTATGATTGGCAGATCGTTGTCCTGACAAAGCGTAATCGCCGTCAGGTCCATGACCTTCAGCCTTTTTTCGACGACTGTCTGATAATCGAGTTTATTGAAAAACTTTGCATCGGCGAACTTTTCCGGATCTTTATCAAAAACGCCATCGACTTTAGTGGCTTTAATAATGGCATCCGCCTGAATTTCCACCGCTCTGAGTGCGGCGCCCGAGTCAGTACTGAAAAACGGTCGCCCGGTTCCGGCACTGAAAATAACAACCTCGCCCTGACTAAGGTATCTTCTGGCATTCCGGATAACCATCAGATCGGCGACTTCGATCATGTGGATGGCGGAAAATATCCGCACCTTCAATCCCAATTTTTCGAGCGCATCCTGCATTGCCAGGGCATTGATGACGGTCGCCAGCATCCCCATATAATCGGCTTTGACCCGATCCATAGATTGTCCGGCTATACTCAGACCGCGAAAAATATTTCCGCCGCCAAATACGATTCCCATCTGCACACCGAGTTCGGCGGCGGATTTGATCTCGCCGGCGATCTGACGCATCATTTCAGGATCAAAACCAATGTGCTTTTCGCCGGCAAGCGCTTCTCCTGAAAACTTTAGGAGAACACGTTTGTATGCAGTAGTGGTCATATCAGACCGAATTGGATTATTTATTTTTGGAGGCTTTCACCCAACTGAAAACGCACGAATCGGGCAATATTAATGTTCTCGCCGATTTTGGAAATCGTGTTCGTCAGATAGTCTTTCACGGTAATCTGTGGATCTTTGACGAACGGTTGCTCAAGGAGGCAATTTTCCTGGTAAAATTTGTCGACTTTTCCTTCAACGATCCGTTCGATGATATTTTCCGGTTTTTTCTGTGCACGGACCTGGGCGCGGTAAATCTCTTTTTCTTTTTCGAGTAAAGCCGGATCGACGTCTTCGCGCCGGATAGACAGCGGATTGGTCGCGGCGATGTGCATTGCCACATCTTTTACAAAATTTATAAAAACATCTGTCACAGCGACGAAGTCAGTTTCGCAATTGACCTCAATCAGTACTCCCAGTTTATTGCCGGGATGAATATATGACAGGACTACGCCCTCATTCGCGGAGCGATCGGCTTTTTTCTCAGCTTTGGCTATCCCCTTTTTTCGCATAATTTCGATGGCTTTATCGACATCACCCGCGGCTTCCACCAGGGCATTCTTACATTCCATCATGCCGATACCGGTTCGGTCGCGTAGTTCTTTTACCAAAGTGGCAGTGATTTCCATAAAATTTCCTTTCTCTCTGACCGATTAACTTGCCGATTCTTCGGTTGATGGCGCTGGAACTTCAACCAGGCGAGAATTCTTGGCTTCGATGACGGCATTGGCCAGATCGCTGATAATGACCTGAATGGTTTGAATCGAGTCATCGTTGGCTGGAATCGGATAATCCACCATTGACGGATCGGCATTTGTATCCAGAATTGCAACTACCGGAATATCCAGGCGACGCGCTTCCTGCACGGCAATATCATCATAAAGTGTATCGACGACGACTAAAACATCGGGCAGTTTCCGCATATCTTTAATACCGCGATGCAGGTCGGCCAGTTTTACGCGCTCGCGCTCGAGTGACAGTTTTTCTTTTTTAGTCAGGTTTTCACCATAGCCGATCGATTTATCTTTCTCAAGTTTCTGCAGATGCCGGATACTACGTTTTATTGTCGAAAAATTGGTCAAAGTGCCGCCGAGCCAGCGTTCTACGACGTAAAACATTCCACAACGGTCGGCTTCATTCTGGACAATCTCTTTGGCTTGTTTTTTAGTACCGACGAAAAGAACGTCGCCACCCTTGCGAACCATTTCACGGATAAAACGCGTGGCTTCATCGAGGCATACGACGGTTTTGGTCAAATCAATAATATGAATACCATTTTTTGCCATGTAGACATAGTTTTTCATTTTGGGATTCCATTTTCTGGTTAAATGGCCAAAATGAGCACCTGACTTCCAGAGCATTTCAAAGGTTACATTTCCCATAAATCTGTTCTCTCTCTGTCTTAACGTTTGGAGAATTGGAAAGCCCGACGGGCGCCGCGCAAACCATATTTTTTACGTTCTTTCACCCGGGCGTCGCGAGTCAGAAAACCGGCTGGTTTCATCCTGGCTCTCAGCTCCGGATCATATTTTTCCAGCGCGCGGGCAAGCGCCAAACGAATTGCTCCTGCCTGTCCGGTAAATCCGCCGCCCTGAACATTGATATTTATATCGAATTGACCGACTACGCCGCATATTTCCATCGGCTGTATGATCATTCTTTTCAGGGACTCGTTCCCGAAATATTCGTCCAGATTACGCGAATTGATCGTTATTTTACCTTCGCCGGCATGCATTCTCAGGCGGGCGACCGAACATTTACGTCGACCCAGTGAAATATACTCTAACTTAGGCATCCGTGTTTTATCCTTCTATTGCTAAAGGTTTCGGTTGTTGTGATTGATGCGGATGTTCCGGACCGCGATAGACTTTTAGTTTACGGAACAGCTGGCGTCCGAGGGCATTGTGCGGCAACATACCTTTGATGGCATGTTCGACCACCCTTTCCGGGTTGTTTTGCATCAAGTCTTTGTATTGCAGATACCGCTCGCTTCCGAGATAGCCGGAATGTGTAAAATAGGTTTTAAATTCCGCTTTTCGACCGGTCAGGCGCACTTTATCGGCGTTGATAATCACTACAAAATCACCGGTATCGAGATGCGGAGTGAAATACGGTTTGTTTTTACCGCGCAGAATTGCCGCTACCTGAGTGGCTAAGCGACCGAGCACCATACCATCGGCGTCGACCACGTACCAGTCCTGTTTTATTTCGGCCAATTTCGGAAAAGATGTTTTGTACATTGCTTCTCTCTTATTTATAATACAAAAATAGCGGGTAAACTTACAATCCGAGGATTTTATAATCAAGGAATATTTCCCCGCGGGATTCCGAGAATTTCAGACAGTAGTGGATTCCGTCTTGGTTTCTACCGATTTCGGAACGTTTTCGTAGTCGATCCGCTCTGGTTGAATTGCAATTATGCCCGGAAATCTGCGCCAGAGACTTTCCGCAAATAAATAATCCAGATGCGCATTGGAATCCGGGACAAAATTGCATACGGCGCGCCATACTGCCGGACTTTCCATGCAAAAATAAATGAAAGGCGGATTACTGACAGCTGTCAGTTTCCGGTAAATGACCTGATATAACTCGATCCTCCGTAAACGGAAATAGCGCATCTTTTGATCGAGTCCCCGAATCATTTCTCCGTAAGGAATCCTGGAATGCGGATAACGCTCAATGATCTTTTCCTTCATGGCTGGCGGAAAGCGCAGTGATCCCAGGCTGATCCAGGCGATTCTGCCCGGATCGATCCGGCTGTACAGTTCTTCGATCAATTCGCTGTAGTGAGTTGCTCCAGCCGGAATATCTATAATCGGGTCGAAATGGAAACCAACCGGAAAGCCGCATTTGACGGCTTCACCGGCAGATTTCAGGCGCGCGGATACGGGAGCCGCCAACCGTTCTTCACGACGTGTAATTACCGGCGGATTCAATGACCAGGAAATAACTGTATGGCCGTTATGCGATCGGTCGAGCATCGAATCGATCCGGTCGGTTTTGGTTTTTAGTTCAAG
>JAZDEI010000069.1:0-2143 GCA_043808945.1 Fidelibacterota bacterium | reverse complement strand
GCGGCAGGCGCAGGCATTGATTGAAAACGATACCGCTCAGGTAAACCAGGCAAATACCAACCATTGGCATTCGTTCCAGAATGGACTTGATCATCGTTCCCTATTTTATTTTGTCGACAGTCGACTAAAACACGGAAATTTTAGCGATCATGCTCAGGTATAACAGATTATAGGCGCTGGTGGCAGTAATGATACCGATCGTAAAGGGCCAGAAATTGTAGCGATTGTTGAAATTCAGGATATAGAAAACATGTGACATTAGTAAGGTAATGAATGCTGAAATCAGCAAGGAACCAAGGATTGCTTTTAGGTCGGCAGTGGCCCCGGTTTTTAATAATTGAAAAAAAATAGTCGCAAAAAAGAGCGTTGCAATAAAAATGCTGGTGTACCAGATAACATATATCAGGCAATTTTGTCCGCGCATGAATTGGCAGAGAATGCCCCAGAAAAAACAAATGATGGCGGAAATCGTACTAACCGCAAACCAGGTCAGATAGTAATTGTTAAAAGTCAGGGCCGGAATCCAGTCACGGTACTGCCGTAAAATGTTCGGCTCGATGGAAGTTAAAATCAACCCGAATACGGCAATGCCGATCGTGATTAAATAACGATAAAAGTGCCGCGAAAAATTTAGTTCCTCATTGTCCTCGTTATTTTTCATCGGAGTTTCTCCTGAGGTAGACTGATTTATTTTTGCAGAAACGCGCGCCGGGCTTCGTTCAGCCAGAAATCGGCCTGTTCGACCTGGCCTTGCTGACGGGCCAGAACAATCCGGAGAGCGGCTTCGATCTTGATCCGCTGGTTAAATTTATCTTCGTAAAATGCGTTCAGTATTTCGATCAACTGATCGACGCCCTCGATTCGTTCAGGGGGGAAATAGGCGCCGATCCGAGTGTGCATTTGATTGATATAAAACGGCTCGGTGAAATTGAATTCGCGTTTTTTCTGGTCGGTGACGCCGGATTTGATGATTTCATCGGCCTTTTCAAGGCCTTGCAGATAACCCAGCAACCAGTAATACTTGTTGTCGCGTTTCATCTTTTTCCAGATGAAACCGTTGATCTCATTTTGAGTCTGGGCCGCAACCGGCGCGACAGATTCGAATGCCATTCCGACTGCGAAGATCACAATCATCCAAAATCGGACTAATCTCAATTCTGTTCTCCTTTTTCGTCAAAATGGTTGATGATTGGATAGCGCCGCCCGAGGCCGAATGCCTTGCCGGTGATTTTTAATCCCGGGGCAGCCTGGCGGCGTTTGAATTCTGCCAATTTGATCTTGTGCATAATATCGGTCACAAGGTCAGCCGCGAAACCCATCCGGATCAATTCAGCCGGCGTTTTCTGATCGTTGATGATATAATCGACGAGCGGGCTGACGATTTCATAATCAAACGGATCGACCTGTCCGGGAGCCAGCTCGGCGGTCGGTGTTTTTGTAAAAATTCGTTCGGGAATTATTTCCCGCCCGGCCCGGGTATTGACATAGCGGGCGACCTTGTAGACATCCGCTTTGCTGAGGTCGGAGATCACGGCGAGAGCACCACACATGTCCCCGTACATTGTGCAATAGCCGAGTGCCAGTTCGGTTTTATTGCCGGTGGTCAAAACATAGGCTTTGTACTTATTGGAAAGCGCCATCAGCAGATTGCCGCGGATGCGCGACTGGATATTTTCTTCGGTCACGTCAGACGGCAGATTGCCGAAGACCGGTTTTATTTCCTGCAGATAAGATTGAAAAATCGGTTCGATCGGGATTTCAATCATTCGAATATTCAGATTTTTGGCTAATAAATTGGCGTCGGTTGTGCTATCGGCAGAAGTGTAGTGCGAGGGCATGGCGACGCCAAGCACGTTTTCGGCGCCCAGAGCGGAAACAGCGATGCCGGCGACTAAAGCGGAGTCGATTCCGCCGCTCAATCCGATAATCGCCTGGCGGCCGCCGGTTTTACTGAAATAGTCATGCACGCCGAGCACCAATGCCTGAAAAATGCTGGCTTCACGTTGAATTTCCGGCCAGGGCATGCCTGCTCCTCTGCCGGTTGCCAGATCCAGTTCAAAGACGGCGAGAGTTTCTTTGAATTCTTCGCCCCAGCCGATCATCGTTCCGGTAGAATCCAGCGCGAAGGAATTGCCGTCAAAAA
>JAZDEI010000068.1:0-4780 GCA_043808945.1 Fidelibacterota bacterium | reverse complement strand
TCAATGTTCAGGTTGCGCCACTGGATCATATCGACGTCATATTCGGTGAGTAGTTTTTCAAAAGCGACGATTTCGCTTGGCTGGTCAGTGAAACCAGGAAAGACGAAGTAATTGACTGAGACGAAGCGCCCGGCGTTTTTCACAATGCGGATCGATTCTAGCACGTTCTCGAAAGTATAATTCTTGGGACGGAAATAGCGTGTGTAAAATTCCGGGCGGGCGGAATTCATGGAAACCCGCAGGGAATTGAGACCAGCTTCGATCAATTTGGTGACAACATCCGGCCGGCTGGCATTGCTATTAACATTGATCGTGCCTTTGGCGGTTTGTTGCCGCATGCCTTTGATCGTGTCGAAGAGTAACTGCGGGTTGGAAAGCGGTTCGCCCTCGCAACCCTGGCCGAAACTGACGACCGGATTGGGTGCGGTTTCGAGATGCGGCACAGCGATTTCGATGATTTCTTCTGCCGTCGGAGTGAAAGCGATGCGATGCTGGGAACTACAGACGTCAGAATCCTTCTGCAGCGACAGGCAGCCGATACAGGCCGAATTGCAGGTGCGTGCCGTGGGTAGCGGCATTTCCCAGCGATTCAGTAGATAATTCAGCGCCGCCGGGCAGCCATAAGTCAGAGCACAATTATTTACCAAATGAGCCGCCAGCCGGTTGTGAGGATAGTGTTTAAGCAGATGACGGGCGGAACGCCCGATCTCGGCCCGATTGAAGTTAGGTGGATCCTGACGAATATCCGGATCGATGCGCATAGCCGGAACATAGAAGCGTCCGTCATGCCAGCCGACCGCAGAATAAGCGTAAAGCGAAAGCCGCCGGGCACGCGGCAATTTTTCCCAGGCGGCGTGATAGAAAACCGTATAAGCCGGCGCAACGAAAGCCGAAACTGCCAGTAATTTTTCATCGCCGGTTTCCGTCAACGTGGCAATTTCGTCGGTTTGACGATCGCGGCCGACCGGCAGACGGCCGGGCAATTCCATCAGTTGACTGCCTTCCGGCAAGGGAATCCATTCATCGGCGGTACGTTCGACGACGGTTTCACCGGAGACGCCGAGCGCCTGATATTGTTCGAGTTCGAAAACGTGGCCTTTGCCGTCGGAGACCACGAGAGAAGGAGAGAATTCATTCATTATTTCATTGCCATTTCAGTTAAAACCATCGCGCGCAATTCGCTTTCATCGGGCAATCGGCCTTTCAGTTCGCGGGGTAATTTATTCGTTAATTGATATTCCGCTACGCCGATTGGATTCGTTTTCGATTTTAACGAAAATTCCACGACCATATCGTCTTTTTCGGCGCACAGGATAATGCCAATGGAAGGATTGTCATCCGGGGCTTTTTCTTTTTCATTCAGAAGATTTAAATAGAAATCCATCTTGCCGGCATATTCCGGTTTAAACGGGCCAACTTTGAGTTCGATAGCGACCAGAGATTTTAAAAAGCGGTGATAAAATAACAAATCCACGAAAAATTCCTGCGAATTAATTTCAAGCCGGTATTGTCGTCCGACGAAACAGAAACCGTAACCGAGTTCGAGGATGAAATCACGCAGCCGGTCGAGTAAACGATCTTCCAATTCTCTTTCACGAATTTCACGGTGAATGCCGAGGAATTCCAGATTGTAAGAACTTTTCAGGGCTTCTTCAGCCTGTTCGGCCAGATAATCCGGCAGAACGGTTGGAAAATTATGGGTCTTTTTTTCTATCCGGGCGCGTTCATAAGCATTGGCTTTAATCTGATTGAGCAGGACGTTGCGGCTCCAGCCGAATTTGGTGGTGGATTCAAGATAATATAATCGAGCCTGAATGGTGTTTGTCTTCTTTAAGATTTCAAGATGATGTCCCCAGGGTACCGAGCATAATAACCTTAGTTTAGTAACTTCGCTGGATTTCATACCAGGCCGAAGTATTGTCGTTTCTGGAACGACCTGTTCCAGAATCTGATCACAATTGTTTTCCTTTTCTGGAACAGCCTGTTCCAGAAATTCCGGGAGATTGTATTCCAGGAAGAATTGTCGCATCCGCCAGAGATTATCTGCCGAAAATCCGGTCATTTCAGGAAATGCTCTTTTCAGATCTTTTGACAGCATTTCCACGACTGATTCACCCCAGCCCTGTTCCTTCTGCTTTTCGACAATACCGCGGCCAATGTCCCAATACAATAGAATCAGTTCGCTGTTGACCGAACGAGCTGCTTTTAGGCGCGCGGCTGTAATTCTGTCTTTAACGTCGCGCAGAAAATCGAGGTAGGTTTTATCTGAAAGCAATATTTTCTTCATATAAAAAAGCCGAGGTTACTTTATCACCATCATCTTTTTATTGAAGACTTTTTCGCCCAGAATAGCTTGCAGGAAATATGGGCCGCTGGCGACTGGGATTCCGGCTGAATTCCGGGCATCCCAAATGATCGAATATTTGCCGGGTAGTTTTGAATCGTTCACCAGAGTTATGACCTCCTGACCGAGCAGGTTGTAGATTTTAATAGTAGTTCGCACCGGTTGGAGCTGGATAACAGCCTCCTCGTAAGTGTTAAATCCCTCTGTTCCGACAACATAATTAATGACTGTGCTGGAATTAAACGGATTGGGGTAGTTCTGCGCGATTGAATACTGGTCGGACAGAACGATTGCCGGATGATCGGACGAGGTGCGAATCTGGTATTTACCGGGTTTGCGCGAGTACGCCCAATAAGTGCCGGTTTCCAGGCTGGTATAAGTCGGGAGATAGTTCCAGCGATTGTTTTGGTAATAATAAAGTCCGAGATAACTGGCGATTTCCTGGTCGATCGTCAACTTTTCGAGATCGAATATAATACGCATATCGGCTGAAAGTACGTTTACCGTCGCTACGAATTCCACTTCCGGAGCAACCGGCTGATTGATTACGCTCAATATTGCGCTTTTTGCCAATGAATAGCTCGTGTCATTGTCCGCATCCGGCAGGAACAACATGCAGAGATCACGCGTGACGGCTTTGGGAGGGACAATGAATGTCATTACACCACCCGGATCGGAGAGAATACCGCCGGTTCCGGTACTGATCTTAGCCACACCGAAACTATAAGCGCGTGAGCCGCGGTTTCCGGCCAGATCGAGCGCCGTAGTTTGCACGGCAACCGTGCCGGTAGAGTCGATAATATAAGTGGTGTTATAATATGTCAGACTATCCGTCACAATTTCTGCGACGGTGCTGGTGTCGGCATTGAGCGTAATTAACGGCAGATCGGCTATTGGCTCCGAGACATATAGGCTGATGCCGATCAGTTTGCTGTCCTGTTGATTCTGGAAAATTTTATAAGTGAAAGCCGGTCGCGTCGTATCGCTGACGGTCACGACGATGGATTTGATGTCCGACAAAGCCTGCGGATCGCTAACCGTAATAGCGATCGTATCCTGCCCGAACCAGTCGAAACCGGTCCATAATTGTAAAACCTGAGTCGTGTCGTTATAGGAATTGTGCACGTGTCCGCCGAAAGTAAAATTCCAGCGTAGGGAATCGTCGGGATCGTCCGGATCATTGACATAATTTTTAAGGTTGAAGGTTAGCGTATCGTTCTGGTAAAAATGAATTACGAGCAGACTGCTGTCGATGACTGGCGGATCGTTTTTTGGCAAAACGGTCACAGCCACCAGGGCCGTGTCGGAAGCATCGTCCAGATCGGTCACGATTGCGGTCAGATTTGTGGTTCCAAACCAGTTGGGCGTATCCGTCAATGTCAGCCGTCTGAGCGTCGAATCGTAATTGACGATGATGCCGGTATCAGCCGCAAATTTCCAGTACAATAAATTATCGGCGTTTTCGACGTCACTGACCAGTTCGTTCCAGGCAGTAAGAGTTACCCGGTAAAGCGAGTCCTCACGGAAGGTAATGGTCGGAATTTGCGCCAGAACCGGTGGATCGTTGATCGACCTGACCGCAATTTTAACCAGGATGCTATCATAAGCCAGACTGTCATCATGAACATAGAATGCGAAAGTCGTCGAATCGCAGAAAAAATTTGGCGTTCCGTAGCTTGCCGCGACATGCGTTGCAGGATTAATGACGATGACGATGCTGTCATTCGGACCGCCGGTCAATGGTGAAATGCGTTGAACAGTCAGCGCGAGTTCTGCATCGCTGTTTTCGACATCTGCAATGAACGGATTGAGAGCGATGAACAGCGTGTCGTCTTCGTTTAATGCCGTATCGGCTAATTGACTAAAAACCGGCCAGTCATTGACCGAAAGGTATTTGATCGCCAGATCGGTCGTGTCATGTTTCAGACCGTCGGAAACAATAATTTGCAGAGTATCGTCGCCGAACCAGTTGGCCGGGGCAGTAACAGTAAAGCCGTCCTCATTTTGGGCGCTTTTGGACAGATGCTGGCCGTTACTGATTGACCAGGTCAGCGCGCTGTCCGGATTATCGACATCCCGAACATATTGATACCAATCTGTGAAAGCGATGCGCAGGGTTGAATCCTCGTTTACGGTAATTTTGGGAATGGCGCTTAACACGGGCGCATCGTTGACCGCGGTGACTTTGACATTGGTAATGATACTGTCAGACAGAAAAGCGGCGGGCGTGGTGCCATCTGCGACAATAAAACGGAAGGCCAGATCGTCGATGAAGAAATCCGGCCTGGCGAAAAATTTTACGATATTAGTGGTGTGATTGATCTCGATGAAAAGACTGTCGCCCGATGAATTCAGCACCGCTAATGCGGTAACCGCGCGTTTCTGCGATCTGGCGACCGCACCGGTTTTAGCTGTGCGCGATTTAACCTGATTGAC
>JAZDEI010000067.1:0-3433 GCA_043808945.1 Fidelibacterota bacterium | reverse complement strand
TTCACCGGACGGTGACGGCCGGGATGATGAAATCGGCGTGCGCTATCAGCTCCCGTACCCGTCGGCCAAAATAACACTTGAGGTCTACGATCTGGTCGGTCGCCTTATTTATCGTCCGGCTAAAAACCTGGCGACTGCGGCCGAGGGAGTGATTTACTGGAATGGCGACAGCGTTTACGGTGATAAAGCCCGGGTCGGCATTTATCTTGTGCGTTGTTATGCCTGCGATGCCGGAAGCTCAAAATCTGTGGAGTATATCACTACTTTGGTGCTTGCCCGATAACTTTCCTCTTGATTTTCTCTCAAATCGGGCATAAGATAGACCGTTAAATGGAAAAATGGAGGAAAAAAATGGTAAAAACACTAAATCGAATTATCGTATTGGCGCTTTTCATGTTCGCCACCGTCATGGCTCAAGAATTCTCGATGGATCAATTGACACAATTGGTTGCATCGAATGGAAAATCCTATCTGCAGCCACTGGCCACCGGATTCGGCACCGCGATGAACTCCGGCCTGTACAACACCGCCAAAACCCACGGTATGCTGGGTTTTGACGTCCAGTTAAAAATCGGAATGGGCCTGGCGCCGTGCAACAAAACCAGCCAGACAACCTATCTTTTCGATCTTTCAGCCCTGGATGATATATCGTTTAATGTCCAGGGATATTCGGTAGCACTTGACCCGGAAGAACTGTTCGTCGATCCCATTACTCCGAATGTCATTGGTGGCAAAGCACCGAATTTTGAGGTAAATAGTACTTATGTGACATCACAGGTTCGAACAGAAGTTGAATCTCAAAATCCCCTATTAACCCCTACTCAAGTTGACGCTGTTATGGCTGGTATGAGTACCCAAATCAACAATGCCATTGGCGATATTAATGTTCATTCAATTTCAGGTCTTAAATCTATTTCCGCATTTAAAAACGCGAAGGCCATGCCGTTTCCATTCCCGATTCTCCAGGCCAGTATCGGCTTGCCGATGGGTATTGAGCCTTCCATTCGCCTGATCCCGGAGTTTGAAGTTCCCGGTGATTTTGGAAAAGCGATTGGGAAAATCTCGGCTTTCGGCGCCGGCGTGAAATTTGACATCGATCGCTGGATTCCGGTACCGTTGTTCCCGGTCGATCTGGCCGCTCAGATTTACTTTCAGAAAATGAATATTGGCGAGTTACTCAGTGCGAATAGCACTGCCATGAATTTAATGGTCAGCAAGAAACTGCTGTTCCTGACGCCTTATCTTGGAGTTGGTAAAGAATCCAGCAAGTTCACAGCTTCCTATAAAATGGAAGACGGCACAAAAATTGACTTTGATTTAAAAGGCAAGAATAGCATGCGTTATACGGCCGGTCTGAATATCAAGATTTTGGTACTGCAGCTGAATGCCGAATACAGTAAAGGCGAATACAATGCCGCCGCTCTGGGAGTCGGCTTCGCCCTGAGATAATAAATATCATAAATATCGATAAATCCCTCTACTCGATTCGGGTGGAGGGATTTTCTTTTATATGGATTATTTATTATCTTTCACCCTTACAGATTTTGAAAGAAGATGAATGAGTAAATTAAGCGGCACAATCATTGGCGGCGGAATAGGGTGGGCGCTACTCGGCCCGCTGGGAGCGTTGTTCGGCGCCTATATAGGCAATTTGGTTAGCGCCGATTCGGGCGTCCGCCCGACAAATTCCCGGGCGGAAACCACCACGCCGTTTGCGACTTTCGGCGACACCCGCGCCGGAGATTTCGCGGTGGCGATGCTCTCGCTCTTCGCCTACGTCAGCAAATCTGATCGTACCGTTAGACCGTCCGAAGTGCAGTATGTGAAGAAATTCCTGGTAGAAAAATTCGGCCACCAGAATGCCCAGGATTTGCTGTATCTTTACAAGGAAATTCTCGACAAGGATTACAATATCCGGGATGTTGCCAGTCAAATCAAGGTCCATATGGATTATTACTCCCGGATGGAACTGCTGCATGTTCTGTTCGGAATTGCCGCCGCGGATGGTAATTTTCAGGCGGTGGAACTGAATGCTATCCGGGTAATTTCCGATGCCCTGGGAGTTTCCGCCGGCGACTATGAAAGCATCCGGGCGATTTTCGGCGGTAGCGCTAATCAGGCCTATTCCATTTTAGGTGTAAAGTCAGCCGACGATGTCGATACAATTAAGAAAGCTTATCGGGATCTGGCCAATAAATATCATCCTGATAAAGTAGCTAATCTCGGGCCGGAGATTCAACAACTGGCTGAAGAAAAATTCAAATCCATTAACGATGCCTACCAGACTGTGCGCAAAGAACGTGGATTTTAAATTATTGACAAGGTATTATATATGAACATGCGACTGCGGAAAATGTTAATATGTTGGCTGGCAACCGGTTTGCTGCTCTTCGCCGAGGAGGGTATGTACCCGCCGGATCGGATTCCCGCTAAAATTAAAGGTCTGAAAATCAAACAGAGCGAACTCTTTCGGCCGGATGGCGGCGGTGTGGCCGGGGCGGTTCTGTGGTTCGCTGGCGGTACCGGCTCGTTCGTCTCTGCGCAGGGCCTGGTTTTGACCAACCATCATGTCGCCTACGGGGCAATCCAGAAAAACTCGACCACGCAAAACAATTACCTGGAAAAAGGTTTTTATGCTCCGACACTCGCCGAAGAATTGCCGGCGCCCGGTTATGAAGCCCTGCTGATGATCGGATTCGAGGACGTTACCAGGAAAGTCATGGCGGACATTACTTCTAAGATGGCGCCGGTAGAACGCACCCGGAGCGTTAATCGGGTTATCGCCAGGCTGGAAGCGGAAAGTGAAGATTTGGCAAATGGCGTTGAGGGACGGGTTCATACCATGTTCGACGGCGCCAGTTATTTTCTTGTCAAATACCTGAAGTTTAAAGATATCCGTCTGGTTTACGCTCCGCCCGAATCGATCGGCAACTATGGCGGCGAGATCGATAACTGGATGTGGCCGCGCCACACCGGTGATTTTTCCTTTATGCGGGTCTATTGCGCGCCGGACGGCAAACCGGCTGAATATAACAAAAATAACGTGCCTTATAAACCTATAGTATTTCTGCCGGTTTCCACTCGCGGTTTTAAACCAGGCGACTTCGTATTCATTTTCGGCTATCCGGCTCACACCAATCGCAACGCCACCAGTTTTTCGGTGGGATACGGTCAGAATATCAGTTATCCTTTGCGCGTCCGGATTTTTGAGGAAATTATTAATCAACTCGAAGATGAAAGCCGGAAAGATCCAGCCACTGAAATTCTGCTGGCGTCGCGGATCAAAAGTTTTTATAACAGTCTGAAAAATAATCGTGGTTTGCTGAACGGATTCCGGAACGAAAAAATCTTCGAGATGAAACGCGCCGCTGAAGAAACATTTCAACAAAAAATTGCCAATCGTCCGGCCTGGCAAAAAGAATACGGCTCTATT
>JAZDEI010000066.1:0-7485 GCA_043808945.1 Fidelibacterota bacterium | reverse complement strand
TCGCAAAATCGCCTGCAACAGCGAATATTAGCCCCAGTTTTCACCGATAAGCACCAACTATTTATAACTCGTTCCGGGGCTCTGCTCCCGAGCGATTCATAATCTTGAATAAAAGTCGGACTTTGTCGGATTTGTACAATTTTACGACTGATCCGGTTTGTATTTTCCGCCAATTTAACACAAGGAGTAATACAGAAATGAAGAATCTGAACGAAAAGGCCCAAACTTATCTTAATCATCTGTGTCTGACGATCCCGGAACGGTTGGTCGGCACGGACGGCAATCGGGCCGCTACACGATTTGTAGCGGATGAGTTTCGGGCACTTGGCTGGGAAGTCGAAACCCCCGAATTCGACTGCATGTACTGGACCAATGACGGCGCCGATCTGAAGGTTGTCGGGCATAATTTTCCGATCAATCCCGGTCCGTATTCACGCGGTTTCACAGGTCAGGGCGAACTGGTCGTCATCCGCACGGTCGATGAATTGAAAAACACGGATATTCAGGATAAAATCATCCTGTTGATTGGCGAGATCGCCCGCGAGCAGCTGATGCCGAAGAATTTCGTCTTCTATAATCCGGAACATCACCAGGAAATCATCCGCCTGCTGGAAGCCGGGGCGCCACGCGCGATTCTTTCCGCCACCGGGCGCGACCCGCAGCTGGCCGGCGGTGTGTATCCTTTTTCCCTGATCGAAGACGGTGATTTTGATATCCCGAACGCCTACATGAAAGACGTTGACGGTGAACCGCTGACCGCCTTTGCCGGTAAAACCGCCGCGTTGACCATCCGGGCTACGCGTAATAAAGCCCGCGGCTGCAATATCAATGCCCTCAAAGGCGATCCCGCCAAACCGCGCATCGTCGTTACGGCGCATATTGACGCCAAAATGGGCACGCCCGGCGCAATTGACAACGCCACCGGCGTAATCACCCTGCTACTGCTGGCCGAATTGCTGAAAGATTATCCGGCAGACGGCAACCGCCTCGAACTGACCATTCTGAACGGTGAGGATTACTACTCCGTACCCGGCGAGATGCTCTACTTCGCGGCGAATGAAGGCCGCTGGTCTGATATCCGCATGGCGATCAACATTGACGGCGTCGGATATTATCAGGGTGAGTCATCATTTTCGACCTACAATCTGACGGCCGAACAAAACGAATTCATGAACAATTTGTTCGCGAAGTTTCCCGGCATCAAACGCGGCGCGGAATGGTATCAGAGCGATCACGGCATGTTCGTTCAGCAGGGTTGTCCGGCAATGGCGCTGACCTCCGGTATATTCCTGACCGATCTGACGGTTTATGTCACGCATACGCCTAAAGATCATCCCGGAATTGTGGAAGTCAGTAAAGTCAGTGAAATCGCAACGGCTTTGGCGGAAATAATCGCTAAACTTTAATTATTAAATATTTCACCAAAAAAATAGTTTGACCGGATTGCTGCTATCATTATTTTTCCCATCAGAATAAACTGAATTTGATGTTACGTTCTGGTTCGTTTAATTCACTGAGATTGAGAATATTTTTATTTTATCGCGAAGGAACGGCGAATGATTGGAAATTTTGGAGCATTAAACCGGGCAAATGGTGAACTAACAGCCAGCGGACTCTACGATCCGGCTCTCGAACACGATAGTTGCGGCGTCGGTTTTATCGCCAAATTGGACGGCGTCGCTACTCACCAGATCATTCGCGACTCCATTACGGTTTTGGTCAATCTGGAGCACCGCGGGGCGCTCGGCGGCGACAAGTCCACCGGCGATGGCGCCGGCATAATGATGCAAATACCGGACACTTTTCTGCGCCAGGAAACCGCCGACTCCGGTATCGTATTACCGCGGGTCGGTGATTATGCCGTAGGTATGCTTTTTCTCCCGGCTAACAATTCGCTGGCGGCAAACTGCCGGAACATTTTCGAAAAAATCGTGGCAGATGAAGGTTGCGAGATTCTCGGCTGGCGTCCGGTTCCGGTCGATCCGGTCAGCATCGGTGAACAAGCCCGCAAAACGATGCCCGCCATTGAACAAGTTTTCATCGATCGCGCGAAAATCAGCGCCAGCGCTTTCGAACGGAAACTGTATGTCATCCGACGGCTGACCGAAAAACAGGTAGCCGAACTTCCCGCGGATACCAGCCAGTTCTATATCGTCAGTCTCTCGGTTCACCGCTTGGTTTATAAAGGTTTGCTGACAGCTAATCAATTGCCGAATTTTTATCCCGATCTGGCAGACGAACGTTTCATTTCCCGGTTCGGCGTCATTCATCAACGCTACAGCACAAACACACTGCCGACCTGGAATCTGGCTCAGCCGTTTCGCTTTATCGCCCATAACGGCGAGATCAATACCCTAAGCGGGAACATCAACCGGATGCGCACCCGCGAGTTCAACCTGCAATCGCCGCTATTCGGCGACGACATCGAGAAAATCAAACCGATCATCGTCGGCAGCGGCTCTGATTCCGCCATTTTCGACAATGTCCTGGAACTGTTGGTTCTGAGCGGTCGTTCCCTGCCGCACGCCATGATGATGATGGTTCCGGAAGCCTACGGTCCGAAAATCCAGATGAGCGAAGACAAACGCGCTTTCTATGATTTTCATTCGTCGATCATGGAACCGTGGGACGGCCCGGCCGCCATCGTCTTTTGTGACGAGCGCTACCTTGGCGGCATACTCGACCGTAACGGCCTGCGCCCGGCGCGTTACACAATCACGAGTGATGGCTTAGTCGTTCTGGCTTCCGAAACCGGCGTGCTGGACATTCCGCCGGAAAAGATCATCAAACGCAGTCGCCTGTCGCCCGGTAAAATGCTGTTGGCCGATTTCAACCAGAACCGGGTCGTTCCCGACAAAGAGATCAAGGCCAAAATCTCCCGTCAAAAGCCCTATCGTCGCTGGATCAAAGACAATATCATCACCTTGCGCGGCCTTTTCAATCCGTCCAGCGCACCGTCTGAAAATGATGAAATTCTCCTCCAGAAGCAACACGCTTTTGGCTACACTGCCGAGGAATTGAAAATGCTCATTTCGCCGATGGCTTCCCGCAGTCAGGAGCCCGTCGGAGCCATGGGCAACGATACGCCACTCGCCATTTTGTCCGACCGACCGCAACTGCTTTTCAATTATTTCAAGCAAAGATTCGCGCAGGTAACCAATCCGCCGATCGATCCGTTGCGCGAGGAATTGGTCATGTCGCTGGAGACTTTCGCGGGCGGCGAGGGCAATCTGCTGGAAGAGACTCCCGAGAATTTCCGGGGTTTCCGTTTCTCGCACCCGGTGCTGACACCGGACGATCTTCTGCGGATCGAACAAGCCAATCACCCGAGCATCAAAGTCGCTTACCTCGATATACTTTTCGAGAGAAACGGCGGACCGCAGGCGCTCGAGCAGGCGCTGGATAATTTATTCGAGGCCGCCGCCAAATGTATCGCCGATGGCGCGACCCTGCTCATCCTGACCGACCGCAATATCAATGCCGGGCAGGTGCCGGTTCCCTCCCTTCTGGCCGTGTCGGGACTTCATCATTTCCTGGTTCGGCAAGGTCTGCGCAACCGCGCCAGCCTGATCGTCGATTCTGGTGAAGTCCGTGAAGTCATGCACTTTACCCTGCTGGTCGGTTATGGTGCGGACGCGATCTGCCCGTACCTCGCTTTCTATACCGTGCGCAACCTGGCGCTTAACGGTTTGCTCGAACAAGACCTGAAACCGGAAGAGGCAGTCGATTCGTACATCATCGCCGTTAAAAAAGGTTTCTTGAAAACCATGAGCCGTCTCGGTATCTCAACCCTACACAGCTTTTTCGCGGCCCAAACCTTCGAAGCTATCGGCATCAGTCAGGAGGTTATCGACCGGTATTTTACCGATACGATCAACCGCCTGGGCGGTCTCGATCTGGCAGATATCCGGAACGAAGCCGTTTTGCGCCATTCGGCCGGTTTTCCATTGACGGGGAATGTCCGGAATCTGCTGGATACCGGTGGTGAGTACAGTTTGCGAGCCGACGGCCCACGCCATGGCTGGAATCCCTCTGCCATTGCCAAACTCCAGACGGCCACCCGCGCCGACGATTATGAAATATTCAAAGAGTACGTTCGGATCGTCAACGAAAGCGATGCCACCCCGCCGACTATCCGCAAACTGCTCACCTTCAAAGCGCGTCCTTCCGTCCCGATCGATGAAGTCGAACCGGTCGAGTCGATCCTGAAAAGGTTCGCCGCCTCGGCCATGTCATTCGGCTCCATCAGTCCGGAAGTCCATCGAACTATCGCTATCGCCATGAACCGGCTCGGCGCGCGCAGTAACTCCGGTGAAGGCGGCGAAGACCCGCAGCGTGTTACGGTTTTGCCTAACGGCGACTGCGCCAATTCGAAAGTTAAGCAGGTGGCTTCCGGCCGCTTCGGTGTAACACCCGCATATTTAATCAGCGCCGAAGAATTGCAGATCAAGATCGCACAGGGCGCCAAACCGGGTGAAGGCGGCCAGTTACCCGGTCATAAAGTGACCGACGAAATTGCGCGCGTCAGGAACACGACGCCCGGAGTTACATTGATCTCACCGCCGCCACATCACGATATTTATTCGATCGAAGACCTGTCGCAGTTGATTTTCGATCTGAAATGCGTCAACCCGACGGCCAAAATCTCCGTCAAACTGGTTTCGGAATCCGGGGTCGGCACGATTGCCGCAGGCGTCGCCAAAGCCAAAGCCGATCTGGTCCTGATTTCCGGTTACGAAGGCGGCACCGGCGCGGCGCCTCTCACCTCGATCAAACATACCGGCATTCCGTGGGAAATCGGGCTGGCCGAAACGCATCAGACATTGATCTTCAACAAACTGCGTGATAAAGTCCGCGTGCAGGTCGACGGTCAATTGAAAACCGGGCGCGACCTGGCGGTTGCGGCTTTGCTCGGCGCTGAGGAATTCGGTTTTGCTACCGCCATCCTGATCACGCTCGGCTGTGTCATGTTGCGCAAATGTCACCTGAACTCCTGCGCCGTGGGCGTTGCCACGCAGGATCCGCGCCTGCGCGTCCATTTCCAGGGCAGGCCTGAATATATCGAACGCTTTTTCAGATTTCTCGCTCAGGATTTCCGTGAAGTAATGTCCGAACTTGGTTTCCGGACAGTCGCAGAAATGGTCGGCCGCTCCGACATCCTGGCCTACCAGCCTCCCGCCGATTCTGGCAAATCTGCCAAATTCGATCTTAATCCGTTGATTAATGCCATGACGAATACGACCGCCGTTTGCGGAATAAGCCGCTCCGAAAAAGTAGCGGCTTTTGACGATGAGCTGATCCGCTTAACCGCACCGGCTGTTGAGCAGAAGCAACCGGTCGCGCTCGATCTGGACATTCGCAATACCTATCGCACAGTCGGCGCTCGTCTGAGTGGCGTAATCGTTAAAAAATATGGAGCGGCCGGTCTGCCGGACGACACGATCCGGATCAATTTCCGGGGCTCGGCCGGACAAAGTTTCGGCGCGTTTCTGGCGCCCGGAATTTCCCTGAAAATCGAAGGCGACACCAACGATTATCTCGGAAAAAGCATGTCCGGCGGACGAGTCGTGCTCGTGCCGCCGCCCAACTCCGCCTTCGCTCCGCATGAAAATGTCATCTGCGGCAACGTCGTCCTGTACGGTGCAACCGGCGGCGAAGTTTTCATCAATGGCAAGGCCGGCGAGCGGTTCGCAATCCGCAACAGCGGCGCGCTGGCAGTCGTCGAGGGCATCGGCTCACACGGTTGCGAATATATGACCGGCGGTGTGGTCGTGGTCATTGGCTCGACCGGAAGCAACTTCGCGGCCGGGATGAGCGGCGGAATCGCCTACATTTACGATGAAACCCAGCTTTTCGACACCAAATGCAATCTTGATATGGTCGATCTCGAAAGCGTCTGGGACAAAAAAGATAAACTCTTCCTGCATTCGATCCTCGAAAAACACTGGCGTTTTACCAAAAGCCCGCGCACCAGGGCAATTATCGACAAATGGGACTCGAACCTGCCGCTGTTCGTCAAAGTGATCCCGATCGACTACCGCAAATCCCTGGAACGGATGAAACTGAGCGAACATACCGATGTCGAAACGGTGTCCGCGACCGAGGAGGTGTTCAATGGCTAAAGATCCCGGCTTTTTAAAATACAAACGCCATAATCCGGCCAAAGTAGCGCCTGCCGATCGAATCCGCAATTTCAAAGAATTCGAGATTCCATTGAATGAATCCGGCCTGGCTAATCAGGCAATGCGCTGTATGGATTGCGGTATCCCTTTCTGTCACGCCGCGGGCTGTCCGCTCGTCAACCATATCCCTGACTGGAACAGCATGGTCTATCATGCGCACTGGCAAAAAGCCCTGGCGCTTCTGCACGCGACCAACAATTTCCCGGAATTCACCGGCCGCATCTGCCCGGCGCCCTGCGAATATGCCTGTACTCTGGCAATTCACGATTCGCCGGTGACGATCCGCCACATCGAACTGCAAATTGTCGAAAAAGGCTGGCATCAAGGCTGGATCAAACCGCAGATCATCCCGAATAAAACCGGAAAAAAGATTGCGGTCATCGGTTCAGGTCCATCCGGTCTGGCCGCCGCCCAGCAATTGATTCGCGCCGGTCACGCAGTGGTCGTTTTTGAAAAACGGGATCGCATCGGCGGATTACTGCGTTACGGCGTACCCGATTTCAAGTTAGACAAAGCCGTTATAGACCGACGCCTGGCCCAGATGGAGGCCGAAGGAGTAGTTTTTGAACCGGGCGTCGATGTCGGGCGCGACATTTCGCCACGTTACCTCAAACGAACTTACGATGCGATCGTAATCGCCACCGGGACAACCGTGGCGCGGGATCTGACGATTCCGGGCCGGCAATTGGCCGGAATTCATTTGGCGATGGACTATCTTATTCAGCAGAATCAAATCAATGCCGGTTATGTGATCCCGCCCGAGCAAATCATAACTGCTAAAGATAAGGACGTGATTGTGCTCGGCGGCGGCGATACCGGCTCCGACTGCGTCGGTACTGCCCATCGGCAAGGCGCGAAAAGTATCGCTCAGGTGGAAATTTTGCCGCAACCGCCCGGTTCCCGCACTCTGTATAACGCCTGGCCGGCCTGGCCACAGATTCTCATGACATCCAGTTCACACGAAGAGGGTTGTGAGCGCCTGTTTGGGCTTTCAGCCAAATCCTTCGAAGGTACCGACAATGTCCGGCAGGTCACCTTTGCCCGTTTAAAATGGACCGAACCGGATAAAAACGGAGCGCGTACCTCCCGGGAAATCGCCGGATCGCAATTTTGCCTGAAGGCCGATCTTGTACTGTTGGCGCTCGGTTTCCTGCATGCCGAACACGGCAATCTGGTGCATGAATTGGGAATCGTAACCAACGCGCGCGGAAATATTGTCGTCGATCAGCATTACGTTACATCCGAAGCGAAGTTCTTTGCAACGGGCGATGCGGTCAGCGGAGCTTCACTGATAGTCAAAGCT
>JAZDEI010000065.1:0-4187 GCA_043808945.1 Fidelibacterota bacterium | reverse complement strand
ATGCTTGGTCTTCATTCGACGATTGTGGGAATTGCGCTCCTGCCTGCCAGTGTAATCGCCGGACTGCTTTGGAATACATTCGGGGCTGTGGTTCCCTTCTCATTTGGGGCAAGCCTCTCGCTTCTCTCTGCATTGATCCTCGTCTTCGGATTACGTCAAAAAGCGGGAAGAGCCAGCGTTTAGCCTGAAGTATTTGCCGCGGAGATCGCGGAGATTAATTGCCTGTCATCGTTCCGGGGTTCAGCTCCGGAACGAGATTATGTTTCTTGATTTAATGCAGGCGTTTTATCCGATTTCCAGCGCCAGCTGGTTGTAAACCGCATTCAAGAGCGAGTCGTAATCGTGCCCGCCGGGATAGACCGGTTGGTGGAATTTTACATTGATTTTTTTCCAGGGACGGGGAAAATGTGAACCGCGCGGCAAGGCCTCAAAGGCGCCCTTGATGGAAACCGGTACGATCGGGACTTCCATCTCTGCGGCGAGGATTGCAAAGGCTTTTTTAAATTCACCCAGCTCGCCGGTCCGGGTTCGTGAACCTTCAGGAAAAATAATTACATTTTTCCCCATGCGCAGTACTTCCGCCAGCTTCTGGAGTGAGAGTTTCACGTCTTTGTTCAGATCGGAAATGATAATGTTATGGCGATTCGCCAGGGCTTTTACCCAGCGTTTTTGAATATGTTTTTCCTTGGCGTAGAAATAGGTGTTTCGATTGATCTTGTCATTAAGAAAAACTGCGACGAACATACCGTCGAAAAAGCTCTGATGGTTCGGCGCGATAATACAGGGTCCGTCGGGAATATTTTCCATGCCTTCACCTCTCAGGCGGAAATAGATCTTGAACAGACCTTTGGTCAAATGTTTAAATATATTCCAGGTAAACCAGCTTTCGGGTAGCGTTAATTCTACTTTTTCCTTGAATATTTCCGCCCATTTGACCACTCCAACAGAAATTTTCTCTTTCTTTTCACGCATGTAAATGGATAGTTTTTCTACGGTCGGGTGATTAATGAAAATATCTTCAGGGATCTTAATGCCGAACGTGGATTGGAGAAATGTCTGCAGGCTGACTTTGTCGAGTGAATCGAGTCCGAGGTCAATTTCGATATGATCATCCGGGAAAATACTGGTCTTTTTCTGCTTCATGAGAAAATCACGGATTATCTGGTATTCCTCGTGATCCGGTTCTGCGGTATGCATTTTATTTATTCCAATGGAATTAGCTAGTTCTACCAGCTTGAAACGCTGGAGTTTTCCGAGGCGGGTTTTGGGTAATTCTTCTTTTAAAATGGTAAAATTGGAAATTTTCTTATAGTAGGAAACCATGCTATTGTATTTATCAACGATTTCTCCGCGAAACAGTTCGTCAATATTGATTATTCCACGTTTTTGTAACGCCTTAAAATCCGGTAAAAAAGCGGCCTGAATCTGATCGTTTTTCATAAAAACGCCCACATCGGCGATAAGGTTGGATATTGATTTTAGCTTTTTCTCGCTTTCTTCGGGATTGAATTTTTTGCCGCTTGACAGGACGATGATTTCCTTTTTACGACCGGTAATCCGCAAATAGCCCTTTTTATCAATTGTTCCCAGGTCGCCGGTATGCAGCCAGCCATCTTTCAGAACCTCAGCCGTTTCCGCGGGTCGGTTATAATAGCCTTGCATAATGTTGCGTCCCCGGGCGACGATTTCACCATCCCGGATTTCGACCTCGAGATTAGGCATGGCTTGTCCGGCCGAGCCGATTTTCCATTTTCCGGGGCGGGTAAACGTAATC
The DNA here is from genome assembly GCA_043808945.1 of Fidelibacterota bacterium. Lineage (GTDB taxonomy): Bacteria > Fidelibacterota > UBA2242 > UBA2242 > UBA2242 > JAGNGI01. The sequence continues at coordinate 2,413 of JAZDEI010000065.1, read as the reverse complement.
ATCGGTGCCGCTTCCGTCATGCCGAAACCTTCGAGCATTTCAAATCCCAGGGCTTTGAATCCCCGGGCGACATCTTCATCTAATTTTGCGCCGCCGCTGACCATATATTCAATATGTCCACCAAATTTCTGATGCACGGTTTTAAAAAGAGTGCGGGAGAATGCCCGGGAATTGATGAATTTTGCGGTTTTAAACAGGGCGCGGGTGATAAAATGAGCATCGATCTTGTCCATAATGCCTTTATGGATCGCGGCGTAAAGGCGGGGCACGCCAATGGTGATATTGACAGCGTTTTTTTGAAGTGTCGCAATAATGTCTTCAGAATTGATTGAGGGTGAGAAAGCGATTTTTCCGCCGACTTTCAACGGTGCGATCATTGAGCCTACCAGGGGAAAAATGTGATGAAAGGGAAGCAGCGCCAAAACCGTTCGGAAATCGGTATAGATCGGAATGACTTCTGAAACGGCTTCAATATTTGCCAGGAGACTATCGAAAGAAAGCATGACCCCTTTGGGGCTGCCGGTCGTGCCGGAGGTATAGATAATCACGGCAGTTTTTGTGATATCGTCCGCATCGATTTCATCGCTACTGAAATCATTGCTATCATACCTTTGATCTTCAAAGCAGTGAGCAGCATACTTGTGCTCAACAGATTTGAGTGCGTCATCTAAAACGGCCTTGGTTTTCTGAGAGTAAAAAATCTGTTCCGGTTGACAATCGTTGATAATAAACGCAACTTCCTCAGCGCTGGCGAGAAAATCTATTGGCACAACGATAGCGTCGTTTTTCCAGCCGGCGTAAAAGGCAAAAACCCATTCCGGTCGGTTTTCGGAAAAGATGGCAATTTTTTTGGTTTTTTGATCAAAAAGCGTCGAATAGAAGTGAGCATGGCGCAGGATATCGGTGAAGCTATAAGTTTCATCCTTCCAGATAAGGGCAACATTATCACTATTTTTAATAAACAAATTTTATCTCCTAATAAAAACGCATTGATTTTACGCATAATATGAATAATTAAAAAGTGTCAAGACCGAACTAATAGTGTTGCGATGGGAGATGCTATCTCAGATTCTTTGAAAAAAGCGCACCTTGCGCTTTTCGGATTCTTCGTTAAATTGTTGCCGGATTTGTGAAAAGTGAATAACGACAAAAGGATCAAGAATTCATGTCAAAAACCAATCTGTTATTGATTCTGCTGAGCGCCACTATCATCGGTTGCGGCAATCAGGCCGGCCGCGAAACGCTGACCCAGGTCGGCACATTCGATGCCCTGTTGGCCGGAGGCTACGACGGCTCGTTTCCCTTGCGCGAATTACTGCAAAACGGCGATTTCGGCACCGGAACATTCGACGCCCTGAACGGCGAAATGGTCGTGCTCGACGGCCAGATTTACCAGGTGACTGCCGACGGTAAAGTAGCTCTTGCCGATCTGAATGGCAAAACGCCATTTGCGACGGTGACCTTTTTCGATTGCGACCGGCAGATAGAAATCCCCGCCGGGACGGATTTCGATTCGTTGACCAAAATCATCGACGCCGTTCTGCCGACGCAGAATATTTTCTATGCCATCCGGATTGATGGACGTTTCAGTTCGGTAAAAACCCGCAGTGTTCCGGTGCAATCCCGGCCTTATAAACTGTTGATTGAAATTGCGGCTACCCAGCCAGAATTTGATCTGGAAGATGTCGCCGGAACAATCGTCGGTTTTCGCTGTCCGCCATACGTCGCGGGCATCAATGTCCCCGGTTACCACCTGCATTTTATAAGTAAAGACCGGCAAGCCGGCGGTCACTTACGGACCTTCAGGACGGCCGGGAAAGCTGTAGTAAAGATCGATTATTCTCATTCATTTTCGATGATCCTGCCGTATGACCAGGATTTTTACAAGGCCGATCTGACTGTCGATAAACAAGCCGATACAAAAAAGGTCGAGAAGTGAACCGATCGGGCGCCGTTCAGGAATTTGACAAGCGCTTGACTGCGGCGGAACTTGCCCTGCTGGACGGCCTGGATTCGCCGCTGAAAATCCAGGTTTTCTTAGATGAGACTCCTTACAGTACCGAACCGATTTATCGTTCGCCGCTCAGTGTTCTGCGCGACCGGAAAGCGCATTGCTTCGACGGAGCGCTCTTCGCCGCGGCGGCCTTGCGGCGGCTCAGCTACCCGCCGCTAATCCTCGAAATGTTACCCAATAAGCGCGACGACGATCACCTGCTGGCACTTTATCAAAAGGATGGTTTCTGGGGAGCGGTCGCGAAATCCAATTTCACCGGCCTGCGCTCACGGGAACCGATTCACCGCACCCTGCGCGAGTTGATTCTTTCGTATTTCGAGGACTTCTTCAACATCGCAAGCGAAAAGACTCTGCGCGGTTACACCCTACCGCTGAATTTGACGACCTGCGACCGCTTCG
>JAZDEI010000064.1:0-3135 GCA_043808945.1 Fidelibacterota bacterium | reverse complement strand
CACTGAGAAAGGCGTCTTTATCAGTTATGATAAAGCCGGCAATTGGCAGGCAATCAATAATGGTCTGACAAATAAAGAAGTGCTTTTCCTGCATCTGGATTCAATCCGCAAGCGACTCTATTGCGGCACGAAAGACGGTTTGTATCGTTTGCAATTAAATCCCGATCACGTCACCGGTCAAATCCCGGATGTTCCCCGACACCTGCAACTACTGGCTCCATATCCCAATCCGTTCAATGCCAACCTGACAATTCCATTCACATTAAATTACCCGGCCAATCATATTCGTCTGGAGATTTTCGATCTGAATGGCAAAAATATAAAATCGCTCACCGCCGACGGCCTCCCGGCCGGATACCAGCGCTTTCTCTGGAATGGTTTCGATCAGTCCGGCGCAACCGCGCCCACCGGTCTTTATTACTACCGGCTGATCTGCGATGATAGGCCGGCCGGATTGGGAAAGGTTATCCTGTTAAAGTAATTCCGCTTCTGTGTCGTCATCAGATATTGCTTGGATTTGCCTGCCTGTCTTTGTATGATTGGGCGATTTTTAATAATTAACCGGGAATTTATTTGACCGCCCATAATCCTGATAAATTGACCAAACGAATTGCTTCCATCGCCGCCGGACTTGGTTCATTTCTGACGCCATTTATGGGTTCGGCGATCAATATCGCCTTGCCGACGATCGGTCAAGAATTTACGGTTTCGGCGATGACGCTGGGCTGGATCGCGACTGCCTATTTGCTGACGGCTGCCGTATTCCTCGTACCGTTGGGCAAAATTGCCGATATTTACGGCCGTCGAAAGATATTTTTGACCGGAATTGTGATTTTTACGATTTCGTCAATTTTATGCGGCATTTCAGGGTCGGTGAACATGCTGATCGCCGCCCGCATTTTACAGGGCATCGGCAGTCCGATGATCTTTGGAACCGGCGTCGCCATTCTGACATCCGTTTATCCATCCGGGGAAAAAGGTAAAGCTCTCGGAATCAATACGGCTGCGATTTATCTCGGTTTATCAACCGGTCCCTTTCTCGGTGGTTTTTTAACCCAGCAATTTGGCTGGCGGGCAGTATTTTTCGCGAGTGCGCTGATGGGTTTGAGTGCATTGGTTCTCGTTGCCTGGAAACTGCGCGGCGAATGGGCGGAAGCCCGTGGCGAGCGATTCGATTGGCAAGGCGCATTCTTATACGGGCTGATGTTAATTGCAGTGATGTACGGTTTTTCGCAGTTACCAAAGCCGACCGGAATCGGATTGGTTTTATTCAGTCTGGCATTATCAACACTATTTGTGCGCAGGGAATTACATACTGACTTCCCATTATTGAATCTCGATCTGTTTCGTCGCAATCCGGTGTTTACATTTTCAAATATTGCCGCGCTGATCAGTTACAGCGCTACGTTTGCAGTCGGATTTTTACTCAGTTTTTATCTCCAGTATATCAAACACCTCAATCCTCAACAAGCCGGTTTTGTACTCGTATTCCAACCATTTATGCAGGCCATTTTTTCGCCGCTGACCGGTTGGCTGTCCGATCACCGCGAACCGCGCAACGTAGCCTCATCCGGTATGACTTTGACGATGATCGGTTTGATTCTGCTCATCTTTCTGACCCCGGATACCAGTTTGATTTACATTGTTTTCAGCCTGATTCTGCTGGGACTCGGCTTTGCACTTTTCTCAGCCCCGAATACCAACGCGGTTATGGGTTCGGTTACCAAACGTTATTATGGAGTCGCGTCCGGAATGCTGGGCACAATGCGATTGACCGGTCAAATGCTGAGTTTGGGAATTTCGTTGATGATCTTCGCAATCTTTCTGGGTAACGTGCAAATTTCAGTGTCCAATTATCCGGCTTTTATGACCAGCATTCATATAGCGTTCGGCATCTTTGCCGGGCTGTGTTGCGGCGGAATCTTCGCCAGTTTAATGCGGGGCAAAATGCGATGACCGGTTTTGAAATAGCGCTAAAACTAAGACGAAAATGAAGATCGGCAACTTACTCATCGAACCACCCATAGTATTGGCGCCAATGGCTGGCTTTACCGACCAGGCGTTCCGGCAAATTTGTAAAGAGAATGGCGCCGGACTGGTTTGTACGGAATTTGTCAGCAGTGAAGGCCTGGTACGCAGCTCGGAAAGAACTTACGATTATCTGGAACATCGTGACATCGAACGCCCGATCAGTATGCAGATTTTCGGTGACAATCCGGCTGTTATGGCCGAGGCCGCTAACCTGATCCAGAGTGAATTTCATCCTGACATCATCGACATCAATGCCGGTTGTTCGGTTCGCAAAGTTATAAAGAAGAATGCCGGATCAGCATTATTGAAAAATCTGCCATTGCTCGAAAAAATCGCCCGGGCGGTCGTTGAAGCCGTGTCGATTCCGGTCACTGTTAAAATCCGCGCCGGTTGGAACAGTCAATCCATCATCGCCGTCGAAGCCGCTAAACGTCTTGAACAGACCGGTATTAAAGCCATCACCCTTCATCCGCGTACGGCGGCAGACGGTTTCCGTTATCCGGCCGACTGGTCGATCATCGCCGCTGTAAAATCGGCGGTCAAATTACCAATTATCGGCAACGGCGACATTAACACTCCGGCCGGTGCCCTGCGGATGTTTACCGAAACCGGTTGCGACGCGGTCATGATCGGACGCGGTGCTCTTGGTAATCCCTGGATTTTTCGGCAGGCTGCCGATCTGCTGAATAAAAAAGATATTGCTTTCAATGATACTCCCGTCGAACGCGTCCGGCTCTGCCGTCATCAATTAGAGATGGAAATCCGTTACCGCGGCGAAGTTGTCGCCCACAAAGAGATGAAAAAGTTTTATCGCTGGTATTTGCGGGGATTCGGACACGTGTCCGAAATCAGGGAAAAACTAGTCAGAGCAGCTTCGGTTAAAGAAGCCTTTACAATTCTCGACGAACTGGCTAACGCCGTATTAAATTAATTGACGTGCCGGTACGAATATTTTCGTTCTATCTTATTTAAAATAGAACGAAATATAGACGCAGTCAGTAGCACTGCCGATTATTCCCAGTTTTGTATTCCTGGGTTCAGTTGTAGCCGAACCTATGATTCTTTCCCTGCCCCATGTATATTCCAAACCGAACCAGGTACTGT
>JAZDEI010000063.1:0-3108 GCA_043808945.1 Fidelibacterota bacterium | reverse complement strand
ACAGTACCTGGTTCGGTTTGGAATATACATGGGGCAGGGAAAGAATCATAGGTTCGGCTACAACTGAACCCAGGAATACAAAACTGGGAATAATCGGCAGTGCTACTGACTGCGTCTATATTTCGTTCTATTTTAAATAAGTGATAATCTGAAATATTAGATGATAAGCCGTTGGAAACTCCAGCGGCTTATCATCAGGATATTAAAGATTTTGCCTCGGCTTGAACGAGCCGGTAATGTTTTTCGGTGGATATTTTCAATCCTTCGTCGGTCTGTTCGAATTCGAACATTGCGATAAGTTCATTTTCCATTAATTGAGCTGCAATCGCCCGACAGATAAGTTGTGGAAACTTCGTATTGCACATTGATAAATCTTGTTCAATCTGGACGATTCCTAGTTTGTCTTTAAGACCTTTTGCCTGTACCGGAAGGATATACTGTTCACCGCGTTTATCAAGCCCAATATAAATCTCATCGGTCTCGATCTGGGTACCATTCTTCAATGTTGTTCTGAGATGATTTTGTAGAGAATAGCAAGTTAGACCGGTAAAGATGTCAACAAGTCGGTTATATCTGATTTTTGCCAATAGGGCTTGCTCATCATTCATCGCGTAAAGGGTAATCACTCCCGGAGTGGAATCAGGTATTTTAGTCTCAACCAGCATTGGAGATGGAACAACTATTGAATATTTTGTGAGTACCAATTGATACTTTGATCGACCGGCAGATCGGATAATCCATTCATAGCCAGTGGGTGCTTTTTTGGTGATACTGGCCGGTAATGGCACTCTATAACGAAATGAATATAGTACGTCGCCTAAATTCTTTGGAAGAATGATTCCCAATCTCTCTGCTGTCGCATTAAGTTCCGAACGTTCAAACGTGATTTCTTTTACCCCTTGCGAATAGCGGCTTTTAAAAATCGCCTCAATAAGTTGAGAATATCGATTTATTGTTTTTTCTTTCGGCATTTTCCAGTCCTCATTTTCCCGGCCATCGCAGAACGACAACCTCTTCCCTTAATTGTTCCCTGGTAACAGTTGATAATCTGGTACGAAAAAGATCTATCCCGATTAATTCATATCCGAGTACCCGAGCAATGTCAGATAGTAATTTACCTGTCTGAATTTTAACCCGCAAATAAGAAGCCTGATCGCCAACCACATAAGCCAATTGTGCGCCAGGTTTGAGAATCCGACGCATTTCAGCCAGGTGTTTTGCCATTCCTCCGAAATATAATCTGGTTACTCGGCTGTACATTCTCTCAAAACCGGAATCTTTCCCAAGCTGGATACGACGATTCTCGATTTCGTCAGCCAGTCGCTGAATTTCCAGATTTTCTGATATCCATTGATCGTCATTATCGTTTTTATAAACTCCACGGGTATTGGAGCGTACGAGGGTTTTTTTAAGCCCTCTTAGTTCAGCCTTATTGTTGATAAATCCCAAAACAACTGATTCAAGGCGGGTTGTTCGGGTATAGTCTTTCTCATTCGGATAAGGAGGCGAAGTGATGACGGCATCGACGCTTTGAGGCGCAAAGGTTTGAAGATTGCGAGCGTCTGCCAGAAATACTTCCGCTGTCGGATATTGTTTTCCCGCGATAGACTTTAAGTCGGCAGTTATTTTTTTAATTTCATCTGACCAGGCCGATATGACCGGAGAGTCATCTTTTGGATTTTTGACACCAACTTCCGGCCCGAAATGAAGATTGCTGATTTTGAAGACTAAGGCATTGGCAAGGGCTAGTTGCATATAACGGAAAAATCGGGTGTTTTTATATTCCGCCAGACAATCTAAAAGTACCAGGGTCTTATGCAGAGGCAGAGGACTGATGGAGTCTTTTAGTAACAATGCAGCGGCTTCCGGATTTAGTTTTTTCAAAACAAAATCCTGATGGTCGGAATTAAGTCCCAGCAAGTCGTCGATACCCTGCGACTTTAAAATATCATTAGTCTTTGATTCGATCTCAAACGCCGTCGCTAATAAATTTTCCGGATCTATAGACCAATCGACTTTTACTGAAGTTGCGAAGTACGGGAAGGTGTTTGCTTCGATACCTATTGCCTTCATTCCAGAAAGTTTGGCTTCAACCAAAGTCGTGCCGGTTCCGCAAAATGGATCGAGGACAACGCTGTTCGGTGCTAATTTAAATTTATCTAAGTAATCTTGTACTAAATGCGGTGGATATGATAAAACGAAACGATACCAATCGTGAAAAGCCCGGTCTTGTGGTGCTAACCGATTGGACTGACCGTTTTTTCGTCCGGTTTTGGCGATAAATTTCTCAGTGGTTGTGACTCTATTACCACCAAATCCGATATTTAACTGAGATGATTCCATCAAATTAGTGTCTCATTGTCTTTTTAAAAATATGCAGTTAATTGTAAGGAATTATTTTAAAGATAGCAATATTTTCATGTAAAAGTGCGACAGATGATTCTTTTTTACTTTCAATTGGAATGGCCGTTCTTGTGAATTGCTATTCAACTATTTTTAGTAAATCGTTAAGAACAAGAAACGCCTCGTTAACCGAAGCTGCTCTGACTAGTTTTTCCCTGATTTCGGACACGTGTCCAAAACCGCGCAGGTACCAGCGGTAGAATTTCTTCATCTCCTTGTGGGCGACTATTTCCCCGCGGTACTGGATTTCCATCTCTAATTGACGACGGCAGAGCCGGACGCGTTCAGTGGGAGTATCATTGAAAGCAATATCTTTTTTATTCAGCAGATCGGCAGCTTGCCGAAAAATCCAGGGATTACCAAGAGCACCGCGTCCGATCATGATCGCGTCGCAACCGGTTTCGGTAAACATCCGCAGGGCACCGGCCGGAGTATTAATGTCGCCGTTGCCGATGATCGGCAAGTTGATGGCTGCCTTTACAGCGGCGATGATCGACCAGTCGGCCGGATAACGGAAACCGTCTGCCGCCGTACGCGGATGAAGGGTGATGGCTTTAATACCGGTCTGCTCAAGACGTTTAGCGGCTTCGACGGCGATGATGGATTGACTGTTCCAACCGGCGCGGATTTTAACAGTGACCGGAATCGACACGGCTTCAACGACCGCCCGGGCGATTTTTTCGAGCAATGGCAGATTTTTCAATA
>JAZDEI010000062.1:0-5854 GCA_043808945.1 Fidelibacterota bacterium | reverse complement strand
ATTTTTCCCGACTATATTCAAATCCGGGGCTAATTTTAGATTCATTCCATCCCTTATGATAAAAACATTTATATCAACATTCCGAATAAATCAAAATCTCTGAGAAAAAACCGATTTCCCCCGCCCGTAGGAAATCCAAACTCATTTGAAGAAACGCTAAACGGTGTGAATAACGCTTCCTCTTAGCCCAATTTGAAATAACGGTTTGATTTTATCAAATGATTTTGGAAAAGTCAATGAAAATTTTAACCACGACCCGCCAGCCCTCCGGGAGCAGGCTGGATGAACACGAATAGACGCGAATATGAACATTATTGTCATTAGTGGTCATTCAACCGTCAGGTGCTTGCCAGATAATCGTTTATCAACTCTGTCCCTTGTACCTCATTTTTGTCACTTTTCACTAATGACGGCCTGAGTAAATCGCCGCGAAAAACAACTGACATTCAGCGTTAAGAAGAAATTTACCGCTCACCCATTCTTCGAGTAATTCGCATCGGATCTGTTTCTCGCTATGTTCAACCATAACATGAAAATCCAGTGTGCCTATAAATTTCTTTAGCGGAATGGAAGGCGTGGGTGGCGATTTGGTCCAGCCGTTGTTTTCTTTTGCTATCTTTTCTTTTCAAAAAGAAAAGTAGTATGGATCGATAGGAACTGAAAATGATCGCTTCGGTCTACCAATAGACGTAAGCGATTTCTCACGATATAATTGAGGTCAGAATCTGGCGATTGGGAAATTTTTATTGGAATCTGCATCGTCAACTTATAAATTCAATGCGGGAAAAATATGTAAGTTGTGTGTTAATCATCATAAGAGCCTTAAATATCGGTGGCAAACGTTTTGTCAAAGGAGTTTGCTGTGAAAATTAAATTCTGGGGTGTGCGCGGCTCTCTTCCGACCCCGCCTTCTTCCAAATTAATCCGGGATAAATTCCTGAAAATTATCGATAATTTACCGCCGGAGATTCTATCCAGCCCGGTTGAAATCAAAAAGCATATTCTGGGTCTCGGCAATCTGGAAGCCGGGATCATTGGCGGCAATACTTCCTGTATCGAAATTCGGGCTGATGATAAGATCCTGATTTTTGACATGGGTAGTGGTTTAAAAGCGCTTGGTAATTATTTAGTAAAAAACGAACAGAATAAGAAAGGGCTGGATCTTCATATATTTTTAAGCCATACGCATTGGGATCATATTCTTGGATTTCCGTTTTTCACACCGGCATTTTTCCCCAACAACAAAATAACATTCTATTCGGCTCACCCGAACTTGCGGGAACGGCTTGAAATTCAGCAGGATTTCCGTTTTTTCCCGGTTGCACTGGAACATATGCCAGCTAAAAAAGAATTCGTGCAGCTGGAGCATAATGCCGTTATTAAACTTGGTAAAATCACGGTCACTAATTGCCCGCTCTATCATCCCGGCGGATCGTTCGGCTACCGAATCGATTGCGATGGAAAAAGCATCGTATATGCGACCGATTCCGAATATAAAAACCTCGACCGGGAATCGACCAAACAGTATATCGATTTTTTTCGGGGAGCAGATTTGCTGATCTTCGATGCCCAGTATACGTTCGAAGAAGCCATTCACAAAGAAGATTGGGGACATAGTTCCGCCTTGGTGGGCGTCGAGTTCGCCGTGGAAGCCGGGGTCAAGAAATTAGCCCTTTTCCATCACGAACCTGAAAGAGATGATTTCGAAATTGCGGATATTCAAAAAAAATCGATGGATTTTAAGAAAATCAATTATCCTTCCGATGAACTTGACATCATATTGGCGATGGAAGGCCTGGAATTGACATTTTAATTCGCTAAAAGGTGGTAATCTGGAAATAGAACAATTTATAGTACGGGACGTCAATATCTTCAAGGTCTCCGGCCGGATCGATTCAGCGACAGCCGCGACATTCTGGCAAACCGTATCTGAGACGCTTAAAAGCGGAGCGACGAAATTTATCATTGATTGCGAAAATCTTGAGTTCCTGAGTAGCGCGGGATTGCGTTCTATTCTCGGAATCGCCAAACATATTAAGCCCCAAAACGGCTTAATTTCTCTGTGCAATATGAATCAACAGACTAAGGCGATAATCGATATCGCCGGCATATCGGCTTTCATTGAATTGTACGGAGATCTCGCCGATGCACTCAGTCATTACTGAGCCGAGTCGGATCGTTACCCTTTTATATCCCTGACAATATCGAGACCTTGCGGCTGAGGCATTATCCAGCGCACGGCCTGAATCGTTCCATCCTTGCGAACCGTGCGTTCGACGTGTTTGCATTTCAGTACCGAGTGTTCGATGAAAAGGTCGTCTTCCACCACCGAACCGAAAATATAGGTTGTGCCTTTGATAACGACATTTTTACCAATGATCGTCTGAAATTCGTTACTGCCGGTCATAATGACGCTGGATTCGATCTTGGTGTTGTCACCGATCTTAATATTGCCCTTGATTAAATTGCCACGCATAATGATACAGTTTTTTCCGATAGTCATTTGCTGATCAGCATACGTGCTGAGCGAAACATTTTCCTGAATTTGGGTGCCTTCACCGAGTTCAATATTTCCTTTTAATATAGATCCGGCGTGGATAATCACGCCGCGGTCAAGCCGTACTCCTTTCGATAAATGGACGCCTTTGCCGATCTCGATATCGAGCGGCGGTTTGATTCGGTCCATTTCCAAAATCTGGCCGACGACCTCATCCGCAATGAAGAAATCATCTTCGTCTTCGATAAATATTATATCGCGCAGAAGCAACCAGACCTTGCGGCGGGCAATTGCTTCCATCTCTTTCAAAACGCTTTTGACATTGAATCCGATGACGGCATCTTCATCATCGACCGGATACGCTTCCACATTGATCCGATTATGATTGTATAACCCGATGATATCGGTCAGGTACAGTTCGCCCTGGACGTTATCAGGTGTCAATTGCCCGATAAATTTCAGAATCTGGTCATACTTCAACGCATAGATACCGGTGTTGTATTCAGCTATGTTCAACAGTTCGGCGCGCGTGAAGCGATAGGTTTGTCCTTTGAACATGATCTTATAATAGCCGTCTTCGGGAATGGCCAGAATATCCTTATGCTCTTTGATTTCGATGACATGACCTTCGTCCGCACCGGATGGCTGGCCGTTTTCCGTCAAGGTCGGGACACGCACGATTCGCCCATACGAGTTGTCAACCGGATTACCTTTAAAATTTCCGGTCAGCAGAGCCAGTCCGCAACCGGATTGCTCAAAGCGTTCCTTTAATCCGGCAACGACGGCCGGAGTGATCAAGCCCATATCACCGGGAAAAATATAAATGTCGTTGACCTTTTTGCTTTGATTGAGAGCCGCCAATGCCTCCTTGACGGCATGGCCGGTGCCTCTTTGTTCGCGCTGGTAAACGAAAATGCGGTTAGCCATTTTACCGGCAGACTCGGCCACTTCGCGGGCTTTGATACCAACGACGATAATTTGATTGGCGGAATGCAATCCCTGGCTGGCAGCATTGGCTACCCGGACGACGGTCGGTACGCCCCAGATTTCATGCAACATTTTGGAGCGTTCCGATTTTATCCTTTTACCATGACCGGCGGCCAGGATGATGGCTACCGGGCCGGCCTCCGGATCGATCCGGTCATTGAAACTTTCCAGCAGAACACTCAAACCATGATTGCCGTTAACTTGCTCCATTACATCCTCCGTAATTTTTATCCTCTGTCGTGAAGACCACTCCGGTCGTTCATAACCTTAGAATATCAATTTGATGTATAAAAAGATAACCGGTGCTCCGATAAAAAATGAATCAAAACGATCCAGCATACCACCATGGCCAAGTAAAAGATTGGATGAATCCTTCACCTCGGCATCCCGTTTGAATATCGACTCGACAAAATCACCAGCCTGGCCGAAAACACCTGCCAGCACTGCAAATATCAATAATTCCGGAATGCTCATAAATCCCGGCGTCCATTTTAACCAATAAAATATTAGTACGGTCGCAATCGCTCCAAACAAACCGCCAACACACCCGGCCACCGTTTTGTACGGACTGATCAGCGGTGCGATTTTGCGATGCCCCAGCCATTTGCCAAAAACAAAAGCCAGCGAATCGCAAATCCAGATCGTGACAAACATGAGAGTCACGATCGAACGGCCATAATCAGTGATATTTCGCATTAATATTGCGGTTGAAATCAACACTGGCAGGTAGATCAATCCGAAAAGCGTACCGGCCAGATCGAAGGTTGCTCCCTGAACTTTACGAAACAAACCCGCCAGCAGAATCAGCGCCACCAGTCCGATCAACAAATTGAAAAGATTTTCAGGTGAATAGTAGGCCATGAACATCCAGACGATCCCGGCTATTACCGTCGGGATGATTAGCGGATCCGCACCCTTTTTCCGCATCAGCAGATATAATTCGACCTGCGCGATAAATGCCACAACCGTCAAAAACATTACGAAAGGTATTCCGCCCAGATTAATCAGCAGTAATAGCGCTGGAATCCCGATTACATTAATCAACATTCTGGTCGCAAAATTAGTCATCTGAAATCCCTGTTTTATTTTTTCTTTGATTCGTCATCGCCCCACTTGATAACCTTGACTTTGACCTGACCGACTCCGTCATTCACTAATCCGATCTGCTTTGCGGCGCCATAAGATAAATCCAGATCGCGGCCGGGAATGAAAGGTCCCCGATCGTTGATGACGATGTTGACGGATTTACCGGTGGACGGATATGTCACCTGTAGAATTGTCCCGAACGGCAGAGATTTATGCGCCGCAGTCAAGCCGTACATATCGAAAACCTCACCATTGGAGGTTAGTTTGCCATGAAATTCTTCACCATAAAACGAGGCGGTCAGCATCACCGTCCGATTTGACCCTTTCAGAGATAATGTAACGTTCTTATCCCGGGTAGTCGCTCCGGATTTTGGGGAAGTATAAAGGTAGCGCGGCGCCGACGTGCAGCTTAACAACCAGAACAGCAGAAAGATAAATACGATAGCGTTAAGGCTTAGACTTCGGCCCGGCCAATGAGGTCTTGCAGACAAATTATATTATTCTCCAAACAGAATTTAGTTAAAAACTCGAGCATTTCGACGACTGCGCCCGGATTAAAAAAGTTAGCCGTCCCGATCTGCACCGCCCGCGCACCTGCCAACAGGAATTCGATCACATCTGCGCCGTTGCTGATCCCGCCAATCCCGATGATCGGAATGTCAACGGCCTTGACGGTTTTCAAAATATACGCAATGGCAATCGGTCTGATGGCCGGCCCGGAAAGTCCGCCGATCACGGTATTGAGTTTTGGCTTACGGGTGCGAATATCGATAGCCGCACCGTAAACTGTATTTATCATTGAAAGAGCATCGGCTCCGTTTTTCTGGGCGGCAGTGGCTAAAATGCGAATGTCGGTTACGTTTGGGGAGAGTTTCACAATCAGAAATTTATCGGTTGCATCGCGCAGTTTCCGTACCAGACGCCCCAAAATGAGCGGGTCTTTGCCAAATTCGATACCACCCTCGTTGACATTCGGGCAGGAAACGTTGATCTCGAAAGCGGCGATCCATTTCTTCTCTTCTAATTTCCGAATGACCTGAGCATATTCTTCTTCCCGGCGACCGGCGATATTGACAATCACTTTCCCGCTGTATCCTGACAATAGTTCTTCCTGCCGGGCAATAAATTGATCCACGCCGACATTAGCCAAACCGATCGAATTGAGCATACCGGACGGAGTTTCAGCAATCCGCGGTGGTGGATTGCCGACTCGCGGATTCAATGACAGCGATTTGGTGACGATTCCGCCAAACAATTCCGGATCGACCAAATCGGCAATCTCAT
>JAZDEI010000061.1:0-2922 GCA_043808945.1 Fidelibacterota bacterium | reverse complement strand
CTTTTTATACTACTCGTTACATCGCTCTGCGGTGTAACGGTTACGAGCATCTTGACAACGGGTCTGAATGACGTCGCAACGCTGAGCATAGCGACAAGAGTAAAAATTAAGTTTCGTCTTCATCAGCATATTGTCTGGTTTTATAATCTCCCGGATATTGTAGATCGTATTCGCATTCATTCGTGGTTAAGCCTACCAATTTTCTTCCTCATCCAGCGGATAGGTAACTATAGGAAGATTCCGCGATGTTACTAAAACAGGATTTTTATTCTATCGGTAGCCGCGAATAATTTTACCGCAACTTGCGTCACGCGAAACACCAACCATCATAACGAAATCATTCTTATAGTCGCCACTATTACACGAGATCATTCCAGACCAATAAAAATCATCATTGATAATCCAATTTTGACCATTATAATGAGCCCATGATCCATCGGCGCATATCCCCATAATGTCGTTACGATCCTGTACAATCATGCTGGTTATCGGAGCGTCTGCAACAGCAGGATCTAATGCAGATGTATTTTTTGTAAAATCATAGACCCACATTCCAGCAACTGTTTTGAAATAGGCTTTATTCTCAAACAATCCAACTCGATAAACAGAACCGTAAGTGCCTTCTGTTGGATTCGGATCATTCGTGTAATAGATAATTTTTCCATTTCCATCAATAAAATGCCATACACAACATTCGTAAGGGATTTTCAAATTATGGCCAACCACAAATACGTTTTTTCCATCCGGAGTCCCTTCCACATCGACATAGCGAATAGTATTACCGGTTGGTATCCGCGAGAAGGTTTTGCCATCATAATGCACAATCAGTCCTTCCGAACCCACAAACCAGATATCGCTCTCAGATAATCCCCAGACTCGATAAAGAAATTCACCAACCGAGTAATTTTGAACCCACATTTGTTTAGTCGTGCTGCCATCATAGTAACAAATTGAACCTGGAGTGAGCCAAATGCTCGAATCTGAGAAACATTTTATTCCATTTGGTCGGCGGACTGTTCCTTCTATAAAACGTATGAGTTTCCATTCATTACCATCCCAGTGTGCGCCAGAATATGGTTCTTGCCAGACACCAGCAGAATCGTAGGTGTAGGTATCTTCCAGCCGAATATCTCCCACTACCCAGACATCGTTTTCGGAGATTATCTGGACATCATTCAAGCAAGTCGGATGTACCCCGATCCGATCGATTTCCCAGCGAAAATTGCTACTGGTAGTCTCACGGGTCTGTATGGTGACAGCCTCGCTCGAATCGACGATCTTTTGATGTTTCAGATAATAAGCCCGAAAGGAATATTCGGTTTCCGGTTGAAGTCCCCCGATATGCAGTACCGTATCGGGACCAATGACACCCGCGACTGGTGTAATTTCTATATCATTGCCTATGCTTCGAACAGAAATATACTTTGCCTTACCAGAATCTGATAATGTTACGCAGAGATCAACCCAGGTACAAAGATAGTCCTCGACACTCAGGTTAATTTCGTATTCCGATTTCGGCTCTTCGGGACAAGATGTCATGATGAAAATGAGACTTGTAAACATACCATTCAGAAGATTGGTTCTTATGTATCTGGTTAGTTTTCGGTTATCCATTTTTTTCCTATGAAAAATAAGTAAAAATCCTGTTAAATTCCAATTGTTTCGTTACATGCGGAATCTATCACGTTATATTAATTGCTTAGTAGAATAAGAATAATTTGATTTTATTATGGGAAAGATAAAAATATCTTGTCAATCTTGTCTAAAATAGGTCGGTCTTTCTCTCGCCTTTTCCTGCAATACTCCTGCAAATACACCTGAACCTTTAATTTCCAATTTCATCATTGCGCGACTTTTCTTATATTTCAGCCGGAAATGAATAGAAATGACTAAAGTTAGCGAAAAGATCGACGAAACCACCCCGGTCATGCGCCAGTACAACGCCGTCAAGACCAAATATCCTGACGCGCTTGTGCTCTTCCGCATGGGCGACTTCTACGAGACATTTCGCGAGGACGCCAAACAAGCCGCTAAAATTCTGAACATAACGCTTACCAAGCGCGCCAATGGCAAGGCGGCTTCGGTTCCGCTGGCCGGTTTTCCCTATCATGCTCTCGAGTCATACCTTCATAAATTGCTCAAAGCCGGCCTGAAGGTCGCCATCTGCGAACAGGTCGAAGATCCCAAATTAGCCAAAGGGGTCGTCAAGCGCGCCGTCGTCGAAATTGTCACACCCGGCACCGCCATCTCCGACCGTTTTCTCGAAAAGGAAAAGAACAATTACTTAGTCTCCGTTTATATCAATGAAACCAACGCCGGGATGGCCGCGCTCGACATTTCCACCGGCGAATTCTATCTCAGCGAAATCCCGGCCGCGCGGCTGGCGGAAGCCGTGCTCGACCTGCGCCCGGCCGAAATCATCTGCCCGGAATCCATCCAGAAAGAGATTCGGGCGCTGTTCGGCAACCAGGTTTTACGCATCACGCCGCTCGATGACTGGATTTTCACTTACGAGAGCGCCTACCAGACCCTGATCGAGCATTTCAAAACCGACTCGCTGAAAGGTTTCGGTTGCCAGAATGCCACATTTGGCATCACAGCCGCCGGGCCGATCCTGCATTATCTCCGGCAAAATTACCAGACCAATCTCCAGCACATCTACGCTTTACGGAATCTGGGGATGGACGACGCCGTCCTGATCGACGATTTCACCCGCCGCAATCTCGAAATCTTCCAGACCATGCAAACCGGCGAAAAACGCGGCACATTGATGGACGTCATCGACCAGACCGTCACCCCGATGGGCGTGCGCCTGCTGACTAAATGGGTGATCCGGCCGTTGCGCGATCCGGCCGCCATCAATCAACGCCTCGACGGCGTGGAATCACTGCGCAATAATTCTAAAATCCGCCGCCATCTGCG
>JAZDEI010000060.1:0-4168 GCA_043808945.1 Fidelibacterota bacterium | reverse complement strand
GCCAGCAAATCCATTACCCGGCCATTTTTGACTTCAAAAATAACGCCGGTTCCGGCAGCAAAAAGCGCCCCGGCAATTTCACCAGTCATCATCAGGATCGCCTGACCGGTCGTAAAATCCTGATTCCGGATATAACGGTCCATCAGGATCGTGCCGGTATAAGAACCCACGGTGCGGAAAATCAGACCGTCAATATTGTTGGCATCCTGTTCGGTATCACGCGTAATAAAATCCCAGATCATTAAACCATTGAACAGACCAAAAAACCGGCCGTTAGTAAGCATCAGACCGTCGCCGAAAGTGTACTGACGGTCAGCATAAAATCGCCGTTCGATGGCCATGCCCAGCGGATGACCGAGTGCGCTGATAAAAAGCCTGCGACTCTGCCAATGATCATACTTATCGTTATAGCGCACGTTTACTGGATCATCTTCATTATAGTCCATATCATTATCATTTCTTGGATCTTTCGGTTGCGGATCGAACATCTGATAAAGATTAGAAACTCCGCTATAGCCGAGTTCTCCCCATTGCGTGATCGCCCAGGACTGACCGAGACTCGGCTGCCATTTTTTATAGAACCGATCCATAACGATCATTCCGGCTGGGACGCCTGCCATCATCATAGTAACCATAAATTTTGGTTTTTCCGGGGCTACAAGTAAACAAAAACCGCTGGTGGCGTGCAACCCGATTAGCGAGCCGTATCGCAACATTTGCGCCCGGGCATGCGAAATGTCCATGTTCTTCGTGAATTGATAAGTCAGGTAAAAACTTCCGCCGAGCGAAAGCATTTCTCCGCCGATGTACCACTTTTCATCCTTGACATCCAACAGAAACGGAATTCCCCAGCCATATAATCCGGCGCCATAGGCCATATTCTGCATTACTAACGGCCAACGTCCGGACTGATCGCGCATCTGGGGAGCCGATTGAGCAATTTCCTGTTGAATCCGGTTAACAGCTTCATCTGAAATGTTAAGCGATTTTTGAAGATTTTTCAGGAGATTGCTTTCATCCGGACTAATCTCACGGTCTTTAAACGCTGACTGATAAGCCTGACGGTAAATGTCAATCGTGCTCGTCGAATCGGTCTGAGCAAACAGTTGTCCGAGAAAAATCAATACTAACAACACAAGAAAAAATCGGGAATATTTTGATGTCGGCATAGTTATCTCCTTTTAATCAAGGAATTGCCATTCCACCCCGAAAATTTTTATACGATTGCGGGAGGTCATTCCGGAAATTGTCGAAAAAGCCCGTCCTTCGACATTATAGATCACGTAAAAAAGGTGAAAATCACCAATGTTACCGCCAACGCGACCGACCAGATTAAGCCGGTTGTTGGTATAATAATCGACGCCGACATTTCCGGTACCGCGCAATTCTTCAAACCAGGCCAGGCGCGCCGCAGTATCCCAGTACGTTATTTCCCCGGCGACATACAACCGTAAATTTTTCTTGAAGAGATCCAGTTCCTGCCTGATTTGTCCCCAACCTTGCACCCAAAGTCCGTCTGAATTGTTGGATAGCAGACTACGAGCTGTCAGACTCATCCGCCAGGGCAAATTCAGTTTGCCATTTGTTGACAGATAAATGGCGTCTAATTTCTGGCGGGAATAGGTTATCATTGTGTCATCGATCGTTGATTTATAAGGCATAAAAAAATCGGAATTGACCTGATTGATCGCCAAATCCAATTGTATATTCCGTCCATTATGTTGCAAGTCAAGCGTCCTGAGTCGATACGTAAAACCATCCGTGGATAACTTCTGGTTGGCTTTAAAATTCAATTTGTAAACCAACGGATACAAAGCATAATTGTTCGTAAACCGCACCCCGATCTTATCACGCCGCGTCAAGTCGTAGAAATAGTACATGTCGCCGGTAAAATTCCGGTTGTGCGCTCCGAGATTGAATCCCAGACTGGTTTTTTTCAGAGGACGGGTAAAACCCATCAGCCAGGAGAATAGGTTTTGCCGCAGATAAAATCCGTTGCGCAAGGTGACCGCTCTGGTCATTGGCTCGAGGGCCAGGTGAATCCGCCAGCGCCCAAATCTTTGCTCCCGATAAATCTTTAAATCCGTCTGATCGGCAACGCCTTTAAATCCAAAATCCGGATCGTCGGCAAACTGGCCATAAACATAATTGGCCTGCTGTAATCCTAACGTAGTCGAATCCCGTTCAGTCGCCTGAGTGGCGCTGACGCCAATGCTTGCCTGGTATTCTTTGACATTTCCTTCTGAAGATGGCAACAAATAGGTTGTTATTGAAGACGGAACGGCCTGGGTATAACCGGGCAAATATTTTCGGTAAGCCGAATTCAGGTCGATCTGCCAGTATTTCAGGCGAGAACTGAAATCCAATCGGAATATCTGCGAGACGCTCTCGCCGGTTTTGCGTCTATCTGGACCGATCATGCCATAATATCCGTCATAACCGAGGTTCTCACCCACAAAACGCCAAACCGTTGTGCTGTCCGGTAGGGTACCGCAAAGTACCATACTGAAATTCAAATATCCATAATCGCCACGATAATAATCAAAACGCGAGAAGACTTTATCGGTTCTGAAATAACGCGGTGTAATTGTCACAGCCGTCGATCCCAGCGTTATTTTATCGAAACGCGGATTCAGCCAGGACAAAGGAACCTGCCCGTAAACCGGATCGTTCAGCGGTAATCCGCCGGACGTAAGTTGTAATGCGGTTGCCGGCAAGCCGAATAACTGAAAAACGCCTTTGACGCCCCAATCGTCGTATGGCAAAAAGACATAATTACTACTTTCCAGAATCTGGTCAGCAATGCTGTAAGTCCCGGCCGGTGCCACCGGTTGTTCGATTCTGGCCGAGTCACGTTCTGTTTCCGTTCCGGATAACAGCAAATTGCCCGAGAGCAACAGTAAAACCAACGACGTCCTGATTTTCACCTGCTCATCTCACTGCTCTTTCAGCCGGAAAAACGGGACCGCCCGGTAAATCCTTTGAGCGGTCACAGGTACGAGTAAGACAAATACCGCTAAGTTAGCCAGTACATGAATAACGCTGAACACCAGACCCGCCACCAAAGTTGCCAGCAAACCCTGCATATTAAAGCCAGCCGAAAGCGGAAAAGCCAGTGAGACACAAATATCGTAAAATAAAGTCAGTCCAACGCCAAGCGCGCCGAGTGCTATAAAATTAATTACCTGCGGTCGCCATTTCAGAACATACGAACGACACAGGCCGCCGACTCCGCCGACAATCGTCATGGCGCAAACCTGAGCAACCAGCATAGGCGGAAAGAGCAGACCGGAGCCGATCGGATTTAGTACCGAGAACAGCAATTCGCTGATCGCGCCGATCAGTAGTCCGGCCTTCAATCCCATCAGAACTCCGGCCATGAAAATAAGCGCGGTGACTAATTCAATATTCGGAATGAAAGCCAGGGCATAACCCATCCCGACGATGAGCGCAATGAAAATGGCACTGTAAGTGATTTGTCTGATCCTTGAATTCATAATTAAATATAGACTTCAAAAAAACCATAAGCAATTTACAAACCGGTTTGGATAATTCAAGGATTCTTTAGATCAATTATCCGGTGCTTTCTGCTCGCCTTTGAACAGTGCGCGATGGAAATAGCCGCCTTTGGCAGTCCAGTTGCCTTCAGTCAGATCGGATTCGATGTCACGCTTCATCTGGTTTAGCCGGGTGTCGAGTTCATCGACATAATAAACAACCATCGCTTCAAGGAACTGTGGTTCGCGCGGCGATTGAAATTCATATTTGCCCTGATGGGAAAGAATAATATGTTCGATTTTCAGCCGCAGGATTTCCGGAAAATTATCGATTTGGATACAATGTTCATGAACGATATCCCGCCCGAGAACCAGGTGCCCGATAAAGTTGCCCGGATCGGAATAGGTCGTCGCCAAACCGGCAGAAAGTTCGACCAACTTACC
Organism: Fidelibacterota bacterium; assembly: GCA_043808945.1. Classification (GTDB taxonomy): domain Bacteria; phylum Fidelibacterota; class UBA2242; order UBA2242; family UBA2242; genus JAGNGI01. Next base: position 227 of record JAZDEI010000060.1, on the reverse strand, counting down.
GATGTCGTGCAAGAGGATACCACTTAAGATCAGATCACGGTCGAGATCGGGGTACGCGGCGCAGATTCCTTCGGCGATCTGGCACATGACGTGTAAATGTTCCAGAAGGCCGCCCCGATAAGCATGATGCAAAACCATCGAGCCGGGATGAGTCTGAATCTGATCCCCGTATTTATCATAAACCGCCTCGACCAGCCGTTTCAGATACTGATTCCGGATGGATTCAA
>JAZDEI010000059.1:0-8853 GCA_043808945.1 Fidelibacterota bacterium | reverse complement strand
GATTCCCAGTAATCCATAGCGGCGGCCTTTTGCCAGCGGCGCTCGATCAGCCGGCGCGGTGAAACATTCAGATAAAAAACCAGGTCCGGGATCAACGTCACGCCGTAGATATTCTGCACCCAGTTCGGGTCGGCGCCCCTGACCAGGTCACGCGCCATCAAGGTGTAAAAATAGCGGTCGGCCAGCACGATAAAACCAGCCCGCAGAGCCGGGATTATCACATTCTCAAACTGATCCATAAAGTCGGTCGCATAAAAAAGCGACAGAGTCGTCGGGCCGAGAATGTTACCCTGACGGGCAATCTCCAGTTCCGGGCCGACCAATTGTGAGCGAGCCAGTTCGCAGTTCACCACCGCATAACCTTTGCTTTCGAGCCAGGCCTTGACCCGTGAAATCTGGGTAGTGCGCCCGGAACCGTCCGAGCCTTCCAGCACGATCAGTTTCCCGCTGAGATTACTGACATCGCATTTCGGGAGCGGTTCGATAAAAAATTGTTTCATAGTACCACCCCGTTTTTAAAAGAGGAGAGGTCGATCCGGTTGGTAATGATCTTGCGAATCGTTTCCTGCTGGACTTCAATCGGCTGGGTGGCATCGATCTCGGTGAAACCGAATTCGGCGCTCATCCGGTCATATTCGGCTCCGATCCTGGTCTGGTAAATCCGGAAACTATCGTAAACCTCCGGATGCAGATTCAGGTCCATTCCGGCTTCGTAATATTTGATTTTCGGACGGTTGGAGAGAATGCGCTCGATGGCTGCCCCCGACGGCAATTTGAAATAAAAGGTAATGTCCGGGACAATCGCGAAACTATAGAGATTGCGCAACCAGGCCGGCGAGCAACCGCGCACCGCATCCCGCGCGAAAGCCGTAAAAATATAACGGTCGGCCAGAGCAATAAAGCCGGTTTTCAGAAGCGGCTGGATCTGGCGATGGTAGCGGTCGGAAAAATCAACGGCATGCACTAAGCTGAAAGTCGTCGGTGTCAGCAGGTTTTTCTTCTTGCCGCGTTTAATCGCCTGCCGAACCATATCGGAGGAGTTCCATTCCGTCAGGTAAACGTGGTAACCGTTAATTTCGAGCCAGCGTTTGACTAAGTAAAGCTGGGTCGATTTGCCGGAACCATCGAGGCCTTCGACCGCGATCAGGACTCCGGGGAAATGACGTTTGTTTTTAACATCCATAACAATAAAAACCTTTTCGCAACATCTGCATCCACGATCTCATTTACGAGGAGAATTTAAATAAAAAATATATAAATAACCGCAGTCTGTCAGCCGACGTTAAAAAGTTTCGTAAAATAGTGGCGGCGCAGTGATGGGAGTGAGAGCAACCTGGTAAGCCTTCTGAATAATGGCCTGGACTTCCCGCAAGGCTTTGCGGCTATCGGCGTGGACGATTACTAACGCTTCGCCCTTCTCGACACGGTCGCCGATCTTTTTATTGACGATCAGGCCGACCTCCGGTTTAATGACCGAGTCCAGCGACTGGCGACCGGCGCCAAGCGCCACGGCGCTCATGCCGATCTTAGTCGTATCGATGCTTTTCACCCACCCGGCCCCGGTCGCCGGCACCGGCGCAATGCAGGCGGCCTTTTGATATTTTTCCGGATGTTCGATATAACTAATATCGCCGCCCTGCAATTTCACCATTTGCAGGAATTTTTTGTAAGCCGCGCCGGATGCGATCAGGTCCTTCAGCAAGTCGCGGGCTTTGTTGAAATTCTTCTCGATTCCGGACAGCACAACCATCCAGGCCGTCAGGTAAAGCGTAATTTCGGTCAGGTCTTCCGGTCCATTGCCTTTGATCGTCTCGATGGATTCGACCACCTCGAGCCAGTTGCCGACCGCCCGGCCGAGCGGCTGACTCATATCCGTGATGACCGCCTTGACCTGCAAGCCGAAATATTCACCAACCCGTTTGAGTTGTTTGGCGAGTTGCTGGCTCTGGTTGTAATCCGGCAGAAACGCGCCGTTGCCGGTTTTGACATCCAGTACCAGGCCGTCGATGCCTTCGGCGATTTTCTTGCTGAGGATACTCCCGCAGATCAGCGGGATCGACTTGACTGTGGCAGTGACATCGCGCAAGGCGTACATTTTCCGGTCGGCCGGGACGAGTTCTTTGGTTTGGCCGCCCATTGCCAGGCCGTATTTTTCGGTCAGATGAATAAACTGGCGACTGCTGAGATTGACATTGAAACCCGGGATGCTTTCCAACTTGTCAAGCGTACCGCCGGAATGCCCCAGACCGCGCCCGGAGATCATCGGTACCATGCAACCCGCGGCGGCCGCCAGCGGCGCCAGGATCAGGCTGACCTTGTCGCCTACTCCGCCGGTACTATGTTTATCGACCTTGAAATGCTTAATATGACTCAGGTCGATCGTCTTACCGGAAAGCAACATCGTATCCACCAGGGCAATCGTCTCGGTGTCGGTCATACCCTGAAAATTCACTGCCATCAGCCAGGCCGCCATCTGATAGTCAGCGATCTTCCCGCTGACATACGAGGCGATCAGATATTGGATTTCCTCCATGCTATGCTCCATCCCGTTTTTTTTCTTTTCGATCAATTCGACCGGAATGAAGTTGCTTTTGGATTTCTTGAGCGGCATTGGTTTTTGCATATCTTTTCTCCGCGGCAGGTTATTCATTGATTCAATTTCCGTTTGTGATTGAGTCGGCGCCAAAAACGCGGCAGGCGCGAAAAATCGATTACGCGCTGTTCGCTGGAAGTATAATAAATCAGGTAGATGCCGACAACGAGCATGATAATGTCCGGCGTCCACATCGCCCAGAAGGGAGAGATCATCACCATGTCAGCCAGTTCCTCTCCGCCGATCAGAAAAACATAATAAAGCAGGAAAAAAAAGATACTCAGGGTCGCAGCTACCGCGATACCGCCGCGCCGGGTCATCACACCGAGCGGCGCCCCCAGCAAAATAAAAATGATGCACGCAAAAGGAATCGAGTACTTCTTCTGAATTTCGACATTGTATTTGTTGATCTGTTTCTTATAACTGAGCGCCAGACTGGTTTCTCCGCGGATACGATTCAGCAGGGTCGTCAGGCGCTGGTTTTTCTGCTTGGTTAAGACAGTTGACGAATCCTTCAGATTTTCTGCTTGCGCCGCCTGGACAAGTTTTTCAATCTCCTTGTAATCCACGGTCTGCACCTCAGCACCCAGTTCTTTCTGGACCAATTTCTGAATTTTCCCGACGATTTGCCGGTTTTCCTCGGCATAGCGATTAACTTCGACGCGCATCATTTTAATCGTCATTTCACGATCGCCGCGCCGGGCGTTCTCGCGGCGTTCGAGCATCAGGTTTTCGACCGGAATGGCGATACGGTGCCGTTCGAAATCGATCAGCCGGTAATCAGAAAGCCCTTTTAAATCGAGTTCGTGTGTCTGCCCGTGATAGAGCGTAAACAGGATTGTGTTGCCATCCACCACAACATTGCCGCTGTCGGCGTAGATCGTGGTTTGCACATCCTGCGTATCCTTGTTATAAATCGTGATTTTCCGCAGGCTCTCGCCGACTTTCTCCTTTACATAGATTGAATATTCGGGAATATCATCGACGAAATAGCCCGGTTCGATGTTCAGGTCGGGGCGTTTCCGGTAAATATCTCCTGCCAGAATGCGTGCCCGGTGATTGAAATCCGGTAAAACATCGTTATGGAAATAGAGCATCCCCGCCGCGATTACCAGACCGAAAACAATGCCCGGCATCAGAATAGTAAGAAAACTGATTCCGCTGGAGCGCATGGCCGTGATCTCGTTGTCTTCGGCTAAGCGCCCGTAGGCCATCAGGGCTGCTACCAGCACGGCCATCGGCACCGCCATGGCAATTATCCAGGCCATATTCAGGTACAGAAACTCAAAAATGATGCTGAGCGGCAACCCTTTTCCAAGCAGTCGGTCGACAGACCTGATCAGGAAATTAGCCAGCAGGATAAAAGTCACCACCCCAATTGCAAAAATAAACGGGAAGATCAGTTCGCGGTAAATGTAACGCGCGCCGATCCAGCCGGTAGAAAACCAGCACCATCTGCGTATTTTCCTGATTAATGAAAATTTCACGAGGGTAATATACGTAAGACGACGATTTTTTTACAAAAATAATTGCCACGCCTGAACCGCACCCGGGTGCTTTTGAAAGCCGGTTAAAGGGCGATTCGGTCTATATTCCGTGGGCTGGATCATATCTGATTGGAAAAACAGTGAATATTTCTATTGAATCTCATTTTTCCACAGCTTAAACTTTTTCCAATTGAGTAAGCATCATCAAAGAAAGAAAAACATGATGAGAACAGGAAAACTTTTCGTTATCGGAGTGTTGGCTCTGTCGACAATTGCCTGTTCGCAGAAGCAGACGACCGAAAATCCGGTAATTATTTTCCAAAGCCCAAAGATACTCGTGAAAGCCCTGCTGGCCAATAATCTGATTGTACCGCGTTTCGTACCCGGCGGCCGGGAGATTATTTTCAGCGGACGGCTTTACGGCGATCTCTGGGACTGCATTTATTCGGTGCCAATCGTCGGCGGATTGCCACAGAAAATTTATGAGGTCAATGACGATCTGTTGTTTCCGTCATTTTCACCCGATCAGCGCCAGGTAATTTTCAGCCAGGGATTTTCGCGACAGATTCAATTGATGGACATCGTCACCAAAAAAGTCACTCCCTTGCCAGTCTTCGGTAATTTTCCGGTGATTCTGCCGGATGGCAACACAGTTCTGTACTCGGGCGTGATCGACGCCAATCTCAGATTCTACGATCTTAACCAGGGCCGTCACCGCACTGTGACGCACAGTTATCTCTCCGCTAATTTATTCCCGCTGATTACACCTGATCAGGGCGGCATTCTCTGGTTCGAGAACCGGCCGCAATCCCAGGTACGGATCAACCGCACTGATTACGAGGCTCTTAATATTCGCATTTTACAGACTTTTTCCGAACCATTAATGGCATTGACTTTATCGCCCGGCGGACAATGGGCTATCGCCAGCCGTCCGAATGGCGAGCCGTTTGGATTCAAATTGGCCGATTCAGGCCGGGCTACAATCAGCATCCGTCCCGACACAGTCGAGCCAGCTGTAAAAATGCTGGCCTATGCGGTCGACTGGTCGCCAACCGGTCAACATGTAACCTACATCGGGAATACGGTTCCGCAGTTCACGTCGGAGAATCCGTTCGTCAGACACGGCACTTTCAGCGGCGACCTGGTTGTGGCCGAATTAAAATGGGAGAATATTCCGGATGCCGATCTGTTACAAACTCCGCGGATCGCCGCTAAACCGGCGTTTCCTCCCGTTGAAAAAACCACCGAAAACCCGGTGAGCCAGCCCAAACCCGCCGAACCGAACAATCCACCCAAAATTGTCAGCACGCCAGTCGAAAACGTCCGGCAGGGTGAATTGTATTTCTACCATCTTGAGACCGTCGATATCGACCTGTTCGATAAATTGAGCTATATATTAGTTTCAGGACCGTCGAACGCTGAACTGATGCAGAAAAGCGGCGTTATTGTCTGGTTACCGGCCGACACCGGCCGATTTGAATTCTCGGTCGCAGTGCAGGACGACCGGAACGCTCTTGACTCCCAGACATTTTTTGTGACAGTTTTGCCCGATGAAAAATGGAATCAGGCTTCCTACCAGCCACCACCGGTCAAAGCGAAAGCCGGTGACTTCTCCGCCGGTCTGCGTTTTCTCGATTCGGACGGTGACGGTTTCCTGACTGCCGGAGAAGAGGCCGCCCTGCAGATCGATCTGAGACCGCTCGGAGGTGAGCCGCTTGACAGTTTGCGCCTCCAATTACTAAGCTCGACAAGTGTCGGAGAAATCACGATCGACGAACTGATTATTTTCCGGAACTGCCAGCCCGGCAAATGGAATCGGATGATCGTTCCGCTCAAAGGTTTACCGGAATTGCGGAACCGGCGCATCCTGATCCGTGGAATTCTCGAAACCAAATACGGAATCCAGATGTTGCCCGCTAACCTGATTATCAACGGTAAAAATCCGGGGCAGGATGAATAATCGACCCACAGGGAACTTTTTCACGACCAACCGAGTGAAATTTAACCAAATGCGCAGTGAACTTGTCAAACTCTATGCTTTTTAAAAGGGAATAAATAAAACGATCATACGGTCTAACAAAGTGACTATGAAAACAAAAGGCGAAACAAAAGGAAAGAATATGAAAGCGAACGCATTAACTCAAATTATTTTAATGACGGCCGCCCTCTCTATTTCCGGTTGCTATACGAAGTTTTCCGAATCGATTGTCCGCCAGGAAGTCTATGATACGGCGGAATCCGATACAGTCATCCAGGAGAATCAATCCTACGAAAATTACACATTCGATGCCTCGAATTTATCAGACTATAACCTCGGCTACCGGGATGCCTACCGTGATTTAGTGAACAGTAACCTTTGGGTTGGCTACAATCCGAATTCCTGGCTTTATTATCGAAACAGTTACCGGTATTCACCATATTACTCATCTTATTTAGGCTACTACGATCCCTGGTATTACGATCCGTTCTATGACTGGAATTACTACGGATACAACTCCTGGTACAGTGGATACTATCCTTATTACGGTTATTATGGCGGTTACTACGGCGGCTATTATGGACACCATCATGGCGGACACTGGTATGGTCACGGATCTAACTACGGCGGCGGCGGTGAAGTGGTTTCTGCCGGACGGGATCAACATAAAGCTGAGTACCTTCCAAAGTCGACCATCAGTGGCAGTCGGGGCTCGGTAAGTAATCCCGATTTTCAAGCGGGTGCTTCCTACCTGCCTATTGCAATCGGCGCCGCGTCGTCTGCCTCGACCAGCAGCAAAACAACCACAACAACCATTAACGCTTCGAGTTCGACAAAAGCCCGCCTGATCGGTCAAACTTCTTCGAACACCTCCAGGACTGAGTCAATCGTCGGTTTCCAGACTACCCTGGTACCGGTGGCCACAACCCAGACAACCACGACCAAGATTTATACCGGTTCGCGCAGTAACTTAACCTCCTCAGCCCGCAAATCGAGTTCATCGCGTGCCACGACCAACAAGAAGGCTTCGTCCGGTTCGAGTTCGACAAACTCCGGCAGTTCGTCTTCAAACTCTTCCAGCAGTAGCAGTTCCTCTTACCAGCCTTCAAGTTCATCCAGTAGTTCCAGCAGCTCATCGTCGAGTAGTACTTCATCGTCAAGCAGTTCTTCCGGAAGTAAATCGTCCTCGAGTTCGTCCGATTCCGGCGGCAGCCGCTCTTCGCATAAGGCTTCCGGCGACTCAGTTAAAAAGAATAAGTAGGAGTCCATCAATGTCCTTTTTTCGCAAAACCCTTCCGATTCCGGCGATTCTGTTATTCATGGTCACAACATCAGGTTTGGCTCAAACATACGACGAGGTGATGAAAACTTATTGGAACGTTTTTGGTTTTGGCGCCTCGTCATTTACCTTGCTGAACAATTCACAACTGGCGACTGACATTTCTTCTACCCAGTCCAATCCGGCTTTTCTTACTAATATCAAACGTCCGAAAGCCGTTATTTCCGGCCAGGGCATTTCAGTTCATAAACAATCAACATTAGAATCATATAGTGATTTAGTGAATCAGAAATATTCCACGTCGGTTAATGAATATAACATCGATTATATCGGGTTTGCCTATCCTGTGCCGGTTTACCAGGGCAGTCTTGTGCTGGCGGCCTCCTATTCACCGGCAGCTTATTATTATTCATCTGTCTTGAGTAAAGGCTCTACAGTCGCAACCTATGGTGCCTATAACATTGATACCGATCTGGAATATGACACCCGGGAGTCGGGTTCAATCAATATCTTCAAACTGGCCGGTGCGACCGAATTCATGAAGAATTTCAATATTGGAATGTCTCTGAATTTCTACAGCGGCGAACGTAGCTACCAGTCAAGCGAAACCGATTACGATCCGGATGATAATATGATTTACAATTCTTTGGTTTACACTGAAGATATCAGACCCGGTTACTCCGGCTTCAATATTGATTTCGGAATGTGCTACCAGTCGGAAAAATATAAGGCCGGGCTGCGGATTTCAACCCCGCTCAATCTGTCTATCCACGAAGTCAGTGAATTATCCGAAGATTATATTTATAACACGGTCGACACGCTAAACGTGTACTCATATGATTTCGAATACAAATCCTGCTATCCACTGGAAATCGCGCCCAACTTTGCGATCAAGATTGCCAATATCTCGTTGGGTATGGACCTGATCTTCCACAACTGGAAGAAAATCGAGGTCGATCTTTTGGAGGATAAAAGCGATATTAACCACGACCTCTACTGGAACCTAAAGAATACCACCGATATCAGCGCCACTGTCGCTATTCCTTTCGGCAATTCAATCTCGACCCGTTTTGCTTACCGCCTGGTTGAGTCCCCTTACGAAAATGTTGCCGACGATGAGTCTTATTATCATGTCCTCGGAGCCGGCGTCGAAACGATCCTGAATAAATCCGTAATCGTCGGATGCAGCTATCAGCGCGGGTTCGGTAACCTGTCCAATTTCTACCCATATTTCGAGACGACCACCTATCAGAAATATACCGAAGATCGTTTGTCGTTATCGCTGGCGGTTCTCTTCTAATTTGATCTCACCACAGGGGACACGGAGAATTTATTAAATTGGAAAATATATATATAATTCCTCTGCGTCCTCAGCGAACTCCGCGGTTCATGAATTATTCAATTGAAATCATTCCCCTATGAAAATTCCCGGCTATTTACTGTACTGTCTTCTAATGTTGACACAGTATTCCTTTGCGGCTGAAACGCCAGGTATTTACCATATTCCCCCAAAAAC
>JAZDEI010000058.1:0-4275 GCA_043808945.1 Fidelibacterota bacterium | reverse complement strand
CTTAGTCATTGACAATCTGAGTTTTTGGTATGATTCGGGTCCGACATTCGGCGCGGCGCGGGCATTGAACGGTTATACACGACTGGGCGATTCAACCGGGCAAACGCTTTGTGGCTGGCAGTGGGAACTGCGCGAAAAACCAGTTAAAAAGCAAAAGCCGGCCGATAATATCGCCATTCTGCTAAATAAATGGATGATTGCCCAGACGGAGGCGCTGCAAGACCAATCGGTCAGATCGTTGCCGCTTACGCCTTACCGCTACCGGCGTCAAATGATCCCCTGGATGGACCTGATCGGTCTGCGGGACGGTTTTATCATAATTGCGCATCTGACATTGGATTACCCGGCCGATCAGATGCCTAAGTTTATCCGCGGCTCACCGGGTATTTATTACCGCAAATCTTCGCGGCACGAGTCGATCGCCGTCGGAGGCCGGGATCAGCAGTGGTATTTTCGTTTGAATCCATCCTGGCTCGGACGTTTGAACACGACCATGCGGGTTGGTTTCAATAATTTCAATGCCCGCAAGTTTTCTTATGTCGATTACTGGAATATCATGATGATAAATCTGAGTGTTAATGCCAGCATCGAATATCGTCCGATCTGTTACCGGGGACTTTTTCTGGGTGCCGGAGTCCATCAGGCCGTCAATCTTCTGCCGACGGTCATTAAACGGATGGAGACCGGGCTATTGTTTTCGGTTGGAGTGGTACTGCCATGAAAAAATGGTTTTGCCTGATGTTGATTCTGGTCGCCCGCCTGCAAGCCGCGAATATTTCCGGTTATATCGTCGATGATAAAACCGGCGAGGCGATCATCGGCGTCAATGTTTTAGTCGATAATACCGGACTGGGCGCAGCGACCGATCTGCGCGGTTTCTTTGTGGTGCGGCAGGTCCCGGCCGGCTCCCGGATTCTGCGACTTTCGCATATCAGCTACGCCGAAAGCGAGATTCCGATCGGCGTTCAGGACAAAGCCGTCTTTCTGGGAACGCTGAAAATGACCGCTCGGGCTTTGCCGACTTCGGCCGTCGAGATCATCGGTCAGCGCCGGACATTGATCGAAAAAGATCTGGACATTGCCAGCTTCCAGGTCGATCCGATTGTTCTGCTGGAAGCGCCGCAATTGCACGACGATGTGTTTCAATTGCTGAAATTTTCTCCCAGTGTCAGCATTTCCGATCCGCTGTCGCCCCAGATCCATGTACGCGGCAGTGATCCGGGCGAAAACTTAGTTCAGATGGATGGCATGACAATCTACAATCCCCAGCATTTCCTGAGTTCGCAGGCAATTTTCAATCCATATTCAATTAAGGATATCGAAATGCTGGTTGGTGGTTTCGATGCGGAATACGGCGGCCGCAATTCCTCGATTCTCAATATTACCACCCGGGAAGGTCATCAGAGCGAAGTGCACGGCGAATTCTGGCCGTCGATTTCCGGCATGAGCGGCGCGGTTGAATTTCCGGTCAGAGGGAACGCCACGGCGATGCTTTCCGGGCGCATCATCTCCGATCTGACTTTACGTGTCTTGATGGGTACGCCGAACGTCATGGGCGATTTTAACGGTTCGTATCTCCGCAAGATCGGTCGCACGCAATTACGCCTGACGGCCTTTTATGCCAGGGATTACATGGATTACAGTCTGGATAACCTGATCATGTATTTTCCGCAGTCGTTCTACGAAAACTTCGCGGAAGGCTTCATCGCCGATACCGATAACCGGGCGTTTGGCATTCAGACTCACACTCTGCTGTCGACCAATGTGTTGTTCGAGGCGCAGGTTTATCATTCCGGGTCGCGGGCGGCGAACGACTCCTATGTCGATTTCGTTTTTACCGACACAGTCAATAATCTGGACCGCGTTATCAAATATCAGACTAAAATTCGGAATTCGGTCAGTGATTACACTGCCAAGGCCAACCTTTCGCTTTTTACCTTCTGGCATCAGACTTTAAAGGTCGGCCTGGAACAAAACCGGCTGATCTTTTTCAACAAGATCGGGAGCCAGGCCGACACGACTGCCCGGCGCATTACGGCCGGCCAGCAGGCGGTTTTCGTGCAGGATAAAATCGAGATCGGCGGCCTTTCGCTGAAATTCGGTCTGCGCAATTCCCGATTGACAACCAGCGACCGCTGGCAGGTCGAACCGCGCGCCGCATTGGCCCTGAAACTCGGCATCACGACCCTGAAAGCCGCCTGGGGACGCTATTATCAATACCTGACAACCCTCGATTCCCGCAACCGCGAGTTCATTCAGTTCCTGGATTATTATTACACGCTGGAAAATCAAAAGCCGGTCGCATCGACGCACTATATTCTCGGGATCGAAGGCTTTCTGACCGATAAACTCGAATATTCGGTGACCGGCTATTATAAGGATTTGTCGCGGCTCTACCGCTTAGAATATGACGCCGCCAAGCAATCCCTCGAACTGGCCGATATTCTCGAAGCCGGCCATGGTAAGGCTTACGGGATCGAATGGCTTCTGCGCGGCCAGGTCGAGCGCCTTTCCGGGTGGATCAGTTACACCTATTCCCGCGGTACGCGCAGTTATCCGTCCCTGCAAAACGGCCGGTCGTATTTCTACGAAGGCGATCAGCCACACAACCTGAAACTCATTCTAATGTATAAACTGACTACGGCGATTACGGCAAGCACGACTTTCCAGTTCAGTTCCGGCTATCCACGAACCTGGGAGACCGGACGCTATAATCAATATTTTTACGATCCGCTGGAAAATACGGTCGGCGGTTTTCCGCGTGACATCACGCCGGTGAAAAACAATGTCCGTTTCCCGCCGCGTCTGCTCTGGGACATCGGCTGGAAGAAAAGATTGCGTGAGGGCTTTGGCTACCGTTTGGCCGAATATCTGGGGCTGAAGGAAGCCTACCTGACCATGACAATCCGCAATCTGTTGTTTTTGCGGCGCAATCCCTACTACTATTTCTATTTGCCGGAATATGGTTATTACGGCTTCGGGATGGAGTATTTCCCGTCGGTGAATTTCGGCTATACGCTCAGGTTTTAAATATGCGGTCATTCATTAAAAAGACATTCGTTCTGATATTTGCGATCTTCTGGATTTTGCCGGGCTGGCAACGCTGTGATTTGCCCTGGCAGCCCGGGCCGATGCCTTCCGCCATTATTGAAACGGAATTTGAACCGGGCCTGAATATCCTGGGCGTCGTCCGCCTGGAAGATTCGACCGCGAACTCGTTCGTTTACGTTGAACGGGCTTATCCGCCGGATGAATACGATGCTCAGGCGGATACACTCCCGTTGGTCAAAGACGCAGTGGTGCAGATCCGGGGCAGTGCCGATACTACGGCCCTTACTTTCCAGTATTTCGGAGACCTTAGCGGGCAAAAATATGTCAATACCGGTTTCCGGCCGGTCGCCGGAGAAACCTATCACCTGACGATCGAGGCTCCGGATTTGCCACGTCTGACAGCGATCGCCAGCGTGCCGCATTTACCGGAGATCGACAGCAATTCGCTGCAGGTATCCGCGACGGCAGTGAGTTTTTCAATGCGGACGACGGACGATGCCAGCATGTATGATGTTTACCTGCTCTGTGAAAACGGTCAGTCCGTCAAAAGATTCTCCAACGAGCAGGCTGTCACTAAGGAAATTCAGTTAACGCTTAATCGGGATGACGGTAATCCGCTGGCGATCCGGATTTTCAGTTACGACCGGAACCTGGCAAAGCTTTCCAATTATACTTCCAGTATTATGCCGCAATCCTTCCTCGAAACGGTGAGCACGGTCGAAAACGGTTACGGCTGTTTCGGAGCGGTCAGCGTTCTGACATACGTTCTTCCGTCTGGAAGTCATTGACACGGAGTAAGAGGAGGTTTCACGGAGGCGCACGGAGAATTTACAAATTATGGTTTCGAATCGTTTGTCTGTTATTCGTCCCCCGTCAATGGTTACTTGATAATCACCAAGATTGGCCGTAGTTTATCCCGAGGAAAAAGGAAGTATGATACCGTCCAACCATAATCAGAAATCCAGAATCACATTACTTGCACTATTCCTTGCGTTTGTCACTGTCCTGACCATGTCCTGCCGGGAATGCCCGACCGAGCCTGATAATCCGGATCTGTATATTTCAGCTCCGTATGTGGAAACTTCCATCGTGTGGCTGAAAATATCCTCACCGGATTCAACCTCAAGGAAATCGTTCATCGTCCAGCGTGATACGGTTGTGATATTGGAATCCTCCTTTAGCGGCAAGGACACATTAATAGCTGACAAGACCGTTCAGCCGAAT
>JAZDEI010000057.1:0-2590 GCA_043808945.1 Fidelibacterota bacterium | reverse complement strand
CTTAATTCATCCATTTTCCGCGACTAACCTGACTGCTGTCTGTATGAATTTTTCCAGACCGTCACCGGTTACTGCGGAGAGTGCAATGACCGGATAATTGCCAATATTGACCGGTGGTATTTGCGAAACGAGATCAGCTTTTGTAATGATGATAAAACGCGGTTTATTTTCAAAGCCGGATAAATATTGAGTTAGTTCGTCATTCAGGATTTGATAGGTTGCTTCCGGCGATGGATCGGTCGCTTCGATCATAAAAGCCAGCACTTTTGTACGTTCCAAATGCCGGAGAAAGCGAAAACCGAGTCCTTTGCCGTAATGGGCTCCCTCGATCAATCCGGGTATGTCAGCCACTAAAAAACTCTTATAGTTGCCGAATTTGACAATTCCCAGATTAGGTGTCAGCGTCGTGAACGGGTAATCGGCAATTTTCGGCCGGGCGGCGCTAATCTTCGAGATCAGGGTTGATTTGCCGGCATTCGGCAGTCCGACAAGACCTACATCCGAGAACAGTTTTAATTCAAAAATCAGGTTTTTCTTTTCGCCCGGCATTCCGGGATCGGCGTAACGGGGAGTCTGCTTGGTGGGAGTAGCAAAATGGGCGTTACCGCGGCCGCCACGACCGCCGCGCGCAATGATCACTTCCTGTTGATCCTCAACTAAATCGGCAAGAATAGCATTGGTCGCTTCGTCCCGGATAATGGTTCCTTTTGGGACCGGAATAGTGACCGATTCGCCCTCGGAGCCGCTTTTTAATCCGCCCTGCCCCGGTTCGCCATGTTGGGCTTTGTAACTCTTCCGGTATTTAATATCCTGTAAAGTGTTGAGATTATGATCGACTTTGACAATTACATCGCCGCCCCAACCGCCGTCACCACCGCTTGGACCGCCCTTCGGGACAAATTTTTCGCGCCGGAAGGCTACGCACCCTTTTCCGCCGTTTCCGGACTGTACAAACACCTTGCTATAATCTACAAACAACTAAATGATCTCCAGTTTTCCAGCAGTCGTTCACCTGGGTTAAACTAAAGCGAAATTACAAAGTTGCCAATAAAAATATTTATATCGGCTAAAATTATCCTTATCTGGATTGACCGCTTCAGCTGGTGGCGGTTGTCAGGATTTCAACAAGCCGTGTAACAAAACCGGTAGGATTCTCCAGATTACCGTCGATTAACAGGGCCGATTCATAGATTTGCAGAATGGCCTGGCGCAGGAGCGGATTCTTGCTGTTACCAATATTCAGGCGGGACAGGTTTTTAATCAGCGGATGAATTGGATTGATCTCCAGGATTTTCTTCTGCGGATTGACTTCCTGGTTCATCATTTTCATAAATTTTTCAACCTGCGGATCGAGTCCTTCCTTACCGATGACGAGCGTCGCCGGTGAATCGACCAGGCGGCTGGAGGTCGTCACATCTTCGACTTTATCGCCCAGGGTTTCCTTGAAAACCGCGATCAGAGAATTAAGAAGATTTTCCTCAAGCGCCTGACCTTCAGCCGGATGGTCTTTTACATCCAGCTTCAAATCGGCTTTTTCAATTGATTGAAGTTTTTTCTTTTCATACTCGAAGATTGACGGGATGATAAAAATGTCGATCGGGTCAACCAATAACAAAACTTCCAGATTATACTTCCGGAAATATTCCAGTTTGGGATTCTTCTCGATGATCTCCCGGTTTTCGCCCGTTAAATAATAAATCTCTTTCTGTTTCTCCGGCATCCTGGTGATATAGTCATCCAGTGAAGTCAGATCGCCTTTATTTTTGGTAGTCGATTCGAAGCGCAGGAGTTTAATGATCTTGTCTTTGTTGACGAAATCGGAATTGACGCCAAGTTTTAAAACATGGCCGAAATTTTTATAGAACTTTTCGTATTTCGCACTATCATTTTTCGCCCAATCTTCGAGCATTCCTAGAATCCGGGTGGTTAACACATTCCGGATTTTGGCCATGACAGGACTGTCCTGCGTGACCTGGCGGGAAATGTTAAGCGGCAAGTCTTCCGTATCGACCACACCTTTAATAAAGCGCAGGTACTCCGGTAAAAGATCCGGAGCGTTATCCTGAACAAAGACACGGTTGGTATACAGATGCAGCGATTTCTCGCGAATATCGTTAAAAATGTCATAGGGTGCGTCCGGTGGTACGAACAACAGAGCCTTGAAATTTACCGTTCCCTCCAGCGAAAGATGCAAATGTCCGAGTGGTGCTTTGAAATCACCGGCAACATATTTATAAAATTCGGTCAGTTCGTCATCCTTGAGTTCGTCTTTGGATTTGCGCCAGAGTGCCTCGAGGCTATTGATCCGCTCCTTCCCGATAAAAATCGGGAAACCGATGAAATTCGAATATTTCTGGATAATGGATTTGACCCGATATTCCTCAGCGAATTCCTTGTATTCATCTTTCAAAGTAAACGATATACGCGTCCCACGTTCTTCCCGGATAATTTCTGAGATACTAAAAGTACCTTTGCCGTCCGATTTCCAGAGATAGGCTTTGGAATCAGGGCTGGCCTGACGGGTTTCGACACTGACTTCGTCTGTCACCATAAAAACGGAATAAAAACCAACTCCAAACTGGCCGATCAG
>JAZDEI010000056.1:0-6384 GCA_043808945.1 Fidelibacterota bacterium | reverse complement strand
TTCCGGTCTTCAGATTGCCGGAAAAGATCCAGATCAGTCAATATCGAATTTGATGCCCTGTGCCAATGGCAAATCTTGACCCCAGTTGATCGTATTCGTCTGACGCCGCATATATTGTTTCCAGGCGTCCGAACCGGATTCCCGGCCACCGCCGGTTTCTTTTTCACCACCAAAGGCTCCGCCGATCTCAGCGCCGGATGTCCCAATGTTGACATTGGCAATTCCGCAGTCCGAACCGAGATGCGACAGGAATTGTTCTTCGTAGTGCAGATTCGTTGTAAATATTGCTGAACTCAGGCCCTGCGGAACATTATTATGAATCCGGAGAGCATCATCAAAATTATCGTATTCGATGATATAAAGCAAAGGCGCGAAAGTCTCTTCTTTGACTATCGGACAATCGCCGGAAACTTCCATAATCGCCGGGCTGATGTAAAAACCACTTTCCAAACCTTTGAGTGTTAAACGTTCACCGCCACAGATCAGCCGACCGCCATGTTTCCGGGCTTTTTCGATGGCGGCCTGCATCGTCGTAATGGCCATTTCCTCTACGACCGGTCCCATTAAAACGCCATCATTCAGCGGGTTACCGATCGGCACCTGCTTGTAGGCTTTAGCCAGATTGTCGACAAATTTCTGCTTGATACTTTTATGAATTATGATGCGACGGGTCGAAGTACAGCGCTGTCCGGCGGTTCCGACTGCTCCGAAAAGGGTCGCCCGGATCGCTATATCGAGGTCGGCATCTTCCGCGACAATTATAGCATTATTGCCACCTAATTCGAGAATCGTCTTTCCGAGCCGGCGACCGACGACTTCACCAATGCGGATACCCATTTCCGTACTGCCGGTCATGCTGATCAGTGGAATCCGACGGTCATTGATCATGGCTTCGCCGATCTCGCTGCCTTTACCGATCAACAAACTAAATACGCCGTCTATATTATATTTATCGATAACCGGTGCAATGATATTTTGCACTGCAACAGCGGTCAAAGGCGTTATCGAACTCGGTTTCCAGATCGTTACGTCACCGCAGATAGCCGCGATCATGGCATTCCACGACCAGACGGCCACCGGGAAATTGAAAGCTGTAATTACACCGACTAATCCCATCGGATGCCATTGTTCATACATGCGGTGGCGCGGACGTTCGCTGTGCATGGTCAGACCATAAAGCATCCGGCTCTGACCGACCGCAAAATCGGCAATGTCGATCATTTCCTGCACTTCACCCATACCTTCGGCTTTGATCTTACCCATTTCCAGGGTAACCAATTCACCGAGCGGCTCTTTGTACAGCCGTAAAATGTCTCCGATTTCACGGACAATCTGTCCCCTTTTCGGCGCTGGCATCATACACCATTCCTTAAAGGCAATTCGGGCTTTCTCGATGACAACTTCGTAATCTTGCGCTCCGGCCTGAATTACCGACGCGATCGGTTGGCCGTCAATCGGTGAAATACTGACCAATTCTTTTCCGTTGGTCTTAAGCCACCCGTCAGACGACCCGGTAGTCGCACCATAGTTGACGCTTTTAATACCTAATTTTGACAAGAAATCGTATTTCATTACTTGCTTCCTTACGTAATTTGATGAGTTATCGTAGTTCTATTTTTCAAGTTTGTCGCCAAGCCATTCCTAATTTGACAAATTGGCATCAATAATCGATTTTAAACTCTGCGACTACCGGTAAATGATCGGACGACAAACGCGTCATATCATTATCCAGTACAAATACCTCGCGGGGTGTCGCAAACTTGTTGGAAAACAGATAATCGAGGCGTTTGCGCGGCTCCCCGGCCGGATAAGTAAAACCTTCCGATTCGATATACGCACCGACGTCATAATAATAATACGCCATTTCGTGGATACGCTTTGCTCTCGGTGTCATATTAAAATTACCAGCGATGATGACCGGGTTGTCGCTTCCCCATTCGAAAATGAAATCCAGTAATTCCTTGGTCTGATTGGAACTGGCGATCGAATCGGCGCTGAGTTTGGTTCCGTAGAAATGGATCTGGTTTTTACCGGCACTGATGATAATGTGCAAAAGGCTTTTCGTTTCGTGTCCGTAATCCTGCTTGTATACCTTATTCTCGGCAAATTCGATCGGGTATTTCGATAAAATGGCGGTGCCGGTCCAGCCGCCGTCTATCGTGTAATTCCTGGCAAATGTAAATTCCATTCCAAGGTCGGCGGCGATCCGCCTTACCTGTTCGTCATTAAAACCACGTTTGGTCTTGTAATCGACTTCGTTCAGGCAAACCAACTGTGGCGACTCACTGCGAATGATCTTGGCAATCCGTGACAGACTATAGATATTGTCCTGTCCTACGCCGTGATTGATATCGTAGGTCATCACTTTCAGGCGCGTCGGCGCAATGATATTCACCAGTCCGCGCGGCAGACGATCCTTGATCTGATTAAATCCATAAACCAGGATCGCGACGGTCAGGATGATAAAGATAACAATTTTAAAAACAGATGCTTTTTTAGCCATAATGTGGCATTTTATCTCGAGTTGGATTCGACTATTTTTCCGGAATCTCAAAAATCAGTTTTCATAAAAACCAGACTGAATTTTGCGATTTTTTCGCAAATAGGCAATCGCTTTATCATTTACCGGTCTAATTTTCCACATCATGACGTTTGAAATTATCCGAATAGATAATAGATTACCGGCGAGATGCAACCATCACCCGTCAGACCAGTAAAGTATTTCATCGGGGCACTCTTTTCCGATGAAGCGCTGTTAAAGAATGCCATTACGGCAGTCGAAGAAGAGTTCGGCTCGGCCGATCTGATCAGTCCGGCGTTCGACTTCACGATAACGAATTACTACAATGCAGAAATGGGCAATCCGATTTTTCGTCAGTTTTTTGCTTTCAGCAAATTAGCCGGACCGGATATGCTGGTCTCTGCCAAACTGCTGAGCAATTCCATTGAGGATAACTTACGGGTCGCCGGCCAGCGCAAAGTCAACCTGGATGTCGGTTATATCGATTATGACAAAGTTGTACTGGCTTCCGCCAAATACGGCATTCACAAGGTTTGCCTCGCGCAGGGAATCTACGCCGACCTGGCTCTGCATTACGAAAAAGGTCAATTTCATCCATACGATTGGGCCTTTCAGGATTTCAAACTACCGGACTACTGCCCTTTCTTCCTGCGGATGCGCGAAATCTACAAGCGACAAATTAATCAATAAAAAGTCAGGCGCCCGACTCAGACTTGCTGTTATCGGGCGCCAGGAGAAACCGAGCATTATTTTTAAAAAATCAACCGCGCCAGGTTTTTACCGATTTTTTAAGTGTTTCCAAATCGATATCATCGCGATTGTATTTGAGCAAGTCTGATTTCTTTACTTTAATATAAAGGCGGCTTTCATCGGTGTCCCAGACTTTATAGTTGAAATCGACCGCCACCATAATCCATTCGTTGTCCTTAACTTTGCGGATTGTGTGAGCATATTGTCCCAGTAACTCGATAATTTGATTGCTCATATCATTGATCACAGAATCGATTTCAGCTTTGGTCTGTTTAAGCATTCCATGTCCATCCCAGTCGATATCAATATTGAAATTCTCCGGCATTTCGGGTGCTTCCGGCATTTCCGGCAATTCGGGTGCTTCGGGTGCTTCGGGGAGTTCCGGCGGTTCGGCTAATGCTTTATCCTGATTCTTTTCCCATTCTCTCGTCTTGCGTTCGAATTCGCGGGATTTTCTCTCAAATTCGCGGCTTTGTTGTTCAAATTGACGATTCTTTTGTTCCCATTGAGACAGATTTCTGACAAATACTTTCATACCACGATCGAAAATACTCGCCGGTGAAAAGAACAGTACCCCGAAATTATCCAGGTAAATCCCACGGGTACTGCCACTAAGGGCCAAAGCGGATTTGTTGCTACTTTTCCCGAGCGCAGAATTAAGAATATTTTCCATTATTTCGATCTCATGGTCGTTTTGTCCATCATAGGATTCTGAGAACTGGATCTTCTTAACGAGTTGCTCTTCGGTCAGTTTACCCTGTCGGTAGCTGATCAGATCGGCAACCTGTACAGCCGCACGTAATTGAGTTGGAGTTTTTTCCTTTTCCTTGTTTCTCAGAAAATCGCCCTCTTTACTGTGGATACGGATATTGACAACGATGCGGTCTTCCGGTTTCAATGACTTAACAGCGCTGGCATAATCACCATAGAACCGGGCAAGCAGTTTCTTGGTTTGTCCAACTTTCTCGGAGACACTCAACTCTTGTTCGGGCAGAATTTTATCAATACTCTTGCCGGCTTTTTTAGAATTTATTCCGACTGTGGTAATGATCGTATCGCGATTATTATTATTGATAATCTGAATTCCGTCGATATTATTTATCGCTTTTTGCACCGATTCGGAAAGATTAAACAAGCCGTAACTTTCCATGTCAAAGAGCATACCGAATCCATCCAAATAAACTCCTTTGACCCGATCATCGAAAGAAAAATAAAACGGACTGTCGTTGATAATTAGTTTAGTCAAAATATTATTGAAAATATCCAGGTCTTTCTGAATGCGTTGATCCTGATCGGGTACCGTCTGGCCAACGGCGATTCCACTTAGCATCAAAATCGTTATGCTGATGATTGTAAAATATCGGTTGAGTTTTTTCATGGCTAACCTCCTATATTTATGGATTGACCGGCGTCTGGTAATTGACATACTGGATCAAGGATTCCAGCGCCCGATCGGTTTGATTAATACGCTCTTCAGTCCCATAATGTACTTGCTGTAAGGCCCTTGAAACCACCAGCAAATCCGACTGACGTTTGGCTTCCAATTCCTTGTAAAGTGTGCTGATTAGAACGGCCTGCCGGATTTTCTCGTGATCGTTGTTTTCGGCAATAAGCCGGTTAACTGTGGAATCGTTTTGTAACTTGAATTGTTCAAGATCGGCTTTGGTAAGGACGTTTGTGGACTGGGCTTGCATGGCAGGACGGTTCGGGAACAAACTGACTTGAAAATCGAAATTGCCGTTCCGATAGGAAAATCTGGTATTGCCAATCGCCAGCAGAATCAATAAGCCGGCACAGGCCGTCGCCATTCCATACGCAATTTTCCGGATGTGCAATTTCTTCAGCCAATCGCTGAAGGCCGGTCGCTTTTCCGGAATAAACGTCAGGTTGATCTGCGGTTCCGTATCCGGCCATTTTTGCAGAATCTGCGATGTTATTCGCAAAGAGCGCAGTTTTTCAGTGCAATCCGGACAGGTTCGCAAATGTTCTCTCAGTCGAAGCCGGTCCGCCGGTTCGATTTCATCGTACAATTCGTCGATGATCAAATTTTTGTATTTTTCACACTTCATAGCGTAGATCCTCCCGGTCTAATCCCCATTGCTTGAAAATCTTTTGCATGGCGGACAGACCATAATAAAGTCTTGACTTAACAGTATTGATCGGAACCTGCAGGATTGCTTCGATCTCGGTAAACTTCAGACCGTGATATTCCTTCATGATAATCACAACCCGTTGTTCTTCCGGGATCAGCATCAGCGCCCGGCGCAGGTATTCCGCCAGATCGTTATTATGCGCCGACTTTTCGGGACCATGAGCCGAGTCGATCAGCGTTAAACGCTCATGTTTCTTATCCGGATCATCGTTATCGAGTTCGGACAGGTTCAGATGCCCGGATTGGCTGGCTTTCCAGCAATCATGGCATTGATTCAGCGCAATTTGATAAATCCAGGTCGCAAACCGGCTTCTATCCTTCAATTTTGGAAGCGACTTATAGGCCCGGATAAAAGTGTTTTGCAGAACATCCTTGGCTTTGTCAGAATCGCCGAGATAACGTAAAATGAAATTGTAGAGCGGCTTTTCCCAGCGCCAAACCAGAGTGTTGAAGGCGTCAGTTTGCCCTTTCAGAAATTTTTCAATAAGAAGTTCGTCTGTCATCGGCTTTTTAGACCGCGGATAATCAGAAAAAGTTTTAATCGAAGGATAAATAGCCGCCGCTTTCTATTTTTTCCTCAAACGGCATTGAATATTTTTTCAGCATAAGTTGCCGTTCATCAGCCCCATCGAACAATCTTCACATTCATATTCGATTTCAATCGTCAGGTGTTCGCAATCGTAGGTATCCGCCAATGTTCTGATACGATTTTTAATATTTTGCACCTCGCTTCTGGTTGTATCCCGATCGACGATAATATGAGTCGTCAGAACATGATGTTCGCCGTCCAACGACCAGATATGCGTGTGGTGTGCGGATTTGACTTTTTTCAGATTCGACAGGTGGCGAATGACCTCGTCATTATCGATATTTTCCGGTACTGATTGCAGAAAAACGGCCATGGTTTTCCTGAAATTGGCAATGACTTTGAACAGAATGAAACCGGTGATCAGGATGGATA
>JAZDEI010000055.1:0-14312 GCA_043808945.1 Fidelibacterota bacterium | reverse complement strand
CCCAGTTCTTCCTTGAGCTTGGTCGGATTATGTTCATGGATAGAGTCGATAACTTCATGGGCTTCTTCGAGAAAATAGGGGGTCAGTGAATTGTGGGTTTGCGCTTTGTCCCAGTCGCAACCATTCGGGCCGCGCAGAGTTTTTACGAGGTCGATGAGTTGCAGAAAGCGGCGGGAGATTTCATCATTCATGAGCGGGTGGAATTTTACGGGTCCGGTATAGATGAACAAGTTCGACTCGCTGGATATAAAAATTCTGAAGAGCCAGCATCTGTTTTTTATTGTTCAAATTTTCGTCATCATATCCGAGCAGATGAAGCAGGCTGTGAATAATGACCAGCGCGATCTCCTTTTCAAAAGGGACTTTGAAGGTACGGGAGTTTTCAAGAATACGATCGAGGCTCAGGTAAATTTCGCCTTCGATCGGCTCTCCGGGTTCATTGAAATTAAAACTGATCGTGTCGGTTAAAAGGTCGGCGCCAAAAAAATTGATCTTCATTTCGTTTAGAGTCTGGTCGTCAGTGACAATCAGGGTGACGTTTTTGATATACTTCCGTTCCTGGTTGGCTACGAAATAGGCGATCCGTTCAACAGCTGGCCTCAGCAGAAAGTAGCGGTTGTGATCGTTTATGATTTTAACAGATGGCATATTTAAATTTTTATCGCGGCTGGTTTTTCCGGTTTGTTAAAATTATCCTGGCCGGGGTATTCGACCCGCAGGTGATGGATACCCTTCAGAATTGGCAGTATCCCTGTGCCTTCCCGGACGTCGCCTTTGATCTTCTTCAGATCGGCCAGGGTCAACGGGCATTCGTCGAATTGTCCTTCCTTGAGGCGGCGTTCGATGATCGAATCGACCACCTTTTCAATATTCGCCATGGTTGGTTTGTCCAGCGAGCGGCAAACCGCCTCGATAGTTTCGCAGATCATGACAATACCGGTCTCTTTGGTACGCGGCTTGGGGCCGGGGTAACGGAAATCGGCGTCGTTGATTTCTGCCGGATCCCCGGCTTTTTCGAGGGCTTTGGTGTAAAAATATTCGACGCGGGTCGTACCGTGGTGGGAAGGAATGAAATCCTGGATGGCTTGCGGCAATTTGTACTCGGCCGCCAGGCGCATGCCTTCTTTGACGTGATTGAGAATGATAATGGCGCTCAGATTAGGCGTCAGTTTATCGTGCCGGTTATAATCGAACGCCTGGTTTTCGATGAAATATTCGGGTTTGGTCAGTTTGCCGATGTCGTGATAATATGAACCGACGCGGGCCAGTAAAGCATTTGCACCGATCGTGTCGGCCGCAGCTTCGGCCAGGTTGCCAACGGTGACACAGTGTGTAAAAGTGCCGGTTGCTTCCCGCGAAAGCAGTTTAAGCAACGGTTGGTTGAAATCGGCCAGTTCCAGCAGGGACAGGTCGGTCGTAATGCCGAAGATATTTTCCAGAAGACCGATAATGCCGTAGGTCAGGAATGGCGCAAAAATGCCGTTAATCGCCGCGTAGAAAATGTTGTTCAAAATGTCTTTCAGCGAAGAGAATTTTAGTATCTCGGTTATGAAAATCGCGAAGCAATAACCCAGCACGATGAATATGATCGACTGGAAAACCTGGCTGCGTTTGCGCAATTTTCTTACGGAATAAATGGCGAATGTACTGACGAAGATCGAAGTGATCACGAAATTGAAATTGCCGCCTAACTGGGCTCCGATTATCAGGCAAATCGTCACAGTTCCGACGAAGGCAGTCCGGCTGTCGAGCATAATCGTCAAAGACATTGCCGCCAGTGTGATGGGAATCGTATATTCCGAGAGGTTAAAACGATTCACAAATATGGCCGTAAAGCCAGCCTGAATTATAAATATGATTCCGATCAGGACTAATTTTTTCGGGCTGGTGATAAAGTCGGTTCGGTAAGCGAACAGGAATGTCACGAAAAAAACGAAAATAATGCCGACCAGGAAAATCTGTCCCAGAAAAATGACCGGGTCGCCGATTAGCGGCAGACTCCGGCGCCAACTGCCATGAATATTGATTAACCGGACACGTTCCTTTGCCAGGGACTCGAGTTTTTGATATACTTCCGGTGTGATGCGCATATTGGCATCGACGATTTTTTCGTTCTCAAGCACGACTCCCTTGCTGATGGGTACTTTACCGATGGCTTCGGTCTGGCGCTTTTCTGTGATATCTTTTTGGTAAATTAAATTTGGTTTTAGAAAGGCAACTACGATGTCGTAGGAGGCGTTAATCAAGGCCGGACTCTGGGTATTCAGACGGGCTTGCAAAGCTAGTTTGGCTTTTGTCCAGGCTTCTTCCAGACCCAGGACCTGATCCAGACTTTCCAACACATCTTCACCTTCCTGACGAATGGCGATCTTTTCCGAGACGATCTGTTTTTTTGGTATATCAAGAATCAGCAAAGCGTACAAATCGCTCAGCACCGGTTTTATCTGACCGAAAAGGGCGGTTGAACTCTGAGTAGAATTTCTGGGATCGTACTCTTCGATCAGGTATTTGAGCACAGGTGAATTCTTATCGAACTTATTATCACTGCGAAATTTCTTTTGCAGAGCGAAATAGGCGATAGAATCGGCGGTCAGGACAGCGGCGACATCTTCCGATCTTTTACTCAGATTGCGTCGGGATTCGTCATATTTAAGGCGGGCGGCTCTCAATCGGTCGATTTCATTAAATAATTTCTGCAAACGTACGATTTCGGTTTCTTCGATGGTTTTATCCTGAATGAAAATATTCGGCACGCCTTTCAAGGCCTCAAGGCGGTCGCTTTCCAGTTCTTTGTCGGTTTTCAGGATCGGGTAATCGAACGGTGCGATTACGGAAGTCCGGGCGATGTTATTGATCTTATAGTTGATTATGCTGAAGTGGTTTTTCGGAAAAAAGAGAGCCAGTACGATGACAATCAGACTACACAAAACCAAAACGCTGCTGCGTTGCCGTTTCGATTGAAAGACACCGGGACTTTTAGTGAAGACTCTGAGTTTATTAACCGTCACGGTTTATTCTCTTGCGAAAATTAGCGAATATTACCAGCGGATAGCGGCGGAAGCCCAGGTAAAACCGGAACCGAATGCGGCCAGGATGATATGGTCGCCTTTTAGAAACCGATCCTCTTGCCGGGCATCATACATTGCTAACGGAATCGAGGCCGCGGTTGTATTGCCGTATTTATGAATATTACTGTAGATTTTTTCAATTGAGATTCCCAGGCGTTGGGCAACGGCTTCCGTAATGCGCAAATTCGCCTGGTGCGGAATAATCACAGCGATGTCATCCAGGGTCAGATTATTGCTTTGGAGAGCGATGTTAATTACTTCGGGGAACTTCGTTACGGCGTGTTTGAAAACCTGTCGTCCATTCATCCGCGGAAAATGTCGTCCTTCATCCAGCATTTCTTTTGTAATGCGCGGTTTTTGGGATCCGATCGGGGCTTCAACCCAGAGCTCGTTGGCAAAGCGTCCGTCGCCGAATAGGTGTGTGGAAAGGATTGCGCTTTTATCCGTTGACCGGGTCACTACGACTGCGCCGGCGCCATCTCCGAATAGAACTGCAATATCTCGACCGGCCGTGGTTAAATTCAGGCCGACTGACTGAACTTCCACTCCGACTACCAGTATATTTTGATACAGTCCGGTTTTAATGTAGGCATCGGCAATGGAAAGGGCATAGATAAATCCACAGCATTGAACCCGGATATCGAGTGTCGGAATACCCGGTAATTCAAGTAAGGCCTGTAAATAACTACTTGTTCCGGGTGCCAGATGCTCCGGAGTTGTCGTAGCCACGATCAGATAGTCGATATCGTTTTTTGTCAGTCCGGCATTGGCGATTGCTTCCAACACTGCCGGCAGAGCTAATTCGGAGGCTCCGTATGGCGGATTGACAAAGCGCCGCTCCCGGATTCCGGTACGCTCGATAATCCACTCATTACTCGTGTCCATTAACTTTTCGAGATCGGCATTGGTAACGATGTTTTCAGGAACACTCTTCCCAAGGCCGGCAATTTTACTGGTGTACATCGATGGTAATTCTCCTGTCAATTAATGATGGTTAGAATATACGATATCTTTTACATTAAGTTGAATTTCTTTGTAGCCGTTCCATTCATTTTCGTCGATAACAAAAGCAATATCCAGCAAACGGTTGCTGATCAGCATTTCATAGAAGGAACCCATTTTCCAGCCGATTGCGCTGAGAATCGTACGCTCCTGGGCGGCCTTGAATTTCAGGTGATTTTCACCGATAATGCGGGGCATGCCGGAGATCGTAACATTGTGTGCGACGAAAATCGGCCGCATATTCCCCGGGCCGTATGGCGCCATTTTGCGCAGGAAAGCCAGAGTTTGTTGATTAATGTCTTTGAAATCGATCTCGCTCTCGATTTGCAGGCCGGGATTCAGCATCTGTTCGTTGATCTGCTCGGCGGCAATTTTCTTCAGCCGTTTAGTAAATTCCGGCAGAGATTCGATCAGGATCGTCAGTCCGGCTGCCATTTTATGGCCACCGAAGTTTTCAAGTAAATCGGCGCACCGGGTGAAGGCGTTATAGAGATCGAAACCGAAGATACTGCGAGCGGAACCTTTGCCAATCCCGTTTTGGAATGAGATCATCACGACTGGTCGGTTGTACAATTCCTTCAATTTTGAGGCGACGATGCCGATCACGCCGTGATGCCAGTTGGTGTCGCTCAGGATCAGAATTTTATCGGAATCCAGATCGTGCGAGGCGTTCAGTTGCAGAATCGCGCTGTCGATCGTATCGCGTTCAATGCTTTGCCGGTTGCGATTTTCCTGTTCGAGGAGATTGGCTAATTCAAAAGCCTCTTCCCGGTTGAAAGAACTGAGCAGATACACGGCGCGCGAGGCTTCTCCAAGCCGGCCGGCGGCATTTAAGCGAGGCGCCAGTCCGAAAACGATGTTAACCACGTTCATGGTTTTGTTATCGAAGCCGGAGACTTTCAGAAGAGCTTGCAAGCCGATTTTCTGCGAACCATTGAGGTACTCCAGGCCTTTGGCAACGAGGATGCGGTTTTCGCCGAGGATCGGTACAATATCGGCAGCCGTACCGATTGCCACCAGATCGAGATGCCGGTAGAGGTTTTCCATCTGGAGATTGTTGGCAATGTGAAAACCCTGTAACAATTTAAAGGCCACACCGACGCCGCATAATTCTTTGAACGGGTAATTGTCGTCTTCGCGTTTCGGATCGAGAATGGCCAGTGCGTCCGGCAGTTTTTCACCAGGTTCATGGTGATCGGTAACGATCACGTCGATCTTGTTGGCATTGGCATAGGAAATTGTATCGAAAGCGCTAATCCCGCAATCGCAGGTAATGACCAGAGAGACGCCGATGCTCAGGGCGTAATCTATACCCAACTGGGAAAGGCCGTATCCTTCGCGCTCGCGATCCGGAATATAAAAAGCGGTTTCGAGTCCGATTTCACGTAAAACGAGATACAACAGCGAGGTAGCAGTTGTACCATCGACGTCATAATCGCCGAAGATCAGGATTTTCTCGCGATGTAAGATCGCCTGGCCGAGACGTTCGACGGCACTGGCCATATCGGTCATTAAGAACGGATCGAAAATGTCCTGGATTGAAGGACTGAAGAATTTTTCGATGGCCTGTTTGTCCGGTAAACCGCGATTCATGAGAACCCGGGCGATAGCCGGAGGTATCGCCATTTCCAGCGCCAATTTGTGGACTGCTTGCGGATCCGAACTACTGATAAGCCATTTTTGCTTCATAAGATAAAAAAATTCTGAAGTTGATCTGTAAGCCGAATTCTGTATCCCGACGAATCGGGACGACAGCCATTTATCTACTGACAGCCTCTCGGCTGAAGTTAAGCGAGCTACCCGGGAATCGAATGGAACGGGCGATTCCTTTTCCCTGCTTGCTCTTGCTCCGGGTGGGGTTTACCCAGCTCCCGCTGTTGCCGGCGGAACGGTGCGCTCTTACTTTAATCCCGCTTAATTGCAGGACGCACCTTTTCACCCTTGGCCCGCTACCGCCGAAGCGGAACGGGTCGGTGTCGTTTCTGTGGCACTTTCCTTCATCCCGACGAATCGGGATGATCCCGTGTTACGGGACACCCTGCCCTGCGGAGTTCGGACTTTCCTCCCCGACCAAATCGGGGCGGCTGTCCGATCAACTTCAGAAGAGTTCCTCTTCATAGGTCGAACGAATCTCACTGCTTTGCACATCCCAATAAAGAATCCGGCCGCAAAATTCACAGCGATTGATTCGATCACCATTTCGGATTTCAACGATCTTCTGCGGCGGCACAATTTTCGAGCATCCGCCACAGGATACATTCATGGGAATATATTCAACATTTCCCTTTTTATCCACCTTTTCTTCAAATACTTGCTGGATATGTACGATCGCGATACCGTTTTTAGCCCTGGCGATGCGCTCGTATTCCCGCATATAGCGAAGGGGAATCGTATTGACGATTTTTTCACGTTGTCCTAATAATTGTGACTGAGCGTCTTTGGTGGTGACGTCGGTCTTATCGAGGACAGTCTGTTTTTTATCCTTCTCCAGCGATTTTTCAGCCAGGGTCAATTCTTTACCTTTTATCGAGACCTTTAGGCGATCACTCTCTTCGGTCAGTGTCAATATTGAATACTCGGCGCTGTCGATTTCCTGTTTCAGCGTGTCGATTTCAGATGTCAGGGCATCATATTCTTTATTGGATGTTACCAGGTAAAGCTGATCCTGATATCTGTTCAAACGAGTACGGTCGTCAGAGATTTTACCTTCCAGATTTTTTATTTCAAGAATGATGTCTTTTTCACGTTTCCGTTCGTTTTCCAGTTCTTTAGTCAAATTGTTAATAAGGTTTTGGAGATTATCGACTACCTGCGGCAGGTCGCCTTTAAGGTTGTTAATTTCGAGTAATTTGATATCGATTTTTTGGACCTCAACCAATCTCTCAAGATCTTTAAACATCTTGCCTCCGGTTTCTAATGTAAATGAAAAATGCACCGTCGGCGGTGCAAAATTTATATTTATTTGTTACGTATCGGACTACTGAATCTTTCAAAACCCAACCTATCACGTGGGCGATATCCGACTTGAACGGATGGCCTTCCCGATGTGAACGGGACGCTCTGACCAACTGAGCTAATCGCCCAGTTAAAATAACCGGACCTTTAAAAAAGCAACGAAATTTATCTGTTTTTACGGATTAAAACAACAAGTTTGCTTGAATTTATTCGATGATTTGACTGGTACTGTCGATCAGGGAAATTCATCCCGCGCGATTTGTCGATGAATGCCGGAAAGCCGCCGGCAGGAAAAATATCCATATGCTGAGACCGGCGAAAAACGGCTGGAGATTCAATGGAAAAACTGGTTCAGATGCCGATCCGGTGACTATTCCGGCGATAAACCAGGCCAATGTGCCGAGGAATGAAAACAGCATTCCGGCGAACATTAGCCCCGAATTAAATTTGAGAGGGCTAAAATTGCAAATGATCGGAATCAGTAATCCGGGTATGAACAATGTCCCCAGCGTGTACCAGATTTTTACGACCGAAGGAATAAAAAGAATGACTAAGGCAGACAACACAATCGTGAAAATGAAACCAATCCGGGTATTGCGGTTGATCGGACTATCAGGTTTAATGCGCCACATAAGATCGCGTCCGAAAGTCATGGCCGAAAGCAGCGAAATGGAGTCCAGCGTCGACATGATCGTTGCCAACAACGACACAAAAAATAATCCGCGCCAGAAGTCGGTCAAGACCATCTCACCCAATCGCGGAAAAGCCATCAGTGGATTAATGTCATGCAATAACGCCCGCGCATAAAGGCCGGAAGTCGTTGTAAGCATATCGAAAAGTAACCAGAAAATCACCGAGATCAGTACACCCCGGCGAGCCGTTTGCGGTGAACGGGCCGCGTAACAGCGTTGATAAAATCCCGGATCGACGAAAGTCCAGAAGGCGATGAAAAACCAGACTAAAATGAACTGCCAGTGGGCGCCGCCACTAAATCGGAGATGATCTGCTGGCAGATTGGCCTGTAAAAATGTTAATCCGCCATACTGAGTGACAAGCTTGATGGCAAGTATGCCGAATCCCAGAAACATTAATCCAAACTGGAAAATATCAGTGACGACAACCGAACGCAGACCGCCAAAAAATGCGTACAGTATCGAGAATAACACACCGATCGAAAATGCCCACCAGAACGGAATACCAAAAATAGCACTGACCAATAGCGCCACCATTAGCAAATGCGGAGCCGGATTGGTCAGGAAGAAAATAAAAAAACTACCCAGCAAACCGGCCGGTTTGCCATAGCGCTGATA
This sequence comes from Fidelibacterota bacterium, assembly GCA_043808945.1. Classification (GTDB taxonomy): domain Bacteria; phylum Fidelibacterota; class UBA2242; order UBA2242; family UBA2242; genus JAGNGI01. Next base: position 5,977 of record JAZDEI010000055.1, on the reverse strand, counting down.
TAATTGATCGGGAATTGTATAGAGTCCACTGCGTTGAATCCGGGGTGCCAGAAATACACCAAACAGAATCGCAAACAGATAATATGGCAAACCCTGTGTGACCCAGTTCAGTAAACCGTACCGGTAGGTAAACTCACCGATTCCCAGAATGCCGCCATACCAGGTCGCTACCAAAGTCGCAATAAAAGCCGGTAAAGATAATTTGCGCCCGGCCAATAAATATCCGTCGATATCGCCGCGGTATCTACGGGAATATTTCAAACCGAGTAATAAAACCGCCACCAAATAAACCGCAATGACCAGTAAATCGACCGGGGCGAGTCGGATCGGCGTCATTGCTGATCCTGAAGTCTGACTACCAGCAGGTGCCCGCCGGTAAATTGAATCCGGATCGTCGATTGGGTGGCAATATTACTCAAGCCGCGGGAACCACAGCCAAGGTTTTCGTTTTTCAGGGGAAACCGCAGGCCATGAGTGATTACCTGTCTGGCAATTGGAAAGCCGAACAACGAAATTATCTGGCCGGGAAAAGTTTCGAAAATCCAATCGCCGTGTTTAAGCAGAAACATTTCGGCAGTTGCGGAATGGATAAGAAATTGCGCCCGCCGGAGATATTTCTTAGCGATCAGTAAAGAGGCGAGGGTATGATCGTCACGTCGCCCGGTAAATCCAACCAAAATGAATTGGTGTAAGCCGTGTCGCAGGAGGTAACGAATGCATTTTTCCAGATCGTTATTGTCCTGGGCCGGATTCCGTTCGACCTTGACTCCGATGTTTATGAAGTAATTTAGAGTTTCGGGTGAGATCGAATCCAGATCGCCGATGATCATCTGCGGAACGAGCCCAAGCTCGCGAGCCTTTTGCGCTCCTCCGTCGGCACAGACGAAAAGTAAATCCCGATTGCTCGACATTTGTTTAAGGTTAATTCGCTCCGGGAAAGCGCCATTGCCCAGAATAAGCGCCTGAGGCAGTAGATTGTTAAAAGGTGCCGTTTGTATCAATTTGCTGATTGGTGTTTTAATTGGGGAATCGGGCGTATTGCTCAAGGTCATTCCGTCGCAGGGCGCCCAGTAATTTTTCGCGGTCGATTTCAAAATCGAACTTTTTCATTAACTGGCTGACCTTCTGCTGATATTCGCGACTGCGAAAATATTTGATCAAATCCTTGGCGAATGGCAGAATCAGGTAGTCGGATGTCCAGTCCAGCGGCAATCCGTCCTTTTTGTTAATGATGCAATTGTAATGCGCCGCCCAGGCAACCGTCCAGAATGAATATTTAGCCAGCAGGTTTTTACTGATCGAATACATCAAGGCCTGATTCAGCGGGTTGCTGAAGACGAATTCTTTAGAGAACATGAAGGCGGTATGAAAATAACGCGGTTTATTGACGATACCTTCCAGATGCACCCGGCGGGTCATGATGATTAGGATTTCCATCAGTCGGTCACCGATGCCCAGTCCCGGATGACTTTGGCCGGGAAGCGGCGGCCGTTCGGCCGAGAAACTTTGACGCGGATTCTGCAATAAAAGCCATTCGATCTGCAGCACGTTCGGATTGCGTTGTGGAAAATTTGGCAGAAGGCCCTCCTCAAAATGGAGCGGTCCCTGCTTTAACACCAATTCGCAAATCTTATTATCCGGGTGCGATTCTCCGGTATAGACGAACAGCCGGTGCATGTGCGCATCGCTGGTATCAATATCCAGCGATAGATCGGTCAGCCCCATATTGTCGAGAATATTGGACAGTTCGAAAGCCCGCACGGCATTTAAGAGTCCGCGCCGACTGAAAACTCCCAGGAAAAAATGGGAATCCGCCGCAAGCCGCCCATCCGTGACGATATTACCCAAATCAAATTCATCATCCGAGATGCCTGACTGAATATCAGCCAGGGTCAATCTGCGCGCGATTTTAATATATTCTTTACGAAAACGGGTCATAAATCAACGGTGTAAATCTAAAAAATTTATTTTAAGGAACAACCTTAATTTTTCCATCATCGCCGGTTTCAATTTGACCGATTCTGGCCGCGGCAGTTACTCCGGCCGAATGTAATTTTGCCAGCATCTCGTCGGAAAAATTTGCCGGAATAGCGATCAGCAGACCGCCGGAAGTCTGCGCATCGCATAATATCACCTGATCGCTGGCCGCAATCCGAGTGTCCCAAAGCACATGCGGTGCCAGGAATGCCCGGTTGGCATCCGTACCGCCCGGAATCACATCGCGCCGGACCATCTCGCGTGTAAAAGCAAGAACCGGAACCTTTGACAATGAAATCTGGGCCCGCACCCGACTGCCGCTCGTCATTTCGTGTAAATGTCCAAGAAGTCCGAATCCGGTAATGTCGGTGCAGGCATGTACCGGGAAATCGGCCATAACTGCGGCGGCCGCGGCGTTCAGTTCGGACATGGTTCTGACGATCAATTGTTTGGTCTGCTCATCGAGCAACCCACGTTTCAGCGCCGTCGAAAGGATTCCAACGCCGATCGGTTTGGTCAGGATCAGAACATCGCCTGGCAGAGCGCCGTTGTTGCGGGTGATTTTAGCGGGATGGACGACACCGATCGCCACCAGGCCGAACTTGGGTTCGTTATCTTCAATCGTGTGACCGCCCAGAATCGGGATTCCAGCTTGTTCGGCGATGGTTTGGGCGCCTTTCAGAATCTGTTCCAGAACTGAAATGGGAAGCCGTTTTTCCGGAAAAGCCACAACGTTTAGAGCAAACAGCGGCTTGGCGCCCATCGCATAAATGTCGCTCAATGAATTAGCCGCCGCGATCCGGCCAAAATCATAAGGATCGTCAACGATCGGCGTAAAAAAATCAACGGTTGCGACGAGGGCCAGGTCGGCATTGATCTTGTATATGGCGGCGTCGTCGGAATTGCTGAAATCGACTAATACATCATCCGCAATCTTCGGCGTCAGGTTTTTGAGGATTTTTTCGAGGGTTTGCGGGCGGATTTTACAGGCACAACCGAGTCCGTGAGTGAATTGCGTCAGGCGGATTGGTTCGGATGAACCGGCAACATCGGAAATTACCTCGATGCCGGTCAATCGTCGGTAGGTTTCGCTAATAGCCACCACGGCAGTCGCAATCTCAGTTTCGGTTGTCATGCGCCCTAACGAAAACCGAATGCTTCCCAATATGCACTCATCCGGCAAACCGAGCGCTTTCAGGACGTGTGAAGGTACAACGCTGTCGGAGTGACAGGCGGCGCCAGCCGAAGCGGCAACTTCGCTGAGTTCCGCTAAAAGTGTATTGGCATCGACGCCCGGGAAGTAAATATTGAAAGTGTTGGGAAGTTTTTGCTCCGGGGCGCCATTTAGTTGAATTGCCGGAAGAGCGTTTTTCAGATCGGAGAAAAATTTATGTCCGAGACTGGTTTGCGCGGCGAGGATAGTATCGGCATTTTTTTGGTAATTCTCAGCCGCCGCGCCGAGCCCGACGATTTCCAGGACATTTTCGGTGCCCGGACGTAAACCATGTTCGTGTCCGGCGCCATGAATTAACGGCGCAATTTGCGTTCCGCCACGAATATATAATGCGCCGACACCTTTCGGGGCGTACATTTTATGACCGGCAATCGATAGCAGATCGACATCGAATTTGCGGACGTCGACCGGTATTTTTCCAACTGCCTGGGCTGCATCGGTGTGCATCAGGATTCCGTGCTCGTGAGCGAATTCGGCGATTTCCCGAATCGGTTCGATCGTTCCAGTCTCGTTGTTGGCGAACATGACGGAGATCAGAAAAGTGTCTGAACGAATCGCCTTTTGGACGGTAGACAATTCTACGAATCCTTCACCGGTAACCGGCAGATAGGTGACCGCAAAACCTTTCTTTTCCAGATAGCGGCAGACTTCCAGCACGGCCGGATGTTCGATGGCGCTGGTGATGATATGGCCGTGCGGGTGCAGGTCGGCAACTCCGATAAGGGCGAGATTATTCGATTCACTGCCACCGCTGGTAAAGACAATCTCCTCCGGCTGGCAATTCAGCAGGTCGGCAACCTGGCGGCGGGCTTTTTCGATTGCCTGTTTGCTTTCCAGGCCGTAGTAATGACTGCTGGAGGGATTGCCGAATCCATTTTTCAGGAATGGAGTCATGACATCGATAACTTCCGGTAGGAGCGGCGTACTGGCATTGTAATCAAGATAAATCGGTTTCATCCTTAATCCAAAAAATAACGAGTAAGGTTAACTAACAATCAGCAGACTGTAATCGGCACTTTTTACCGAGTGAGTCAGCGCCCCAACTGAAACGACATCCACGCCTGAACTGGCATATCCCCGGATGGTTTCCAGCGTGATATTGCCGGAAGCTTCGAATAAGATTTGCTGATAAGCGCCCTCACTCTTGGTGGCTTCGATCAGGCGTTTGATATTTTCCGGCGTAAAATGATCGAACATTATCACGCGGTAGATGTCCATCGTCAGGTTCTTATAAGCATCGACGACCTGCCGGAATTCGTCGTCATTGGTGATTTCGATCTCGACAAAGCGCAGAGGCGGTTCGACAGCGGCGATGGCTTTTAAAGCGGTCAGAAGCACTTGCGGATCGCCGGACTTTTTCAGAATCGCCAGGTGGTTTTCTTTCAGCATGGCCGCGTCCGATAATCCAAGTCGGTGCGTCAGCCCACCGCCGTATTGCAAGGCGCTCTTGTCGATCGCGCCCCACAGTGTCTTGCGGGTGGCCGCCACGAAACAGGGCAGACCGGCAATTGCCTGACTGTATTCCGCCGTCACGGTCGCGATCCCGGACAGTCGCTGGAAAACGTTCAGAATAATGCGTTCGAGATTTAGTATCTGACCGGCGCGGCCTTTGATCGTCAGAACGATTTCACCGGCGTCAGCCCGGTCGCCGTCCTGGAATTCGGATTCGCTCTTCAGGTCTTTATGGTGCAGAAATGCCCGGATTTCCGCCAGACCGGCAACGATCGTCGGAGATTTAGCCTTGATAATTGCCGTACATTTGCGGTTGTAAAATTTCGGTGGATTCTGAGTTGCGTCGCCAACACCGGTATCTATTGTCAGGAGATTTTCCAGAAAGGCCAGCACCATCTGGCGGTAATATTTCCGGCTGACTCGCAGCTCGTCCGACGCGTCGAAACATTGCCTGACCTGTTTTACACGTAAATTTGTCATGAAAGACTGGTTCGCTCGTTAAAAAAATAAATCTTGGACATCGACGATTTTGACGTTTTCCGGTTTGATATCAAGCGGATAATTTTCCAACTGCTTGTCATCCTCGAGGATTTCTTTGGGTTTGGGGGTGGCGTATCGGATCGGGCTGGGTGAATTGTTTAGTAATTCATCGCGTAATTTTTCAGCCTCGTTGGACACGATCACGACCTGCAGATTGTCGTACTGCAGATATTTGCGAATGGCTTCATTGACATCCGCGATGGTCATTGTGTCGAGTGCGGCGCGGAAATTTTCCAGATGACTGCCCGGGATTCCATAAAATTGATCGTCGATAGCATATCCAAGCCGCATCATAGTCGTCGGCGCGTAATGAAAAATATATTTGCGCAGAAAATCGCGGGTCAGATCGAACTGTTCCTCACTGATTCCATTGTCCACAAAGTTGCGCAATTCGCGCATGGTCGCCCGCAGGACGAAATGGCGCGTATCGTTCGGCACCGGGCGAATCCAGATTTCGAATAATTGCTGATGGCGGGCAACATTAACCGGCGGAAACTGCCGGCGTCCACCCCCTGGAAAATTCTCGATATAACTGTAATCGCCATAATTCAATCCGCGGGCTTCCCGGATCACCTGATAAAGGTGACTGCTGGAATTGCGATGCTCGCCGAACCAGGAATTGGCGACGGCCAGAGCGTACCATTCCGGATTGTCGCGGGTAAGATTGATCGGAAAACCAAGACTCATGGCGGTCGCGTTGGCATTTTTCTGGACGAGCGTAATTTTCAATCCCTGAATCTCGTAAGGCACGGCTTTGACCCCGGCATTAACCTT
>JAZDEI010000054.1:0-4169 GCA_043808945.1 Fidelibacterota bacterium | reverse complement strand
GTGGCCAATACTTATCTCGAAGGCACCTACAGCGAAATTTACCCGAATATCACGCCGGACGCCGAAGGTTTGCATAAATTGTTCAAGCAGTTCTCGTTTCCCGGCGGCATTCCGAGCCACGTCGCCCCGGAAACCCCCGGTTCGATCCACGAGGGCGGCGAACTTGGTTACGCCCTGGTGCATGCCTACGGGGCGGTCTTTGACAATCCCGACCTGATCGCCTGCTGCGTGGTGGGAGACGGCGAGGCCGAAACCGGCGCCTTAGCCACCAGCTGGCACTCCAATAAATTTCTCAACCCGGTGCACGACGGCGCCGTTTTGCCGATCCTGCACCTGAATGGGTATAAAATTGCCAATCCGACCGTGCTGGCACGCTTAGACGATAATGAACTGGTCGACCTTTTGACCGGCTACGGCTACAAGGTTTATTGTGTGGCGGGCGACGAACCGCAGAAAATGCACCAGCTCATGGCGGCGACTTTAAACGTCGTCATTGCGGAGATAAAAGCGATCCAGGCGGAGGCCCGGACGAATGGTTTTACGAAGCGCAAACCCTGGCCGATGATCGTGATGCGCACTCCCAAAGGCTGGACCGGCCCGAAAGTCGTGGACGGCAAGAAAATCGAAGGCACCTTCCGGTCGCACCAGGTTCCGCTGGCGGAATTGGCTAAAAAACCCGATCATGTCCGCATGCTGGAAGAGTGGATGCGCAGTTACAAGCCAGAGGAATTGTTCGATGAAAACGGCAAACTGCGCCCGGAACTGGCCGCATTGGCTCCGCAGGGCAATCGCCGTATGGGCGCCAATCCGCATGCCAACGGCGGCCTGCTTCTGAAGGATCTGAAGATGCCGGATTTCCGCGCTTACGCCGTGCCGGTACTCAAACCCGGTACGACCGAAGCCGAATCGACCCGCGTCATGGGACAATTCCTGCGCGACGTCATGAAACTCAATACCGGGAATCGCAATTTCCGGGTTATGGGACCGGACGAGACCGCCTCCAACCGGCTGGATGCGCTACTGGAGGTTACCGACCGCGTTTCGACTGCCAATATTCTGCCGGACGACGAGCATGTCTCGCCGGACGGCCGGATCATGGAAGTCCTCAGCGAACACATGTGCCAGGGCTGGCTCGAAGGCTACCTGCTGACCGGGCGGCACGGCTTTTTCTCCTGCTATGAAGCCTTTATCCATATCATCGATTCGATGTTCAACCAACATGCCAAATGGCTGAAGGTCACGCGTCATATTCCGTGGCGCCGGCCGATCGCCTCGCTCAATTACCTGCTGACTTCGCATGTCTGGCGCCAGGATCATAACGGCTTCAGTCACCAGGACCCCGGCTTTATCGATCATGTCGTCAATAAGAAGGCCGAAATCGTGCGCGTTTACCTGCCGCCGGACGCCAATACGCTGCTCTCCGTGACCGATCACTGCCTGCGTAGCCGCCATTACATCAATGTCATCGTTGCCGGTAAGCAACCGGCCCTGCAATTCTTAAACATCGACGCTGCCATCAAGCATTGCACGACCGGCATCGGCATCTGGGAATGGGCCAGCAACGATCAGAACGGCGAGCCGGATGTCGTCCTGGCCTGTGCCGGTGATATTCCCACCTTAGAAACGCTGGCGGCCGTCGATCTGCTGCGCCAGAATTTCCCTGACCTCAAAATCCGGGTCATCAATGTCGTCGACCTGATGACACTGCAGCCCTCCGGCGAACATCCGCACGGCTTGTCCGACAAGGAATTCAATTCGCTATTTACGACCGACAAGCCGGTCATTTTTGCCTTCCACGGCTATCCGTGGCTGATTCACCGCCTGACCTATCGCCGGACGAATCACGTCAATCTGCACGTGCGCGGCTACAAGGAGGAAGGCACCACGACCACGCCGTTCGATATGGTGGTAATGAACGACCTGGACCGCTTCCATCTTGTCATGGACGTCATCGAACGGGTGCCGAAGCTGGAGCCAATCGGGGCGCACGTCAAACAGGCCATGCGCAACCGGCTCATCGAACACAAACAATATATTGCGCGCGTGGGTGACGATATGCCGGAAATCCGCGACTGGAAGTGGCCGTATTGAGATAAATATTTGTCATTTGTGGTCATTTAGCCCGAAGCGGGCTTGTCATTCGATAGATAAGCAATAATCACTCGATTGTCATACAATGGTGACCTGTGGCTGATCAGGTAAATTTGAATTTTGAATTCTGAAATTTGAAATCTTCAATCTCCAACCTCCCCGCCTTTTCCGCTGAAGCGTAAAACTCGGGCAGGCAATCTACAATCTCCAATTGATTAACAAAATAGGCTTGTCTCATTGCGGGCGCGATATTAATTTGAGCCGACGATGAACGACTACAAACGCAAAATTACCCGCACCGTGCATGTCGGCAACGTTCCCATCGGGGGTGGCTTTCCGATACCGGTACAGTCGATGACAACGGCTAAGACTCACGATCTGGCTGCGATCCTGCCGCAAATCGAGAAACTCGAAGCGGCCGGTTGTCAGATCATTCGTGTGACTGTTCCCGACGAGAATGCTGTTAAAGCCCTGCCGGAAATCAGGAAACGCATGACCGTGCCGCTGGTCGCCGATATTCATTTCGATTATCGTTTAGCGCTGGGCGCGATCGATGCGGGTGTGGATAAAATCCGCATCAACCCCGGCAATATCGGCGGAGCCGAACGAGTCAAAGCCGTTCTCGCGAAAGCCCGCGCGGCGCAGGTGCCGATCCGTATCGGCGTCAATTCCGGTTCGCTGGAGAAGGATTTAATGGCTAAGTATGGTTCGGCGACGCCCGCCGCCATGCTGGAGAGTGCCCGCCGGCATTTGGAGATATGCGAGGAGAACGATTTTCGCGACGTGATCGTCGCCCTGAAGTCCAGCGAGGTCACCCTGATGATCGCAGCCAACCGGCTTTTCTCGGAACAATTTGACTATCCGCTGCATCTGGGCGTGACAGAATCCGGCCCGGCCTGGTCAGGTACGATCAAATCGGCGATCGGGATCGGAACGCTTCTGGCGGAAGGCATCGGCGACACGCTGAGAGTTTCGCTGACGGCCGATCCGGTCGAGGAAGTCCGCGCTGGTTTTGAGATTCTGAAAGCCCTCGACTTGAGTAAAAATGGTATCCGGTTAGTGTCCTGCCCGACCTGCGGGCGCACTTCCGTCAACCTGATCGCAATCGTCACGGAAATAGAACAAAAAATCCGCGACATTAAAAAGAACCTGACGGTCGCCGTCATGGGTTGTGAAGTCAACGGCCCCGGGGAAGCCCGCGCCGCCGATCTCGGCATTGCTTTCGGTAAAGGCGTAGCGTTGTTGTTTAAACGCGGCCAGGTCGTCGCCCGCCTGAAACCGGAGGAGGCCGTAGCCCGTTTATTGCTGGAAATTGAAAATTGGAACCCGACAGAAAAGGAGATTCCACGATGAATAAAATTAGGCTGGTTTGTTTAAGTTTTTTATTAATTGGCAGTCTTTTCGCCCAGGAGCCGGCGCTGCCGGTTTCCACTTCACCGGATTCAGTGGCCCAAACGCCGGCTTTGCAGGTACCGGGTCAGACGGAACCGGTAACACAAATGCCGCTGGAACCACTGCCTTCGGAGTCATCTCAACCAGAAACAGCTCCGCCAGCGCTCGTTTCGCCTAAAACGGTAAAGATGAATCCGTCCGAAGTCACCAATTACGGCCAGATGATTTACTGGAAATCGCTGACGCAGTCCGAGAAAAAAGTCTTTGTATTCGCGTATCTATATCGGACTTATGAGACGCTCGAACAGGTTAAGAGTGATAAATACCTGAAATCAGACACTAAGCTATTTCAGAAAAATATCGCTGAACCGGTTTTTGATATTTATAGAAAAATCGACGAGAATACCAAAGACGACCTGATCTTCTGGATCGATAAGTTCTACCGCAACGATGTCAACAAGGATAAGCCTTTTAGCGACGCTCTGCGGTATGCCGGTGAAAAATTGGGTACCGGTTCAAAATCACTGCGCGGTAATTTCAAGGAAACTTCCGAATAAGATCGGTGACAGCCGGCTGGAAAACTGATTCCGTCACTCGCGATGACATCTCGTAAAATTCCACTGCATTTTTATATCGAACACTGGCTGCTGAAAGGATTGCGCCGGATTCTGCGGTCTTTATCACCA
>JAZDEI010000053.1:0-11990 GCA_043808945.1 Fidelibacterota bacterium | reverse complement strand
TACGGAAGAAAATTATGGCTATATAGGCATAAACGAATTTGTGTTTCAAAAGAAAATGTCGGTCGTCTATCTGGATACGCTGCATCAGTTCAATCCAGTACCGGGAACGATCTATTTCCTGGAAGTCACCGCTCCCGATGGCCGACGGGTAACCGGTAGTCTCGTTACTCCGGCTATTCCAAAACTGCTTGATGAGTCGATTCCCGATACTCTCCACCTGCAGAAATCCTTCACCATTCGGTTCGAGCCTTTACCGGACAATTATCAGATCCTGCGGACGATTACCAATAATTATGCCGGCGAAAATAAAGTGTTTATCGAACCCGGTTCCGCATCCTGGAAATCCTTTCCGGAAGATGCCTCTTCATTCGATGACGAAGATTTCGATTGCGATATGGAAATCCGGTTGACGGCGATGGATGACAATTACTATGAATATTTTGTGAAAAAGCCGCTGGATGATGAGTTTGTTTCCTTTTTACTCGGGGATGCCAATTCCGGATTATCCTGCGGGATCGAGGGCGGATACGGATTATTCGGCGCAATCGCCGTCGATCACGTTTATCGGATTGCCGTGAGGTGAATGATGAATATTTCCACGCAGATCAGGACGATGGTTATACTGGCGTTAATTTCGCTTATTATTATTAATTGTGATGATGCCTACGACGAATATAGCGGCTACCGTTATGAAAATGATTTTTATATAGTAAATAGTAATGCAAGCGGTCTGAAGCAGATTACGGTTGCAGCTGATTATGTCGCCAACATTGAATTTCTGCCCGACGGCTCGGGGATTATCTTTGAAACGAGAGGAAATATGTCGGGTAATTTTCTCTATGACTTGACATCCGGTGAAATGACCGCTTATGAGAATGAAAATCCGGATAGCATCCAGGTTTATTACCGGAACGGTGAGATTTTTCTGATCAACTATGTTCGATCGGATACGGTAAACATATCCGATAGTGACGATTACGATTACGATCCGCTTTTAATCAATGGCAATACCCGGGTGATTTATCTAACATCTAAATATGATGACGAGTTGGGAAGAATGCAATTAATACAGTTAATGGATTTAATGACCGGCGAAAACCAGGTAATCGATACACTTCAGGGAAGGCTCGATATGATGGATTATTCCGACGACCGGTCGTTGATCGTTTATCTGGAAAACGTATCGCCGTTCGCGAAGCTCTGGCTATTCAGTGCGACCAATTTCTCCACTTCTGAAATCTGCGAAACGTTTTGGACTAATACGGTGGATTTCAGCCCTGATAATACTGCCATTGTACTGAACGCCTATTCCGGAAATTATAAAGATCTCTTCTTGGTGAATTTGAATTCCGGAGAAAAATCCAGACTAACCGAAAGCGAAGCAAGTGAGTACCAACCGTTATTTTCACCTGACGGCACGCAGATTTTATTTGTATCCCGGAATAACGATAAATCCTGTCTCAGGATTATCGACCGGGACGGCAGTAATTTATTGACCCTGACCCCGGAGTATGAGAATATCTATGAACATTGTTTTTCGTCTGACGGTAAGATGATCGCATTTACCTGTGAATAGGATGCCTTGTTCTTGTTTCAACCTTCCGAATATTGAACAAATGGGTCACGTTAAGCAAAGGAAATTTAAAGAAACCTTCGGAAGATTATGAGGTACGTCTCTGCCCTTGTCTCAACGCTCCGGTGTCAAGACAACGGTTGAATTGTGTTAATGCCGGAGCGTTGATACGAACGGAAAAAATGGTTGCTTATACTACCCGTAAAACACTTGAATAATAACCTTTTTCATTCTACTAAGTTTTTTTATTGATTTTACATGTGACGATTCGTACATTTTCGGCGCGTACATATGTACCTACAATAAACATGACTAAAATATCTAAAACAATAAAAATCTCATTACAGCATGAGGAATGGCTGAAATCCAAACAGATTAATTTCTCTGAGTGGATCAGGACGAAATTAGATGAAGAAATCAGACAGAAACGAGTCGATCGAGAGGGCGAAAAATTTAAAGCCGTTATCCTAGCAGCCGGAAAAGATAAAAACTTGTTTCCACTTACAGAAGATATTCCCAAAACTCTACTTGATATTAAAGGTAAGACAATCCTAGAGCGACAAATTGATATGCTTAGATCAGTTGGGATAAATAGTATTGCCGTCGTGCGCGGATATAAAAAGGAGCGTATTGATTTTCCCAATCTGGCCTATTTCGATAACGATGATTATGAAAATACAGGAATTTTAGTTTCTCTGTTTACGGCCAGAGAATTTATGGATGTAAATACCATCGTATTATATGGCGATATTCTTTTCGGAACGGATATTCTAAAAAAATTAATGGAAATCCAAAACGACACCACTTTAGTCGTTGACAGAGGTTGGCAAAAACGCTATCAGGTTGGTCAGGAGGGTCATCCTTTTCCGCCTGAATTGACCACTTTATCGGAGAAAGGACAAGAAATTAGAATTAATGCGGTCGGTGTCAATATATCCGAGACAAACTCGACGTCTGAATTTATCGGTTTGGCCAGGTTATCAGGCAATGCTTGTTCAATTCTGAGAGATATTTATAAGAACGTCTATTGTGTGGATCAAGATAGGAAATTCCACAATGCTGAACATATGAGAAAAGCATCTTTCGTTGATTTTATTCAAGAGCTACTAAATCAAGGAGAAAAAGTTTCTGCCTTAGAGATTTGGAGAACTTGGATTGACATAGATACTTTCGAAGATTACCGGAGTGCCTGGAAATCTTACAATACAATAGTTGCATGTTAAAAATAAAAATAAGGATAATACTAAAAGTATGAATCAGGAGCAATTTTGGAAAATAAGAGCTGAAAAGTACGATGAACTTAATTGGGTTAATGAGAAATCTTATATTGAGTCATTTGTATCATCTACAAAATTTGATAAAAATGATAGTGTTCTAGATGTTGGAACAGGTACTGGCGTAATAGCAAAGGCAATAGCACCAATTGTTGAAGAGGTCATTGGATTGGATATTTCTCAAGATATGTTAGAGCATAGCAATTGGAAAGATAATTGTTATTTTATAAAAAGAGATATAAGGGAACCATTTTTTCATGATAATGTTTTTGATAAAGTGACTGCAAGAATGGTTTTTCATCATATTATAAAAAACATCCAAAATGCCATGGATGAGTGTTATAGAATTCTAAAGAAAGGTGGTAAAATGATTCTATCGGAAGGAGTACCACCAACACCTGAAGTAAGGAAAGACTATGAAAATATCTTTAAATTGAAAGAGGATAGGATCACATTTTTGGAAGAAGATTTAATAAGGTTGATGAAGAATTCTCGATTTGAGAATATTAGAATAACTACATATGTTATGAAAAACTTCAGTGTTAAAAACTGGTTAGAAAAGAGTGGACTAGTTCCAGAAAAACAGGATAAAATATTTGAGATGCATGTTACTGCATCTGAGATATTTAAAAGAGATTATAACATGAAAATTGTCAATGGTGATTGTTTAATTAATGTCAAAAATCTTATTCTGGTAGGTGAAAAATGAAAATAGTTTATTCGTATTATGTATTGGACATTGTCCATAAAGGACACTTGAAAATGATGGAAAATGCCAAATCTATTGCTGGAGAAGATGGTAAATTAATTGTCGGAATTTTGACAGAGCAGGCTGTAATGGAGAAAAAACCAAAACCAGTACTTTCATTTGATGAAAGGTATGACCTCGCAAATGCAATAAAATATGTCGATTTGGTCGTTGCGCAAGAGACTTATTCTCCTCTTCCAAATGTGAAAAAAATTAAGCCTGATATTTTAATGGAGAGTTCAAGCCATACCGATGAAGCAATAGAAGAAGCCAGAGAGGTTATGGAAAGCATCGGAGGAAAAGTAATTGTTATCCCCTATTATCCTACTCAGTCATCCACAGAGATAAAAAGCCGAATAATAAAAGAAAACAACATAAAATAAGAGCAAGGATTACTGAGAATATCAAACAGTTTATCTGTACTGAATAAAATAACTATTTGAGGATCTGAAAATGGAAAATAAAAAAACATTTTGGAACATCTGGTCATCGTACGCAACCTATTATTTTGGGAAGGTAAATTTAGGTATTGTCGTCCCGGCCTTACTAGCCACTCATAATAATCTGAGTTTGTACAATGTAGGTTTGGTATCGAGTGGATTTTTCACGGCATATGCAATCGGACAATTTTTACACGGTCAGATATCAGAACGATTTAATCCTTTTGTATATATTTCTGTCGGTCTGATCGCATCGTCGATAATGAATTCGATTCTTGGATTTTTTGGAGGATTCTTTTTCATGCTGTTAATTGGTGAAATTTTGGAAGGAGTCTTTCAATCGATGGGATGGTCCTCTTGTGTAAGAGCCAATGCTTTGACTCAAAGTAAAGATAGAGAACGCACTACGACTTTATTAGGTACCTCCTATCAGGTAGGGAATTCGATAGCCTGGCTTATTTCAGCTTATGCCGTTGGAGCCTGGGGATGGAAAGCCGGATTTTTCGTCGCGAGTGGATTTTTATTTGTAAGAGGTGTCCTGCTTCTTTTGACTATGCCACAAGTAAAACCGGTTCCTGTTCAGAAAGTGAATTCTCAGATTAAAAATACTTTTTCTTTACCTATAATTTTAAGTGGACTGTCACTTTGTTTGCTGAATATGGTACGATACGGTGTCATTACATGGATACCATTGTACTTGTTCAAGGCAGGGGATTATACTGTGCAACAAATGGGTAAAGTCGGTCTACAGATATTTTTAATTCCGATTGCTGGAGTTATGGGAACGCTGGTATATAATCGAATTAAATTGAAGAAAGATCTGATTTCAGTTGTGTTCCTGGCTTTTCTGGCAATCAGTTTTATCATTTTTCCGTTTACCAAAGGATTGTTGGCCACCATCGTCCTGTTGATTGGCAGTTTTTTCTTGTATGGCCCGCATGTATTTTTAGTCACAACAATGCCTTCGCGGTTTGCCGATAAACAAGTCGTCGCGGCTTCGACCGGTTTTATTGACGGAATGGGGTATGTAGGTACGGTACTGATTGGGATAATCATTCCGGTTTTAGTTGATACTGCTAGTGGTAGCTGGACCCCAGTTTTTATTTTCTGGGCGATACTTTCAGTGCTTGTGGCGGTTACGGTTGCAATAGTGTACGCGACCCATTTCAGGTTTGCCGTCAATAATGAAAAATAAATGAAGGTTAGATTAATCAACGTTTTATGGATTGCATCCTGATGCAGAGATGAATCCACAGCAGGAAAGGGAAGTTATTATGAAAATTCAAGGTTTCTTCAGTGTTGTTATTATAGCATATTTAATTTTGTTATTACCTGATAATTCGAGAGCCCAGCAAACTGCGAACGTCAATCTTTCAGGATTAGCTTATAATGCCTTTTTCTACGACTTTTCAAAAGGTTCAAATGATAAAAATGGTTTCGATTTAACCAGATTATACCTGACCTATAAAAGAAATCTAACCGAAGTTACGGGTATGCGAATTACGACAGACATTGCCAGGGTATCCAATGATCAAGAGAAGCAGTACTATCGTATATTTTTAAAGTATGCATATCTCGAATTGAAGAAGCCCTCCTGGAGAGTTAATCTTTTAGTAGGTCTGCACGACGTTCCGTTGTTAGCGTTTCAAGAGAATGTCTGGGGCTATCGCTCAATCGCTAAAATGCTGACCGATTACGAGCATAAGCAGACTTCAGCTGATTTAGGTTTAAAAATACAAGGTCAATTTCCCCGCGATTATGGCGAATTTGCTGTATCATTCGTAAATGGGGAAGGGTATAACCAACCCGAGGCAGGAAAACACAAGGGTTTATATGGGCGCGTGACTTTAAGGCCTTTTCCTGTCAGTCTGCATGGCTTAAGGTTGACCGGATTCGCTTCCAATATCCGACACACTCAAGATTCGTCTACTACGGTTACCACTGGATTTGCGACATATGAATCTGAACATCTGAATCTTGGTGCGGAGTTCTCTGCTGGTAATGATAAGGCAAATAACCAAACCGTTCAATTTATGGGTTACTCTCTGTATAGTGTTTTTAAGGTTACTCCCAAATGGTCACTAATCGGCAGGGTAGACTGGTTTGATCCGGATACCCAGACAGAAACTGATGCCCACTTCAGGGAAATCATTGGGATCGGATACAAACTAAATAAAGATGTCGAATTGGTATTGGATTATCAAGGAGTCCAATATGACAAAGGAGTCGCGAAAATTAATTCGAATTTCCTTTATGCACATTTATATTTTGTCTTTTAGAAATAAATTTCCATACCGCTAACATGTATCCTGGCCGACCGATTTGAAAATGTCGGAGACGCCGATAATATTACTGTGAGGATTTTTCTATCGAATTGGGCTATGCTCGTATCTTTGCTTGGATTATCTGGTAAGTGTGGAAGAATGTTA
The DNA here is from genome assembly GCA_043808945.1 of Fidelibacterota bacterium. Classification (GTDB taxonomy): domain Bacteria; phylum Fidelibacterota; class UBA2242; order UBA2242; family UBA2242; genus JAGNGI01. Next base: position 5,526 of record JAZDEI010000053.1, on the reverse strand, counting down.
TGCAAATATTTCCGACCGATTCAATATTTTTTACTAAATTCAGCCGATTGAAATAAAGATCGGAGGCAAGATGAAGAAAATTGGTTTGGTGATGGGTTTGGTAACCGTGCTTAGTTTATGCGGTCGCCAGGTTGGAATTCGCTTCGAGAAGATGAATTTTGAATCAGCTCGCCAAAAAGCCCAGACCGAGCAAAAATTGCTCCTGACTTATTTCTACACCGAATGGTGAGGCGGCTGTAAGCAGTTGAACCAGTTGGTTCACACGGACAAAGCAGTTGGCGAATATATCAATCAGCATTATATCAGTGTAAAAATCAATGGCGATAGTTTGAAAGGCAAGCAACTTCGCGAACAGTATAAGTATCCGGGTTATCCGACGACGATATTAATGACGCCGGACGGTGAGGAGATCGACCGGATTGTCGGCTTCGGCGGCAATAAGGACGAATACTTTCAAGTGCTGAAAGATTACACCGAGGGACGCGGTACGCTCGGCGATTACCTGAAGAAATTAGAAAGCACACCGGATGATCTCGATGCTAATTATGCCGTTATGGGTAAATACGAAGACCGCAACGATTTTCCGGCGATGCAGAAATACGCCCGGATCATACTGCGGCTCGATCCCGAAAACCTCAAAGGCAAGAAAACGGAAATGCTCTATAACCTGGCCTATTGTGATTACAAAATCTCCGGTGACATTAAGCCGATCAGGGATTTCATCGGTAAATGTGGCGACGAGCGCTGGATTGAACAGGCCTATAATAACGTCATCCGGTTTTACAGTAAAAAGCAGGATCAGCCGCAGGTACTGGCTACCTATGAATCGGCTCTTGATAAACTACCGCAATCGGCCGGTCTGATGAATGGCTATGCCTGGTACATTTTCGAGAATAAAGTGACAAGTAAGTACGATCGCGGCATCCAATTCGCCCGGAAAGCTGTGGAACTGGAACCGGCCGCCGATTATATCTGGGATACTTTGGGGCAATTGTTATTCGCGGCCGGGCAAGTTGATGAAGCCATCAAAACCATGCAGAAGGCTGCCGAACTCAATCCGAAGGAAAAGTCGTATCAGGAGAATGTTGCCAGGTATAAAGAAGCTCCGAGGAACTGAAATTTAATCACAGAGTACCTTTTATTAATTGACCGCGCATCTTTCCTGGAACAATCGAATTTGAGATTCTCGAATTTTAGTCTGCCCGTCCAGCAGATAAATCTGGAAATTCCATTGCTGAACGGCTCCAGGTTGTTAAATTTGCCCGTTATTTTAAAGTTTACCTTTTAAGAGTTTACACACCTATGGCATATCGAATCGTATTTGATGCGTACCATTTATATCATCTGCCGCAATTCGACCCGGTGATCGATCTTTTATTAAAGGATGATCGTTTTGAAGTTTTTCTGACAACCTCGAGCGAGACCTTACCGGATGAGCAAGCCCTGACGAAACGGATCCTCACCAAACGCGGCGCCGAATGTATTTTTGCCGATAATGAGGAAGACCGGGCAGAACGAATCCGGAGATTGAATCCGGACGTCTTTATTTGCGGCTGGTCGCGTTACCCGGTCGAGCAATTCGTCAGTGAAACGACACTGGTAGGTATGATTTACCACGGCATTGGAGTCAAACCTTCATACTGGCGTGACAATAGTAAACGTTTGGATGTAAGGTTTGTCGAAGGACCTTTCCGAATAAAGCAGTTACGGGAAAAAGGAATCACGACCGATCTGGAATTAACCGGATTAACCAAGATCGATCCGCTCTTCAACGGCCGCATGGGCGGCCGCGCGGAAATATTGACTGCCTTGGGACTCGACCCGGATAAGAAAACCTTACTTTACGGGCCGACCTTTTATCCCAGCAGTTTTGAAACTTTCGGATTAAAACTACCGGAATTGACAAAAGACCTGAATCTGATTATTAAATTGCACCAATGGTCGTATTTCATGGAGAAGTTCAGTGGTGTTGACCTGCGCAAACATATCAAACTTATAAATAAGATTAAAGACAAGTACCCGGAAGTAGTTATCATTGAACCGGAACATTATAATATCATCGACCTTTACCAGGCTGCAGATGTATTATTGACCGAAGCCTCCTCGACGATTTACGAGTTCATGGCTCTGCAAAAGCATGTGATTGTCTGCGATTTCTACAAGAAAAAACTTGGACATTTTATTTTTCCTAAACGAATATATCACCGACGACTGGATCCTAATATGCATGGCAATATGACGGATTTCTGCTTTCACATCAAAAAGCCGAAAAATCTGCCGGAAACACTTGTTAAATGCTTCAATGAATCGGATCCATTTGATGCAATCCGGGGAAAATATATTACCAATATGCTTTATAGAATAGACGGCAAAGCTTCCGAAAGAATTCTGGCCTCGCTGTTAAGCAGATTAAATTAACCTAAGTGATGAACGATGACTAGTCAAATAACACTCGATGGTAAGTATCTTAAAGAAGCTCTGAGAGTGCTCAAGCGGACAACCCAATTACTCGAAAGGAATGGAATTCCTTATTGGTTAGAAGGCGGAACCCTGCTTGGTATAGTTCGTGAGAACCGGCTTCTACCCTGGGACAACGATCTGGACCTTTCAATCCGAACTGAAGATCTCGACCGCCTTTTGCAGATATTACCGAAATTCTTCTGGCGGGGCTTAATCGTACGCATCAGATATCATAAAAGAGACGATCATCCGTTAAAGAAAGGAGACGTGCGCATTATTAAAGTGTACGCATCCAAGTATTTCTTCTTTAAAGGCCTGGTTATTCTTGATATTTTCGTCCAAAAAAGGTTGGGCGATCAGCTCTACTGGGTAATTGGAGTACACCGTCATACCAAGAAAGCCGTACCAGCCCGTTTTACTGATGAACTAACGTCGGTCCGATTTAATAAAAAAAACTATTCGATTCCCAAACTTACTGACGAGTACCTAACTTATTGCTTTGGAGACTGGCGTACACCTATTATGACCTGGGACTGTACAAAGGACGACCATTCGATCGTTCGATAACCTAAATTTAAATGGAGAAATAACGAATGAATTCAAAAGGCATTTATTATCTGGCGCGTAAAGCCAGTCAGTTTACCAGTATTGCGCCTCTCTGGCACGAAATCGGCGGTAAGTTTCTGACTTGGGAGATTGAGAAAAACAGAATCGCGAAACTGTATCCATTCCGGAAGTGGAAGACTCTTCTTTTTCCAAAAGTCCGCAATCTCCGCGGTTTTAAACGGCAGCTTGCAACTCTTTTTACGGGGTGTGAAACCGGTTCTGTCAGGCATTTTTATCTTGGCCCGTATCCGTCCGATTTAGAGGTCTTGGTTTGTACCACCATGTGGCCAATTCCGCCTCGCTCGGAGCGCAATTTTGTTTCCTTGCAATTTTATCATGGCGTCTGTGATAAAAGGTTTAAGGTCGGGGAGAAGAGAACCGAATTACCACCGATGTTCGATCACTGGGATTATTGGATGTTGTCAGGTGAAAAAGATCGGCAAAAGGTATTAAAAGCCTGTAAAGAAGCCGGCATAGTATTAAAACCTGGGCAGTTGGTTGAAATCGGTCATTTACGTTTCGATAAAATAATCAATCATCAGTACGACCGGGCCGCTTTATTGAAACAAGCCGGTATTCCGGATGATGGCCGGAAAAATATCCTCTTTTCGCCAACCTGGAAATGGGGCGGGGGAACTTTAATGAGTCATTACCAAACATTCTGTGACATCATTCCCCAACGCCATAATCTGATCATTCGTAATCATATCAATGATGACCATAATATCGAAGTGGTCAAAGACTATTGCAGAGAAAAAAAGATTGAGCATGTATATTTTGTGAACGATTCGATCATGAACATTACCGATAATATCGTTTTTATCGATTTAATGATTTCCGATTCATCGTCGGTAATGTATGATTATTTAATCATGAACCGTCCCTTGATATTCAATAAAACCGTCAGTAGGGATGTTTTTCAACCCGAAGAGCAATTTAATGTCAAACGATGTGGTTTGGAATTCGATATTGAAAAAGACAATATTATGGAAATAATTGACCGGAGTTTTACTACTGATGAGTTTAAATCGGTGATAACAGAGGTTCGTCAAAATTGTTTTTATCATCTGGATGGGAAAGCAACTGAAAGAACTGTACGTTTTATAAGAGAAATTCAGAATCATCATTAGAATGTTAAATTAATTTTGATATTATATGAACTTGTTTAGAGGAATAAATAAATGAGAGCAGTAATTCTGGCCGCCGGAGCCGCGCGTCGCTTAGCGCCGCTGACCGACTCGATTCCGAAAAGCCTGATTAAAGTCGGCGAAAAATCTTTACTCGAAAATCAATTGGATGCCCTGCAACGGTACGGCATCGACGAGGCTTTAATCGTCGTCGGATACCTTAAAGAACAAATCATGGCAAAAATCGGCGATCATTATAAAACGATGAATGTTTCATACATCGAAAATCCGTTTTACGCATCGACGAATACGGTTTATTCGCTCTGGCTGGCGCGCGAGTATTTCGCCGGTCAGGACTTCTTCTATTTCAATGCCGATGTGCTTTTCCATTACAGTCTGATCGGAAAATTGCTGGAAGCACCGTTCGAAACCGCGCTGGGAGTTGAAGTCAAACCGTGCGGCGAGGAAGAGGTCAAGGTGATTGTGGATAATGCGCAGCGCATCGTTCGCATCGGCAAGAAACTCGATCCGGCCGAATGCCTCGGCGAATTCGTCGGGATTGCCAAATTCGGAGCGTCGCTGACGGCTGATTTTGCAACCGCATTGAAGGCCGTTATAGACGACGGTTTGCAGATGTCTTTCTTCGAAGCCGCGGTTGATCGCATGCTGGAGAAACACGCAATGTACGCGATCGATATTACCAAGATTCCGACCATTGAAATCGACTTCCCGGAAGACCTCGAACGCGCCCGCAAACAGGTTTATCCGAAAATCATCAGCATCGATGAATAAATATTATTCAATTGCAAATTGCAAATTGCAGATTGAATATTTCAAATTTTCAATCTCCCCGCCTGACTGGGTCAGTTGGGCAGGCAACCTTCAATCTCCAACCTCCAAATAATCTTGGCAACCGTTCTCTTTCACCTGCATCATCTTTACTATCTGCCGCAATTTCTGCCGGTGGCGCAGGCGATGGAGCGCGACGGTAATTTTGAGGTATTTTACTCGACTGTCATCGATAAAAGCCGCGACGATTATGAATGGACGCGAAAAATTATCGGCGATTTGGGTGGAAATTTCATATCAGCCGACGATGAAAAAGAACGAGTCGGGAAAATACTAGAGCATAATTTCGATGTCGTAGTATTCGGGAAAAGTAATGGAGCGGAGAAATATTGCAATCCATCGACGCTGGCGGTCTTGCTTTATCACGGCATCGGCGTCAAGGCCTGTTATTATACCGACTTCAATCCACGCATCGACGTGCGCTATGTTGAAAGCCAGTACCGCTTCGATGAATTGCGCCGCCGGAATGTTCAAACCGACTTGA
>JAZDEI010000052.1:0-2125 GCA_043808945.1 Fidelibacterota bacterium | reverse complement strand
AGATATGGGCGGTAAACCCGAGGCGACCGTGATCGGCTTTGGCGACCGTCTGCCGGCGGTCAATGCCGCACTGATCAATTCGCTGCTGATCCGCTCGCTGGATTTCAATGACATTTACTGGAAACAGGATCCGTCGCATCCCAGCGATCTGATCCCGGCCGCGTTGGCGATGGCCGAACGCCAGGGTAAAAGCATGCGCGAGGCAATCGTTGCCATCGTTCTGGCATATGAATTCGAACAACGCATTTGTGAATTCGGTCTGCCGGGTGTGCGGGAACGCAAATGGCATCACGCTACTTTGACGCAATTCGTTTCGCCGATCGTCGCCGGAAAATTACTCGACCTGACTGAAGATCAAATGGTCAATGCCATCGGCATCGGCGCCTGCCACAATCACACGATTGGCTGTCCGACTGCCGGTAAACTAACCATGATGAAAAACACGGTCGATCCGATGGCAGTCCAGGCGGGCGTTTTCGCGGCCTTAATGGCGAAGGAAGGCTACAGCGGCACGGAAGCAATTTTCGAAGGCAAGGAAGGCTTGATGGATGTTTTCGGTCCGAATTGGGATGAAGAAAAAATGACCGGCGGACTGGGCGAATCATATCGCATCCTGAATTGCTCGATGAAAGCTTTTCCGACCGAAGCCCTGACGCACACGCATCTGACCGCGACGCTAAAATTAGTTAATGAGCACGACATTATACCGAAAGATATAGACGAGGTCATCATTACAACCATCGCGCGCGCCTGCGATATTTTATTCGATCCGCACAAGTACGAACCGGATTCGCGCGAAACCGCCGATCACAGCCTGCCATATTGCATTGCGGCTGCTATCGTTGATCGGCAGGTGATCGTGAACTCATTTTCCGACGAAAAACTACACGATCCGCGTATCCGCGAAGTCATTCATAAGATCAAAGGCGAAGCCAGCCTGGAATTCGAGAAAATGTTCCCGGCCAAGCAACCGTCGAAAGTCGTCATTCGCACCAAAGACGGCAAAACCGTCAGCCAGTACCTCGAATACCCAAAAGGCGATCCGCGCGAGCCGATGACCGACGAGGATATCGCGATGAAATTCAATGCGCTTTCGGCTGCGGTTTTAACACCGAACCGGCAGGCGGAAATCCGCGAGGCAATCGTGAAATTAGAATCATTCGGTTCGGTCGCTGATTTTATGAATCTGCTTAAAGTCTGAGCATTCATGCTATAACCGGGCTTGGTTCGGAAACGAAATGCTGGTTCGTTATAGAATAGAGCTCAATAGTAAAACATAAAATAGAAAATATTCTGCGCGTACTCTGTGTCCTCTGCGATTAAAAAAATATTCCTTGTAATTGCGTACCGCATAGCGTACGTTACGGACGATATTATGAGGTGTTTATGAAAACAATTAATGCCACCAATGCCCGCAAGAATCTGTATAAACTCATCAATGAGACGGCTGAAGTTCACGAGCCGATTCAGATAACCGGAAAAACCCAAAATGCCATTTTAATATCCGAAGATGACTGGCGGGCGGTTCAGGAAACTCTTTTTCTGACTTCCATTCCCGGGATACGGGAATCGATTCAGGAAGGTCTCGATACTCCGGTCAGCGAATGTTCTGAGGAACTGGACTGGTGAATTGGAAATTGGTCTTTACCAAACAGGCGCAGAAAGATGCCCTGAAATTAAAACAGTCCGGTTTGAAAGACAGAGCGCTGGTTATTTTGGAAATCCTGCAAGAAAATCCGTTTCAATCACCTCCGCCATTCGAGAAATTAGTCGGCAATTTATCCGGCGCTTATTCGCGAAGAATCAATATCCGGCATCGAATCGTTTATCAAATTATCGCTGATGATAAAATCGTGAAAATTATCCGAATGTGGACCCATTACGAATAAAGTAAAAATCCTCTGAGTCTTTTCTGCCTGAGTGGATGCAATCGGGCAGGTGCGTGCTCTGTGATGAATAAATTAAAACAGAACATTCTCAGCCTTAAAATTGTTGAATGGTTAAAAATTTCTTAGATTATCCCGAGAATTGTAAAAGGAGTAAAAAAAATGAAAAAAGGTTGGGTCATCTTAATTGCAGTTGTCGTCATACTCTTACTGATCGTCGGTAAAGTCGTCGGCATATA
>JAZDEI010000051.1:0-12583 GCA_043808945.1 Fidelibacterota bacterium | reverse complement strand
AAGGCTGGCGGAACAGGCGGTCTGGCTGGATTCTCTGCTGGCGCGCAATCCCAATCGCTGGACAATCGTCGCTTTTCATCATCCACTCTATAGCATGGGACATATCCGCGATGACCGGCAGACGCGCGACGCCTTTTTACCGATTTTCGACAAATACCAGGTCGATCTGGTCCTGTCGGGGCATGATCATGTGTACTCCCGGACATACCCGCTCAGAGCCGGCAAGATTGCCGCCAAGAAGCAAAAAGGAACGGTGTATGTAATCTCCGTATCCTGCCCGAAAGCCTATGATATTGGCAAAATCAATGCCGGTCTGATGGCCAAAACCGGAACACAGGCGCAACTCTTCCAGGTTATCTCGGTCGAGCCGAATCGGTTGGAGTACAAATCATATACGGCCGACGGACGGTTGTTTGATGATTTTAAACTGAAGAAATAACGATTGCCAATACAAAAAATCTGCAATTTGAACGTGAGAAATTAAGAGAGTCTGAACCGGATCGAGATTAGTATCGGATTGTCTTTCGGGAAATAGAGTTTTATATCGCTCTCACCACTTTCCGGAAGTGATAGCCATAGATCGCCATGGTGATTGCGGTCGGGAATTTGCGCGGATAGCGGAAGAGCGTTGAGAAAAACAACCGCCAGTAATAGTGCCGGCCTTTTTCCAGTACACCCAGTTTCCAGATGGATTTGAAGAGCGCACCAATATCATTGGGTGTCAATCCGCCGCCGTTCTTTTGCGGCAGGCGATACTCTTTTAGGAAGGTTTTGACTCGCTCGTAATAATTCGGCTGAGCATAGATAAATCGCAGGAGCGAGACATAACCATTCATCAGCAGTTTATAATTCATTTTTGGGATGAAATTGATACTGCCGTCAACGTTGTTGCCATTAAAAAAGTTCACCAGGCGGTTTTCATCTTTGAGACGGTCGTACAGCCGACTGCCGGTCGGGGCATTCAGCAGACCGACCATCGCCGTGACGACGCCGCTTTTCTGGATCAGGTTGATCTGGGCGTCGAAGATGTCGGCCGGATCGTTATCGAAGCCGATGATAAATCCGCCGGAGACGCGCAGACCTCGGTTATGCAGTTGTTTGATCGAGGCGATAATATCGCGCCCGACATTCTGATATTTACCGCACTCCGTCAGGCTGGCGTGATTAGGTGTTTCAATTCCGATGAAAATATGTTCAAATCCGGCCGCAACCATCAGGTCGATCAATTCATTATCGTCGCAGATGTTGATCGAAGTCTCCGTACCATAAGTAAAGGCATAGTTGTGTTCTTCCGCCCAGGCGATCATGGCAGGCAGGATATCGTTCTTCAGTTTTTTACGATTGCCGATGAAATTGTCATCCACGATGAAGACACTGCCGCGCCAGCCCGAGGCGTACAGAGAATCCAGTTCACCAATGAATTGCGCCCGGCTTTTAGTGCGGGGAACGCGTCCATTCAGGACGGTGATACTGCAAAACTCGCAGTTGAATGGACAGCCGCGTGAGTACTGCAAATCCATCGAGACATATTTGCGTTTATCCAGCAAATCCCAGCGCGGAATCGGCGCTAAGGCGATGTCCGGGAATTCTGTCGTCTGGTAGATCGCCTGCGGATGCCCTTCTGCCAGGTCTTTAAGAAAAAGCGGCATCGTAATTTCAGCTTCATTCAATATAAAATGATCGACGCCGAGAATGTGTTCGTGTTCCATAGTTGCCATCGAGCCGCCGGCCACGACTTTGACGTTCAGTTCGTTGCAGCGGCGGACGACTTTCTGGAAAGAATCAAGGTGAATATTCATACCGCTGAGGAATACGAAATCGGCCCAGCAGATGTCTTTATCCTTAAGCGCAGTGATGTTCAGGTCGACAAGTTTAACGTCCCAGTCTTTCGGTAAAAGCCCGGCGACGGTGACCAGTCCAAGCGGAATTTCCGAACTCTTTTTAGAGACAAACCGGATGGCGCTCTTAAAACTCCAGAATGTATCGGGGGTCTGTGGATAAACCAATAAAACTTTCATATTAATCTCCCTGTATTGGACGCTTTGTTCAAATTATTCCTTTTTTCAATTCGGCAAAAGTATTTGAATTCTGTCTGCCTTTGCCTATAATTAGTTTATGAAAATTGTAAATTCAGTACTGTAAAACTATTGTAAAAGATGCAACCGGGACGCCTTTAATATGCCGAAAAAATATTCATCAGCCGGATACATTGCCATTTTCGTGGTGGTGCAGGTAGTCTGGTTGGCGGTGCTTGGTTTGTGGATTGCACGCTATGTCGTCAGTCATTTCACATACAAAGAAATCGGCCGACGCTATGCGATTCAGATAAATTCCGGCGGGGATGTCGCTATGCTGGTAGTAGGCCTGGTGCTGATCGCGGCGGGGATCGCAGGCATGTCGATCATGTTCCGCTATCTGAACGTTCAATTCCGGCAGACTCGCCTGTACGATAATTTTATCGCCAGCATTACTCATGAATTGAAAACGCCATTGGCCTCGATCCGGCTTTATATCGACACCCTTAGTCGTTACCGGGACATCACTTCGGATCAGACGCGCGAGTTCCTGATGAAAATGCGGCACGAGACCGAACGGCTGGATCGCATGATCGGTGCCGTGCTGGAAGTTGATCGGCTGGAAAGCGGCTACGCCCGTTATCATTGCACGGTTCGGGAAGCGGAAAGAACGCTAAGAGCGCTGTTTGAAGAAATGCGTCAACAGTTCACTTTATTACCAAAACAGTTATCGGTTACCGGAACTCTGCAATCCCAAATGGTTTTTGATACGACTGCTCTGCGGATCGTCTTTGAAAATCTCTTCGAGAATTCCCGTAAATATTCGACCGAACCGATGCGGATCGACATTACCCTGAGTGAAACCGATAAGCAAATTAGTATCACATTCCGCGATCACGGCACCGGAGTAGCGCGCGGCCAGTTAAAGAAGATTTTCAATAAATTTTACCGGATCAGCGATCCACGCAATCCGAGCGTTAAGGGCACCGGTTTGGGATTATACTTAGTCAAAGGCATTATCACTTTTCACGGCGGCCGGATCAGCACTGAAGTACCTGAAGACGGAGCCGGGTTAGTTATCCGGATTGAGTTGCCCGCCTATCCGAATGGTCGCAAACGGCTACTGAAGAAACTTTTAAAGGAGCAAACCTGAATTCCGGGGAAAAAACGCCGCGTATTTTAATGGTCGAGGATGAGGAAATCCTCGGGGAAGGCATTCGCTTCAACCTGCTGAAAAACGGTTACACGGTCGAATGGGTAAAAAATGGTCGCGCCGCATTGAAGACGTTTGACGAATCCAATTTCGATCTGATCCTGTTAGACATTATGATCCCATACATCGACGGATTCGAAGTCGCCCGCCAAATCCGTGAAAGTTCTCCGCTGATGCCGATCCTGATGCTGACGGCCCGAACCGCCGTTGATGATCGCGTGCACGGGCTGGAAGCCGGCGCAGACGATTACCTGACCAAACCATTTCACCTCGAAGAACTGTTAGCGCGTATTAAAGCCATGTTGCGCCGGCACGACTGGTACCGTAAGACGCCGCCGGTCAGTGACGTTTACCGGTTCGGTAATAACGAGATTGACTTTGGTAATTTCATTTGCCTTTCGGGAAATCGCCAATTCGTTCTGACCCAGCGGGAAGCGATTCTGCTGAAGTACCTGGTCGCGCATAAGAATCGGATCGTCTCGCGGCAGGAATTGCTGGAGAATGTCTGGAATATCCACGGGGAAATCGAAACCCGCACGATGGATATTTTCATTGCGCGTCTCCGGAAATACTTCGAGCCGGATCCCAAAAAGCCGGTCTATATTAAAAGTGTGCGCAGTGCCGGGTATCTGTTCAATGACGCCACAGAATGATGATCATACCTACCCGATTAATTCGATTAAATGCTGAGGCCGCTAAGCGGATTTTCCGTATTATTTAAAGTACAAATCAGACTCGTCAATTGCCCGAAAATTTTCATAACCGTCTTAGACTGACTAACCCATTAGGTTTTTCGGTCCGAGCATCATTGCATTAATCCGACCAGGAACAGACTGAGTTGCGGAATGTAAGTTATCAGGAGCAGGGCGATCAACATTAGGAAGAGAAAAGGCAGTGAGACCTTGTAAAGGTAAGTGATCGATTTTTTGAAGCGGAAACTGGCAATGAACAGGTTCAACCCGATTGGCGGAGTGATATAGCCGATCTCAAGGTTCGTTAGGAAAATGATGCCAAGGTGAACCGGATTGATGCCGTAGCTGAGAGCGATTGGTATAATCAACGGCACGACAATGATGATAGCGGAAAAAATATCCAGGAGCGCACCGGTAATCAGCAGGAATAAATTTAAAACCAGCAGAAAGGTGATCTTGGAAGTAATGATCTGCTGAATCCAGAGCAAGGCCTTTTGCGGGATTTCGGCGTCAATCAAATAAGCGGTGGCGCCCATCGAGCAACTCAAGATGATGAGTATTCCGCCGATAAGCTGTACGCTATCTCGCATAATACGCACCAGATCGCGTCGCAGACTCAGGTCGCGATTGATAAAAAATTCCGCGACCAGAACATAAAAGGCTGTCACCGCCGAGGCTTCCACGGCTGTGATGAATCCGCCGTAGATTCCACCCAGAACCACGACCGGAATCGGCAATTCCCAGATCGCGGATTTCAATGCAGACCACGACCTTGTCCAGGAAAAGCGAGTGCGCTCTTCCTTTTTCAGCACATCTTTACGAATGGCATAGATCGATAAAATCAAGATCAATATTGTGCCGGGAATCAGGCCGGCCATGAACAATTTATCGATGGAGACCGATGCGATAATACCGTATAGGATCAGTGGCAAACTCGGCGGAAAAAGCAAACCGAGACTGCCGGAACTGGTAACCAGTCCCATTGAGAATTTTTCAGAGTAATTGTTCTTCAACAGGATCGGCAGAATCAGGCCGCCGAGAGCGACGATCGTAATCCCGGATGCGCCGGTAAAACAGGTAAACAGGGCGCAAGTTCCCAGCGCCCCGATCGCCAGGCCGCCAGGAATCCAACCCAGCACAGCTTCGGCTAAATTTAAAAGTCGTCGCGGCGCTCGACTTTCGGCAAGAACATATCCGGCCAGAGTAAAGAGTGGAATCGCGAGTAACGTCGGCGCCGAGGCAATCCGGTACAACTCGACGATCACAACCGTCGGATCGATGCCCGATATTGCAAATTCCAGAATACCGATGATACCGATCGCGGCGAATAACGGCAAACCGCATAAAATAAAAATTATCACCAGACCGAAAATCAGCAAACCCATCAACGCGTCTCCGCTGAGGACTTATCCAGAATTCGTAAGAGGTAAGCGATTGTCAGCAGAAAGAAACCGACCGGCAGGATAATTTCTATTGTCCAGGCCGGGATAAAACCGGCAATCATCGACCGCATCCTGAGTTCCAACTGAATGAACCGGATTGAATACCAGGTGAAACATAAACAAATGGCGCTGACTGTCAGATGAAGAATCCAGTCGAGGACGACTTTGACCCGGCCTTTCAGCAAGCGCGGCAGAATATCGATGGAAATATGTTTACTGCGCAGGGTCGTTAATACGGCACCAACGAAGGCGATCCACAGAACACCATTGCGCATGAGCTCGTCCACGGCGTTAAGGCCGATAGAGAAGAAATTCCTGAGAATTACCTGCACGAATGACATTACGGCCAGCGCCAGCATCAGAACGACCGCCAGCGCCGTGATGCATCTTTCGACAATGTTTCTGAATTTACTTAACATGACTGGCGCGGTACTCTTTTAAAAGACCTAATACCCGGTCAAGCAGTTCGCGGGAGTAGAGATTGCCTGCCAATTTATCTCTGGTGCGAACGCCAGCATCGAGAAAATCGGCCTCGGCTTTGCCTTTCAGAGTCGTCAGGAGCATGCCGTTTTCCTGTAAAACCTGAATCGACTCAAGATTTTCCCGGCGGCCGGCGAGTACGATCTGGCGGGTATTTTCTTTGGTCTTTTCGATGAATATCGCCCGTAAATTTTCCGGCAGACTATTCAGTTTTTTAGTAGTGATCAGAATCGTTCCAATCGAGTTGGTCAGCGGATAATTGAGCATGTATTTGGTTTTGGTATGCCACTGCAGGGCGAGTCCCGCATACGGTGAAATGTAAACACCGTCGATTAAACCGGTTTGCAGGGAAGTGTAGACATCGGTGATATCGAGCGGGATCGCGGAAATTTTCATTTCGTCGAAAGTCGCCTTGGCTAACGGATCACCTTTCCAGAGCCACATTTTAACGTTTTTAAAATCTTCCAGGCGAGTAACCGGCGTATTGGTCAACAGGTAGACAAAACCGATTTCGGCCCAACCGGTCAGGAAAAAACCCTTTTCGATAAACTTCGCCTGGAATTCATCAAATAATGCGTCGCAGACATAGTCAACTTCCGCACTGTTGCGGAACAGGAACGGCAGGTCGAAGATTCGTACTTCCGGGACAATTTCCCCCAATCCGACACCGGTAAAAGTGCCGACGTCGATCTGCCCTAACTGCATCTTGCGCAGAATATCTTTTTCGCCGCCCTGAACGCCATTGGCGTAGATTCGGAACTTGATCTGGCCATTGGTCAGGTCATCCATGTTTTTTTCGAATTGGCGGAATTGTCGCATCCAGCTCGAGCCCTCCGGAGCTACGGTTGCCACTTTTATCGTATTTACTTTCTGACCGAACGATACAGCCGTCAAACATAACGAGAAACAAATTATCGGTAATATTCGTTTAGGCATTTTTCCACCTTTTAAGGTGAGATTGTTTATTCGATGTCAAAATACAGACTTTCGTTTTTCCTGAGATTTTCCGCCTTGCGTTTGGCCAGTGCATTAAAGAGCCGAATTTCCGGGGCGCGGTTAAGGTCGAAGGTCTCGACCTCATTTAACAGATTGTCGAACAGAGGCTTGTCCTGTACCTGAACGGCGTAATAGCGCGCATAATAATAATTCGTCAGCAGGAAGTTTTCATTATTCAGTTCAAAGTTTTTCAGGAAATGTACCCGGCCGAGTTCCGGATTGCCGCCCAGAAGCGGCGGACGGGCGGCATAAAAGTTTCCATAGAACAGATGCACACCGGCGAAATTATAGGTTTCATCCAGCTCCAGCACGCGCTGCATAATCAGGTCGACTTTAGCCAGGTTGGCCAGGGTCCGCGGCTGATCCAAATTCTGTAAAATATACATGCCCCAATTGTAACCGACCCAAAAAATCTGCGGCACTTCGCTCTTATCGTAATGTTGCAAGAGCGAATCGAGCTCGGCCGGTTTGATTTTCTCAGTAAAGCGTTTTTTAGCGGGTAAAGACCTGAGTGCATATTGCAAGCCGCGTTGATAGAGCGCTGTGGCTCTTAACGGATCGTACTCTTCGACAAAGGCCATGGCATATGCGCCAAACGCCTGACCAGCCAGTAAGTTCAGGCGCTGATTCTCCGGATCCCTGGCAACCAACATGGCGATCGTCTCAAGGTTACTTGATAAAAATTGTTCGGCGAGTTTCAGGTCGCCTTCGCGGTAAACGGTAGCCATTCCGCCGTCGAAAAAGCCGGAAACCTTGTTATAAAAGAAACGGCGCGGACTGCATGCCGGGTTGAACATTGACAGGAAGGAAAGAAAAATGAGTAAGAAAAATGAGGTTTTATGACGGGCTATCTGTTTCATTCTATCTTATCTTTCATCGCATATACTTATGCAGGCGTTGTTCTTCAATAGTGGCCATTGAGACGGAAATCCGGCCAACCCAAATTTCAAAATCGGCCTGAAGCGGCAGGAGATGTTCATCGATTCTGAACCAGCCCCTGAATTTACCGGTAAATCCGACGATGCCTTTATAGTAATTGTCGCCGGAAATCAACCAGGCCTGTTCCTGTTGTCCCCGAACGGCCACTGGTTCGGTTTTGTTCTCAAAGACAATGTCGCTGATGACGAAGTTTTCGTCAATAATTGTCATGACGCGCTCAAACTGTTTGTCATAAACGACCTGGCGGGAATAAAAAAGAATCGATGTCCCGTCAATTGCATTGAATGGCAGGTATTTCTCAAGATAATCGATCGAACCATCGCCGTTGACAATGTGGCAGATAAATTTACCGTTCCTGCGGTCGAAGTCGTAAACCTTATCGCTAATGATACTGTTTTCCCGGATGTGCAGGAAATGCTGAATGGCCTGTTTTGTATCGCGGTCGATGATCGTGATATAGTCACTATGCAGGGAAGCTATAAATTCCAGCGCCGGATTGGAGTCGAGGCAGAATTTGATTTCATAGGCCGGCCGGCCATTGAATGTTAATTCCTCGAGAATACCAGTATTCAACTCACCGACTTTTAACGGGCCCCAGGAAACATTATAAAGATTATCCTCGCCGACTTTAAATGCAAATTCCCTGGCACTCCGCGGCGGCAATGGTTTGAAATTATAAGAGAAAATCTCACTGATATCATGGTCTTTCAGCCATTGACGGGCTTCCGACGCGGCCGGATGATTGGGGAAGAAGTATACGAAAAGTCCGAAGAATTTCTGTGCGTCAGTCTTCGATTCGGAAAGGTCAAAAAGGCGGGCTAAAGTAAGCAGGATTTCGGCATCATAAGAAACTGCCAGACCCTTTTCCAGCAGATTGCGTGCTTTGGTATATTGGTGGGTCTTGATGTAGATGTCTGCCAAAACCGCGTACGGTGCGGAAAAATCGCTCTTATCGTCAATCGCTGATTCGAGGTATTTGCGAGCCTGATCGTATTTTTTCAATTCGTAATAACACAGACCAGTATAATAGTCGGGAAGATGGGATTTGGGATGGCATTTACCGGCGATTTGGAAAAACCGGATAGCCGTTTCATAGTCTCCGGACTGCAATGCCAGTCGTCCCCGAAGAACCAGCGCTGTACTGAATTGCGGTTTGATGACCAGCGCCTTTTCGGCCCATTTTTGGGATAAGCCGTATTTTTCATCCAAAAAATAAAGAAAAGCGATATTGTAAGCCGAAATTTCCTTTGTCGTTGCGGTTCGCTCGAACTCTGTCTGATAATTGGTCAGTGCCTTGGCACGTTCGTCCAAAAGCCAGGCGGATTGAGCCGGCGTGAATGTAGCGAACGGTGTATCGGTAATCGCCGTCCCGGCGCTCAGTGTTAAAAATCCGATGCTCATGGTAATTACGAATTGATATTTTTTTCTAAGCATCGAAATTCAGATTGTTTTTAACCGTAAAAATTTATATTCTTTGTATCGAAAAACAAATGTTTTACCAAATTACGAAAAAGAAAAAGAGCAAAGATAGGCAATAGAATGAATCAAACGATTAAAATTATCTTTGTCAGATGTCTCTGTTTTGCCGGTGCGGTCATCGTGGTCGGATTTGTTTATAATTGGCTATCGCCAGGCGGTCTGCCATTGATCGCCGGTCACCAGAGCGTCATTGTTCAGGGAAAAACTCAAGACATCCCTCTGTTTATCAATCGGAAGGAAACTGCGCAAAAAAATAGCCCTGTCAGCCTGCATCCGGTTGAGGAAATCGATACGGAGCACGCCCGGCAATTCTTTGCCAGCGGTAATGTGATTTTTCTGGACGCGCGTGACTATGAGGAATACCTTGCCGGTCATATCACCGGGGCGGTTTCCGTACCTTTTACGGAATTTCAAAACGATCCCGAAATTATCGCCGGTTTGGATCGATCGGCTCGGATAGTGACTTATTGCGATGGCACCGAGTGCCAGACGAGTATCGATCTGGCAGTACGCTTTAATGAGATGGGTTTTACGGATGTCTGGTTTTATTTCGGTGGCTGGAACGAGTGGAAAACTGCCGGTCTGCCGGTCATGAAAGGGAGCAGACCATGAAATCGAAAATCTGGAATTGGATGGAACTGGCAATCCGACTGGCAATTGGCTTTTTATTCATTTATGCCAGTCTTGACAAGGTCTTTCATCCCGAAAAATTTGCATTGGTGATCTACAATTACCGCGTTCTGCCGTACGAATTAGTTAATTTGGTAGCCATTCTCGTGCCGTGGCTCGAAATCGCGATTGGCGTGACGCTGATCCTTGGGATTTGGCTCGAAACGGCGGCCTTTCTGTTAAGTGCGCTCACTTTCGGATTCACAATTCTCTTAATCAGCGCGATTGTGCGCGGATTGAATATTGAGTGTGGTTGTTTTTCGCTGTCTGAAACCGGTTCGTTGGTCAGCTGGCGCAGAGTCATGGAAGACATCCTGATCTTAGCCTGCGGCCTGTTCATATTAATCAGGCATCTGTGGTCCAAAGGCCGGACTGTCGTCGAAGATTCCAATTTACAATAATAGAAAAGGGCTGAAAATGCGTCGAATTATCTTGCTAATGGGGCTTTCAGTGTTTTTACTGAATAATTGTGCCCAGCTTACTATGATTAAATCTCAAACCAAATACGATTACCGCGGAATGACCGGAGTGGAGAAGGCAGTTCACAAGCGGGCGGAACGGTTTTTATGGCAATGTCTCAGTCGCCGGAAACCGGTCGCAGTTATTCCGCAGACGAAGGTCGAAAAAGTTGTATATGCTTCGAACGGACTACAGATCGGAATTTATTTCAATTCATATTTTGCCTATAATTACTTCCGCGATGAAGATGTCGCCCGGATTTATCAGGCCATGCGCCGGACTCTGGGTTGGCGTTTCCGCAAAGCCAATCTGACGCTTTTCGCGCTTGACCAGCCGATCGAACAGTTAGTACCCAACTTTTACCGCCACGATCGGAGCAAGATTGATCTCAGCCGCCTGCCAAAACCGACCACGCGCCCGGAACCGGTCGTGCGCAACCTGAGCCGGCCGTTCACGCCGACAAAGGGCTTAGCGGGACACAACATCGCACTTTGGCACAGCCACGGTTGGTATTACAGCCATGACACTCAGCGCTGGGAATGGCAACGCCCGCGTCTGTTTCAAACCGTCGAAGATTTATTTCCGACTTCATTCGTTTTACCATACATAATTCCGATGCTGGAAAGCGCCGGTGCGAATGTCTTTACACCGCGTGAACGCGATACGCAGGTCAATGTCGTTGTCGTCGATAATGATTTGCCGGATAATGCTGATAATTACTACGAAAGCGGCTCCTGGAAAACTGGCGCCGGGAGCGGCTTTGCCGTCGGTCAGCCGCCGTACCGAACCGGTGTGAATCCATTCCAACAGGGCACATTCCGGTACACGACGACCAACAATCAACCGCAGGAGATGATTGACTGGGTTCCGGAGATTCCCAATGACGGAAATTACGCCGTTTACATTGCCTATTCATCGACTGAAAACAGTGCGGACGATACCCGCTACATAGTTTATCACAGTGGCGGAAAAACCGAATTCGCCGTCAATCAGCAGATCGGCGGTTCGACCTGGATTTATCTTGGCACATTTCATTTCAAGGCTGGAAGCAATCCGGAAACCGGTAAAGTTGTTTTAACCAATCTGAGCCGGACGCCCGGAAAAATCGTAACGGCCGATGCGGTGCGCTTCGGCGGCGGTATGGGAAACATAGCCAGAGATGGCAATGTCAGCGGTCGCCCGCGTTTTACGGAAGCCGCGCGTTATAATCTGCAATATTCCGGAATGCCCGACACGTTGGTATATACTCTGAAAAAAGACAAGGACGATTATTACGATGATTATTCGGGACGTGGCGAGTGGGTGAATTACCTGCGCGGCGCACCTGACGGACCGAACAAGGATCGCGCTCAGAAAGGATTGGGCATTCCGGTCGATCTGTCGCTGGCTTTTCACACCGACGCCGGGATCACGAAGGATGAGTCCGTGATCGGGACGCTCTCAATCTACAGCATCGAGGATTACGATTCAGCGCTGGTTTTTCCAGATGGCGTTTCGCGCTTTGCCAACCGCGATCTGGCCGATATTCTGCAAACCCAGATCGTTGACGACATCCGCGCCAAATGGGATCCGCAATGGAACCGGCGCCAACTTTATAACCGTCAGTATGGCGAAGCTTACCGGCCTAATGTTCCGGCCGCATTGATCGAATTGCTTTCGCACCAGAATTTCAACGATATGCAATTCGGTAACGACCCGCGTTTCCGGGCGGACGTCAGCCGGGCGTTTTACAAAGGCATGCTGAAGTTCCTGGCCGGACAGAATCAGACCGAATATGTCGTTCAGCCTTTACCGGTCACGCATTTTCAGATTGAATTTGTTGATAAAAACTCCATTCGCTTGCAATGGCAGCCGCAATCCGATCCGCTGGAATCAAGTGCTGTACCAACCGGTTACATCGTTTACTGCCGGAAGAATACAGACGGTTTCGATAATGGTTTTCTGGTCAGAGAACCTTTCGCCATTATTAATAACTTGCAACCAGGCGACATTTACAGTTATAAAGTCACAGCGGTCAACAATGGCGGCGAGAGCCGGCCGTCCGAGACATTATCTGTCTGCTGTCAAACCGATGACCGCCCGCCGGTTCTGATCGTCAACGGCTTCGACCGGATTTGCGGTCCGGAAACGATCAAGACCGAAAGCTTCGCCGGCTTTGCCGGTTTTCTCGATCAGGGCGTCCCGGACGGCTACGACCTG
>JAZDEI010000050.1:0-4398 GCA_043808945.1 Fidelibacterota bacterium | reverse complement strand
CGCATCCGGCTCCAGATTCCGCACGAGATTCTGATAGATCTCCTCCGTGATGAACGGAGTGATCGGAGCCAACACCAGAATCAAACCTTTCAGCGCCTGATAAAGCGTCTGATAGGCACTCCATTTATCCTGATCGTTGTCCGATTTCCAGAAACGGCGGCGGCTACGGCGAATGTACCAATTCGAGAGTACCTCCAGAAAATCATCGATACCTTTCATGACGCGCGCCGGAGCGTAATTGTCCAGCCCTTCGCGGGCCAGCCGGATCAATTGCGCGAGCCGGGCCAACAGCCAGCGATCCAGCTCGCTCAGATTTTGAACCGGCACCGGATGCTTTTCAGGCGAATATCCGTCAAGTTCCGCATAAGTGGCGAAGAAAGAATACGAATTCCAGAGCGTGATCAGGTGCTTGCGAAAATCCTGCGCGACAGTGTAACCAAAATTCAGGTTATTGACCGGATTATGATCGGCGTAAAGCCAACGCATGACGTCCACGCCCATTTTTTCGGCGGCTTCGTCAAACCAGATGGCATTTCCGGCGCTCTTGTGCATGTCCTGTCCTTTTTCATCTTTGACCAAGGCATGTCCGAGAATCGTCTGGAAAGGCTCGCGATTTTCCAGCACCGTACTCATGGCCAGCAGTGAGTAAAACCAGTTGCGGAATTGGCCGGGTAGTGATTCGCAGATAAATTCAGCCGGGAACCATTCTTCCCAGTAAGCGTGATCGGTCGTGTAATGCAAAGTCGAATATGGCACGATGCCGGCATCTAACCACGGATTGCCGACGTCCGGGATGCGGCTGACCGTTACTCCGCATTGCGGGCAGGCAATCTTGACATTGTCGATCCAGGGACGATGCGGTGAATGTCCCTCGAACTTTTCCCAGCCCTCGACCGCTTTCTCTTTCAATTCCTCGCGACTTCCGATGACCGTGATGTGTCCGCAGGCCTGACATTCATAAATCGGCAGCGCCAAACCCCAGTAGCGTTTCTTGGAAATCATCCAGTCGTGCATATTGCGCAACCAGTCGAGTTCGTGATTCATGCCGTAGTCCGGAATCCAGCGGATTTTGCGGGTCACATCCATCATTGCCTGGCGCGCTCCGTCCATCCCGATAAACCATTCATCGACCAGGCGGAAGATCAGCTCGGTGCCATGTCGCCAGCAAATCGGATAACGGTGAGTATAGGCGTCGGCGCGATATTTAATGCCTTTGGTATCTAAGTCTTTGAAAATTTCTTTGGAAATGTTATCGACGTTCCGGCCGGTCAGCCAACCGAAACCGTCCAGATAATTACCGAATTCATCCAGCGGAGCCAGAACCGATAGGTTGTTGATCTTGCCGAGTTCGTGGTCTTCCTGGCCGCAACCCGGTGCGATGTGGACGATACCGGTTCCGTCGGTGGCGCTGATCTCTTCCCAGGCAATCACCACATGTTTGACATTAGCCTGGGCCGGCAGATCGTCAAACGGACCATGGTAAGTCCAGCCGAGCATTTCCCGGCCGGTGATCTTACCCTCGATGCTGAATTCACCTTTGATAACTTCTTTTTCACGGCCCTCGACAACGTACAAAAGTTCATCGCCCTGACGGATTTTCAGATAAAACAGATCCGGGTGAACGGCCGCTGCGGTATTCGAGGTCAACGTCCAGGGCGTCGTGGTCCAGACCAGTAAAGCTTCGCCGGGACGATCGATCAAGGGAAATTTCACCGTTACACTGGTGTGGGTCAGGTCCTTGTAACCTTCCGTGGCAATTTCATGCTCGGACAGCGCTGCGCCGCAACGCGTACACCACGGCATGACGTCATGCCCTTTAAATATCCAGCCGTTCTCATGGCACTTTTTCAGAAAGAGCCAGATCGTGTAATTGTTTTCATCGGACATGGTATAATAGGAATTATCCCAGTCCATCCAGTAGCCCAACCGGACCGATTGATCGCTCTGGATTTTCGAATATTTGCGTACCCGGGCCTTGCAATGTTCGACGAAACGCTCAATGCCGTAACTTTCAATGTCCGTCTTGGATTTGAAACCGAGCTCCTTTTCGACTTCGACTTCGACCCACAGGCCCTGGCAGTCGAAACCGTTCTGGTAACGGGTGCGGAAACCGTTCATGGCTTTATAGCGCTGAAAAATATCTTTGTAGGTGCGTCCCCAGGCGTGATGCACTCCCATCGGATTATTAGCGGTTATCGGGCCGTCAAGGAACGACCAGCGCGGGCCGGTGGCATTCTGCGCCACTAATTTTTTAAATATTTGATTCTGTTCCCAAAAAGTCAGGATTTCATGTTCAAGTGCCACGAAGTCCACGCTGGACGGAACTTTCTTTATCACGGAAAAACCTCCTAACGACGAAAAATATTGAATAAAACGTAGAATACCAGGCTAACCAGCAGACAGGTTACCCACGGAAAATATAATGTCAGACGTCCGCGATGAATGATAATATCACCCGGTAAACGTCCGAATCTATTGAGCAAAGGAATTTTACCGGCACCGGTCAGCAGGAATCCAAGCAGAACCAGCGACACGCCAAAAACGATCAGGATTTTACCGAGCTGACTCATGACCTCTTCTCCAATACTATATTGCAGAGGTCTCGTCTTCGTCCGATGATAGAATTGTCGGATTTTTTAACAAACTGAACATAAACCGACGACGAGCCGGTCACTTCCAACCAGCGCAGATTATAAAATCCGGTTCCTCCGATAATGCCTAACCTGGCTTTCACATAAATCCTTTCAAAACGACCGCGAAATTTAGATTTAACCCGCCTAAAAAACAATCAAAAAGGCATGTATTACCGTCGGAATAAAATAAGGGCTTCCGATTGGGAAGCCCTTATTTCAGGAGAGACAAAATGAAAAAGAATTATTTACTGAGGTCGATTGTCTCAAAAAAGGTGGTGTCATCCCGTTTGACCAGAACTAACACCACATCGTTCTTAATATCCTTAATAGCATTTTGATAATCGGCCAGGTTTTTGATATCCTGTTCACCGATGCGCTTGATAATATCGCCGGGTTGGAGGACCCTGTTCGCCCGACCATCCTGATCTACGCCGGTAACCAGAACGCCGGTTTCATTGGCGTTGACGTTGTACTGACGAGCCGTGGTTGAATTAATCTCATCGACCCGGATTCCGAGTTTGGAATTGGTCTTCTCCTGCGACTGACCGGTACGGGCGACAGTTTCAGGCAATTCGCCCAGTTTGACATCGATCGACAATTCTTTCTTGCCGCGCTGGATCAGAACAGTCTTGGTTTTTCCGACCTCCGAGTTCGAGACCAGCGTCCGTAAATGGGCCGAATCTTTGATCTTTTTGCCATCAAATTCCTTGATAATATCGCCGACTTTCAGACCGGCCGCGTCTGCCGGACTATCCTTGACGACTTCGCTGATGATGGCGCCTTCGCGGCTGTCGACATTCAGCGATTTGGCGATTTTCTCATCGACATCGTTCGGCATGACACCCAGCCAGGCGCGTACGACTTTACCTTTTTCGATCAGGTCGGTCATAACTTTCTTGCCTAAGTTGATCGGAATGGCGAAACCGATCCCGAGGTTGCCTTGCGACATGCCACTGGTTGCGATCGCGGTGTTAATTCCGACCAATTCACCGCGGATATTGACTAAAGCTCCGCCGCTGTTGCCCGGATTAATGGCCGCATCGGTTTGAATGAACGATTCGTAATTGGAATTGTTGATCACGCCGCTGCGGCCTTTGGCGCTGACGATTCCGGCCGTGACCGTGTGATCCAGGTTCTCACTGAACGGCGAGCCGATCGCCAGAACCCATTCGCCAATCCGCAAGTTATCGGAATCTCCGAGCAAAGCCGGTTGCAAATCTTTGGTATCGATCTTGATCACCGCCAGATCGGTGCGCGCATCTGTGCCAATGATTTCGGCCTTGTACTCACGGTTATTGATCAGTTTGACATTGATTTTGTCGCCCTGTTCGACGACGTGATTATTGGTCAGGATATAACCTTTCTGGTCAACGATCACGCCTGAACCGAGAGCTTTACTGCGCATTTCGCCCTGCGGCATTCCGAAAAAACGCCAGAAAAGATCGTCGTCCGGCATCCCGGGAAAATTTTGTTGTTTCTGGGCTTTGATGACTTTTTCGGTGGTAATTGTAACGACCGAAGGATTGACGGCATCGGCAATCCGCACAAAGGCATCATTGAATGCCTGGAGAGAAGGCATATCCTGTTCGCCGGATAAAAAGGCCGCCGGGCGGATAGTCGCGCCGCCAGAGTTACTTCCTTCAAAGAAGACGACTTTTCCGGGCCTGATAATTATGCTGGCGATGATAAATCCGAGTGCTACCAGCATTACTCCGCCGAGTATTATTCCAATTTTACGTTTCATTTTTCTGTTTCCTTTCTCAAA
>JAZDEI010000049.1:0-17681 GCA_043808945.1 Fidelibacterota bacterium | reverse complement strand
AGTTGCACTGGACTGGGTTGAAATCAAATATTACCGGCTGTACAAAGCCAGTGACGATTGTTTGGATTTTACGCGGCCGGAAGGTTCTCTGAACGGATTGTATCACTTTGCGCTGACCAATTTCAGTTCTCCCGATATTTCGGTTTATAAGGTCGGTAAAAGTAAACTAAGAGATTTTAAAATCGTCCGTAATAGCGGTACGGGAACTTATTCCGTTAATTTGCAGGATTATGTCCACGACGATACCACTCAATACTGGGCGGCTTGCGGTTCCGTTTTGAGAATTCCAATTGCCGTCCGATTGGATACGATTGCCGGTCTGGGTAGCAATGTAGACGGCGCGAACATAGTTATTATTACGCGGCAGGAATGGACGAATAGCCTGCAAAAACTGACCGATTTCTACGCCGACAATAATCTTTCAGCCAGGGTGGTTGGTATCCGGGATATTTACGATGAATTCAGCGCCGGAATCGTTACGCCCTTTGCAGTCAAGGAATTTTTACAATATGCCTATTCAAACTGGACACCTGCGCCGGAATACGTCCTCTTAGTCGGAGATGCCGGATTAAGAGAGGAACAATCAATTCCACCTTACTTTTTTCAGTCGAATAAATTCGGGGCATGCGCCAGCGATTTTTGGTACTCTCTGGTAGATGACGATGAAGTTCCCGATTATGCGCTTGGCCGGTGGCCGTGTTCGACGGCCGAAGAACGGGAATTACTGATCGATAAGCGCATTAACTATACCAAGCAAAATTTAATCGGCGAATGGAATAATGAATTATTATTCATCGCCGGTACACAGGATGATAATCCGGATGTTTTTCGAAATCAGTCGGAGAATATGATCCAGCGCCAGATCGGCAAGGAATTCAACGTCAATCGGATATACATCAACCCGGCCTCGGCCGGCACGCGCTTTTTTGGCGGTTCGGATACGTTGCTCTACCTGTTTAATAAAGGTATCGCTCTGTGTGATTTTATGGGGCATGGTGGTGGAGCAGTCTGGGCTGATCGTTCATTGTTTAACTCGTCGCATATTAAGTACCTGGACAATTTGGACCGCTTGCCATTTCTGACCAGTTTGACCTGTTTTACTGCCGACTTTACAAATGTGACCGGTCTGGGCGAGATGATGATATTGGCGGAAAACGGCGGGGCGATTGGTTTGTGGGGTGCAACGAGTGTCGGCTGGATCAAGAATGATTATTTGCTCGCCAAGCCTTTTTATGACGTCATTTTTGAGTCCGGCATGACCGTCGGCAAAGCGATCCAGATTGCCAAGATCCGCTATTTGACCGAGCAGGGTAATCATGATCAGTATAAATCTTCCATGCTGAATTCCTATAATCTGATCGGCGATCCGACCGTGGCATTACCATTTCCGCAGGAATCCGTGCTACTTAATCTGGATAAAACCAATCCCGCGGCGGGTGACGCGGTGAATTTGTCCGGGACGTTGCCATTTACAAAAGGAGAGATGGCGATTCAGTTGTACGATTCAAGTAAATATGCGATTTATAGCGAGCCTTTATCAGTTCAGTTCAACTCGGCCACCTTCAATCAGCAAATTATTCTACCGGATACGATCAATTCCGGTAACACTTTCATCAATTATTATCTTAAAAGCAGTACCGGCACGAGCGATGCCCACGGTGTAACTTTATTCGACATTCAAGGATTGACCTTTTACGGTTTCAAGTGCACACCATCGTTACCATCCCGAAATACACCGATCGCCCTAACGATCAATACCGAATTATCTGATATACAGTCGCTCTTCTGTGAAATTGATACGGTCAGCACCAGTGAAAGCCTGGATAATGACGGCATCGAGCAAATCGTGAGTTTTCAGACCGATTCGTTATTAATGCAAATCTCGCTTGCGACAGTTTCAGGAATTGCGACGCAGTGGCGAACCGCGCAGAGTTTTAGTATCGGGACACCCGGAAAACTGATTGCCGTTCGTTTTGTCGCGATCAATTCCGGAGGGAATCGGACCGTCAGTCAATCCTATTTGATAAAAGTTAAAAAGGCGCCGGATTTTTATCCGGTCAGTATCGAACAGGGCGGCACGCGTTTTCCGGAAATAATCGCAAAGATTTATTATCTGGGCGATGACACCCTTCAAATAAAAGTCAAAGTCGAAAGGCTTGAGAATGGTCAGAGCACCGGGATATTTGGCGAAGGACTTTACACATTTTTACCAAACCGGACGACAGCGATTGGATTCCCCGGGTTTCCGGGAAATGGTTCGGCAAGTTTCAAAGTGACTGCCGATCCGGATTTGCAAATCCCCGAATCCAGCGAAAGTAATAATAGCCTGACGCAATCGCTGGAGATTAACACCTTCGCGGTGTTACCCGGATTGGGCACCACTTATTACGGCATTCAAAACGATACCATCCGGGTGGCCGGGATATTTGAGGTCGTGATTTCTCCCCAAAGTGTCAGTGATTCGGCGGTACTAATTTTGAAATCTGATACTACTCTGACGATTTCCGGACAACCAAAATTCAGTTTGATTTCGCCCTCTTCCGAATATTCAAGATTTGGCCTGAACGCCGCCTGGGGATCGGGTTTGAATTCGTCTGACCAGGCGATAAGTTTGAAAATTGATTTGACTGAATGTGCCGAAACTAACCAGACGGATTTGGCGATCGGGAAATGGAATCCAATCCTGGGAATCTGGTACGAAGAGGAATCTGGAGCAACCGGTAATTCGCTTACTACCGTTACCACTTTACCGGGCAAATTTAGTCTGATCCGAAATAGCGATACTAATCCGCCCAGCCTCGAATTAAATCTGGATGGTCAGCAGTTTTTCCAGAATTCATATGTCTCTGACCGGCCGAGTATTTCAATTATCGGAGAAGATGACAACGGTGTACGGTTTGATAAAGAAGGGATTGTCGTTTATATCGATGATGACCAGGTCGGTTTTGAATCTTTGAGTACTCCGGATACGGTTTCGGATGGACACTATATCGCCATCCAGTTTCGACCGGAATTAAACGACGGCAATCATACCATCTCTGCAACATTAAAAGATGCGGCCGGTAACAGTACGACCGAAACGGTTGATTTTATTGTCAGCGACAAACTAAAACTGATCGATTATGGTAATTTCCCGAATCCGTTTAAAACTCAGACGACCTTTATCTATGAACTGACCCAGCGGACGACGATCCTTAAGATCAATATTTATACCGGTTCGGGAAGATTGATCCGTACGCTGGAATCGTCCGACATTTATACGGCGGGTCCCGACCTGAACGAAGGCGGTTACCATGAAGTTACCTGGGACGGGCTGGATGAGAACGGCAATTATGTCGCCAACGGAGTTTATTTTTATAAAATATATGCCAGGAGAGGAAGCAAGGTCGTCAGTAAGACGGGTAAATTGGCAAAAACAAGATGAAACGGTCTCTGTCGATTATAGCAATATTTCTGAGTTTGAGCGGCTGGCTTTCCGGCGGCGAATATGCTGATGCATTTTTGGAACTGGGAGTCAGTGCCCGCGCTCTGGCAATGGCAAACGCGATTGGCACTTTGGATTTTTCGGAAACGGCTTTCATCAGTAATCCGGCCGGAATCAGTTATGTACAAAAACCGCGAATCGGATTAATGTATACTTCGCAGTTTGGGCTCGCCAATCATAATTACATTGGTTTTGCCACGCCATTTAATCCTCACTATACGATAGCAGTCAGCTGGATCAGATATGGAGTGGATGATATCCCGATCCATCCCGACATCATTGGATCGGTGACCGATAAAGAGGAGCGGCGCGATTCGGTTATCAGTCTATCAACCAGTATACTGGAAACTTTCAGCGATGCGGAGAATGCGGTTTTTCTTTCACTGGCGCGGTTCAATTCGACTGTTGTGGATCTGGGCTGGCGTTATTCCAAATTTAACCTGGAATTCCCGATTGGAATCAACCTTAAATTCATTCATAAAAAACTCTACGATTTGGAAGGTTACGGTCTGGGAGTAGATGTTGGCGGCCGGGCGCGGATGAGCGGCGAGGAATTATTGGACATTAGCCACTTGGGTATGCTTAGTGTCGGCCTGGCTTTGAAAGACCTGACCGGAACTACGATTTATTGGAATACGCTACACCAGGATCGGATAAGTATGAACCCGGTTCTGTCATTCGCGTTGGAACAACCTGTTAAACGCCTTAATATTTTGGTCAATCTCGGTGCGGAAAAGGAATATCGTTATCGTGATAAAACGAACTGGGGAGTCGAAATAATTTATGCTAATCGCCTGGCTTTACGGGCAGGCTTAAAAAATTCTGGAATAAGAGCCGGATTTGGTTTAAATTTTAAAGTGATGAAAAAGTTAATAAATATGGATTATTCGTTTTATAATCATGACCTCGGAGCGAGTCACCGTGTCGGTATGGGGATCGGTATTTAAAGGCGAAAATATGCGGTTCATGATCAGTATTACTCTGTTCGTTATTGCGCTATTAAGTGCTTGCGGAGAAAATCTGGAGGATCCGGATCCTCCAGCTCGCCCGGAATGGGTGGTAAAATCTCTACCGGAAGACACGACCGAGACCGGAATTGACGCCGACCCGAACGGAGATGTAATTAATTTGGAATGGCTAACCGGCAGTGAAGATGACATATCAAATTATAGACTCTACCGGGCAATTGATAATGATGAAGACGGATTCGATTTACTGACGGAAATTATTCCGAATTTAACTGCTGGTACAGTCAATTCTTATATCGATGAAGACGTTTCAATCGATCGGGATTATTTCTATTTTCTCCGAGCGATCGATCAGGCCGGCAATCTGAGCACCCGATCTGACACAATCCGATATAAATTGGTCACGAAAGTAAATCTACTTGAACCATCCGGCACTATTTCGAGTGTCAGTCCAACCTTTAAATGGAACGATCCGTCCAATTCAGTTTCCGAATATATCATCCGGGTGGAACAGTTTAATCCGCATCGGGTAGTCTGGATTGCTTCTTTGATTAGAAGTGGTTATACAGATGATGAGCAGAGCCGTAGTTATGGCAGTACCGGCAGTGTTTTTCAAAACGAATTAAGCCGGGATGTGATTTATCGTTGGCGGATCGACGGAGTTGGAAATTTTGACAGAGAGAACGAAATTTCTGGGTCGGAATCAAACTGGAGTTATTTTATTGTACAATAAGTTAGGAGTTATCGTGAAGAAGTTTTCTGTCCTTATATTATCGACTGTACTGAGTGTAGCTCTTTTTGCTCAGGATAGTCAGACTATCACTACTAAAACCGGGCGTATCGGTGACCGGCAATCTGCCTCGAAATATATCATGTCGGCCAGTTCGGATGCGTTTTTAATGACGGTGAAAATCTGGGGTGAAGTGACCAAACCGGGACTATATGATGTGCCGATCGGGACCGATTTGGTCGAGCTTATTTCTGCAGCCGGCGGCCCGACTACGCGCGCTAATTTGTCCAGGGTTAAGATAATTCACGCCTCGCCGAAAAATGGCGATAATTACGTATCGAGCGTCAATGTCAAAGAGTTTCTCCAGTCGGGGGATTCTGAAAATATACCCGAGATCAAACCGGCGGATACGATCGTAATACCGGTCAAACCAACCCAGTATATTTTAACTTCACTATCCTGGACTCAACAGATGTTGCAATTGTTTTCGATCTATAGTATGATCGTTTATTACACAACGATTGCCGGAAGATAATAAATAATTTGTAAAATCAGATAAGGAGTAAAATATGATTGATAGTATTGATGTCCAGATTTTAGACATCCTGCAAAAAGAAGGCAGAATTCAGCGGAACAAGATCGCCGACCGGGTCGGCCTGACCATTCCGGCTGTCAGCGAGAGAATGCGGAAGCTGGAAAAGAAGGGAATCATTGAAGGGTATCACGCCAAGATAAACAGTGCCGCGATCGGAAAGGATGTAACGGCTTTTGTTTTTGTCATGACTTCCCCATCGAATAATTATGATGAGTTCGTGCGCCGCAGTCGCGATGAAAGCGATATAATCGAGTGTCACAGCATTACCGGAGAAGGTTCGCATTTACTGAAAGTGCAGACCGATAACACGGCCGCCCTTGAAAAATTACTTTCCAAGATTCAGTCCTGGCCGGGCGTTCTGCAAACCCGCACATATATCGTTTTGTCAAGTTATAAGGATTTTTCGTCCCTGAAACCGGCAAACTCGATGGTCAAGAAGTAAACGATCGTCTGGTAGTAAGCCGGAGACAATTTTAAACTGAATTTTAGTTAATCCTAATTAATCTCGGATATTGAAATGTTAAGTGATATACAAGCGGAAATTAGCAATATTGTGCCCAGAATCGAGGGATTGCGGAGGTTTCTTTGACTTCGATAGTAAGAAGAGCGAGTTAGAAACTGCCCGTCAGAAAACAACCGCATCGGATTTTTGGGCCGATCCGGGGCAGGCGCAGCCCATCCTTCAGCGAATCCGGCGTTTAGAGATCGAAATTGATGAATTCGAGGCTTTGGTCAAACAGCAAAACGAAATGATCGATTTCGCCGACCTGGCCACCGAAGAACAGGACGAATCAATTCTCCCCGAGCTGGAAAAAATGATAGCTGATCTAACCCGGAAAGTCGATCAGCTCGAACTGGAAACTATGCTCAGTGAACCGGACGATGAAAAAAATGCCATTATGACCATTCATCCCGGAGCCGGAGGCACCGAATCGCAGGACTGGGCTCAGATTCTGATGCGTATGTATTTGCGCTGGATGGAGCGCAACGGGATGCAGTCGGATGTCATAAATATTCTCGACGGCGAGGAGGCCGGTATCAAAGAGGTTAGCATCGAAGTCAAAGGCGCTTATGCTTACGGTTACCTCAAATCCGAAGCCGGCATTCATCGTTTGGTGCGAATTTCGCCATTCGATGCCAATCACCGGCGCCATACTTCCTTTGCCTCGGTCTTCGTTTACCCGGAAATCGAGGATGACATTACCGTCGAAATTAATCTGGACGACCTGCGGATCGACACCTACCGCGCCAGCGGAGCCGGCGGTCAACACGTCAATAAAACCAGTTCCGCGGTCAGAATCACGCATATTCCGTCCGGAATCGTCGTACAGTGTCAGAACGAGCGCTCCCAATTTAAAAATAAAGACAGCGCCATGAAAATTTTGCGTGCCCGGCTTTATCAACTGAAAAAGGAAGAACGCGCAAAAGAAAAGACAGAGATCGAGAAAAACAAGAAAGACATCTCGTGGGGCAATCAGATTCGTTCGTACGTTTTTCAGCCTTATACACTGGTCAAAGACCACCGCACCAAACACGAAACCGGCAACATTCAGGCGGTCATGGATGGCGACATCGACGAATTTCTCCGCCAGTATTTATTGACAAAACGATAAAAATGAAAGATCCATATAGTGAATAAAGAAGAGCAAATTCCCGGGAAATCATTAGCCGAACTCCTGGCCATCCGGCGCGAGAAATTGCACGCTATTCAGGAAATGAATGTCCGGGCTTACGAATACGAATTTCAACAAACTCACACGGCGGACGTTATTGCAAAAAACTTCGACGAAATAACCGAAAAAGTGATGGTAAGAGTTGCCGGACGAATAATGGCTATCCGCAAAATGGGACGGGCCAGTTTTTGTCACATGCAGGACGAGTCCGGGCGCATCCAGATTTATGTGCAGGAAAACAGCGTCGGCAAACCGGGTTACGAATTATTCGGTTTGCTGGATATCGGTGACATCATCGGCGTGGCCGGCA
The DNA here is from genome assembly GCA_043808945.1 of Fidelibacterota bacterium. Lineage (GTDB taxonomy): Bacteria > Fidelibacterota > UBA2242 > UBA2242 > UBA2242 > JAGNGI01. The sequence continues at coordinate 9,921 of JAZDEI010000049.1, read as the reverse complement.
AGGTCTTTCGCACCCGCACCGGCGAAATCACGATTTTAGTCGAAGAATTAAAATTACTGGCTAAAAATATTCGACCGATTCCGGTCGTCAAGGAAAAAGACGGCCAGATTTTTGACGCATTCACCGATAAGGAACAGCGTTACCGCCAGCGTTACCTCGATCTGATGGTCAATCCGGAAGTGCGTGATGTTTTCAAAACACGCTCGAAAATCATTCAATGGACCCGCGATTTTCTGAATGAACGTGGCTTTCTGGAAGTCGATACGCCGATTCTCCAGCCGATCTACGGTGGGGCCAATGCCAGGCCGTTCAAGACTTTTTATAACGCCCTCGACCGCGAATTTTATCTGCGGATTGCGGTTGAATTGTATCTGAAACGCCTGATTATCGGCGGCTTTGAGAAAGTCTATGAGATCGGGAAAAATTTCCGTAATGAAGGCCTTGACCGGAGCCACAATCCCGAATTCACCCTGCTGGAGTTTTACCAAACTTACGTCGAATACAACTACCTGATGGATTTCGTCGAGCAGTATTTTAAGCATATTTCCACCAATCTGGGACGGTTTCAGTTTCAATTCGGCGAATATGAGATTGACTTCAGTAAACCGTTTGCTCGTCGGAAAATGTTCGATCTGATCCGGGAATATGCCGGTGAAGATGTCGAACATTTCACGGAAGCCGAATTGAAGGCGTTCTGCCAGAAGAAAAACCTCGAACTGAAGCCCGCTGACAATTACGGCAAATACATCGAACTGTTGTTCGATAATTTCGTCGAGCCGAACCTGATCCAGCCAACCTTCGTGATGGATTACCCGAAAGCCATCTCACCGCTCGCTAAAAGCAAACGCGACGGTTCGCCCGAGATTGTCGAACGATTCGAACTATATATCGCCGGGCACGAATTCGCCAATGCATTCAGCGAATTGAACGATCCGATTGACCAGCGTGAACGCCTGGAACAGCAGAGCAACCTACGCGAACAGGGCGACGCTGAAGCGCAGGCGATGGACGAGGATTTCGTCATGGCCATGGAATACGGCATGCCGCCGACCGGCGGAGTTGGAATCGGTATCGACCGGGTTGTCATGCTGTTCACGAACCAGGTTTCGATCAAAGATGTCATTCTCTTTCCGCAGATGCGCAGTTGAAACCGGGCAGTGATGACCGTTCCGTTTTTCATTGCTAAACGTCATCTGCTCAGCCGGCATAAAATCGGCTACATTTCATTCATTAGCATCATTGCGACGATTGGCCTGGCGGTAGGTGTGGCGGTTTTAATTCTGACAATTTCAATCCTGAACGGCTTCGAACAGGAGATTAAAACCAAGCTACTCGGTTTCGACTCACATATTCGCCTGCGGCTGCTTTATCAGAATTCGATGGATTCGACGATGTCAATTAAATCCGAACTGGAAAAAATGCCGGAAGTACAATGTTTTGTGCCATATATTCATGGCGCCGCGATGATCCGCAAGGGAGCGGAAACGGATGGGATTATCGTAGAAGGAATTGCCGAAACGGACATTCGCCGGACGCTCGCAGTGGAGCGATTTATTAAAAATGGAGAATTGCGTTTCGATCTGCCGGACGGCCACGACGGAATCATGCTGGGCACTAAATTGGCCAAAACACTCGGCGTGACTGTCGGTGAAAAGGTCTACCTTTTTGTGCTTCAACCGACCGAAAATATGGCAAAGCGGCCGCGGATCGCGACTTTCACAGTTACTGGCCTGTATGATTCCGGAATCTCCGACTACGACGACATTTTTATCTATACAAGCCTGACGGCGGCTCAACGCTTGTTCGACATGGGCGCAAATTTTTCCGGCTACCAGATCCGCCTGAAAGACAGCCGGCAGGTCGAGACTGTCGCGAAATATATCAATGAAACACTCGGTTATCCATATAATGCTCTGAGCTGGAACGACCTGCACGCCAATCTTTTCGAGTGGCTGCGAATTCAACGCATTCCCATTCTGCTGATTTTCGGATTGATCGCCGTTGTGGCAGTCTTTAACATTGTGAGTTCGCTAATGATGATCGTGATCGAGAAAACGCGTGACATTGGCGTGCTGAAAAGCATGGGGCTGAATAACCGGCAGGTGAACAGAATATTTTTCTATGAAGGACTATTTATCGGCGTGGTCGGAACGTTGATCGGTTTTATACTGAGCCTGGTTCTGGCTTATATGCAGAACCGTTTCCACCTGATTTCCATTCCGGCCGATGTCTATTTTATGAACTCACTGCCGGTTTTGCTGAATGTCCGGGATTTTGCGATTATCGGGCTAATCGCAATCGCGTTTGCGATGCTGGCGACGCTTTATCCGTCGTTCAAAGCGGTCAAGTTGACTCCGAGCGAGGCGACCCGCTATGAATAAAAATTTCCTGAACTGGATCGCTTTCCGCTATTTTAAGTCGAAGAAAAGAACCGGCCTGATCTCTTTTACGTCTTATGTTTCGGTGGTCGGGATTGCACTCGGCGCATTTGCGATGGTTGTGGCAATGAGCGTTCTAAACGGTTTTGAAGCCGAAATTACGAACCGGGTGATCGATCTGGAATCTCATTTGCGCATCAGCGGACATGATCTTGGTCAACCTGAGGTGGAGCGCATTAAAAGCCTGATCTCCGATACGCCGGTCCGCGACATTTATCCGTTCGTCTTAAAAAAATCCGTGCTTTCTTCGGCGCAGATCGAAGCCGTCGTCAGAATCAAGGCCATTGAGTCAGAAACTCTGGAAAGACAATTAGCCGGAGAAGGAATGATTACACGGGGTGAGGCGACCTTTAGTTCGGCAACTTCTGATCTGCCGGGCATCGTGATCGGATTTCAGCTGGCAGACAAACTCGGAGTTTATCCGGGCGATACTTTGAACATTATCAACCCGCTCAGTATCGGTTCCGGGCTGGACATTCCGATCGTCGGCCGGTTCGCGGTAACCGGAATTTTCAAACTCGATCTGTTCGATTACGACGAGAATCTGGCATTTATTGGATTAAAGGAAGGCCAGAACATTTTCGACCTCGGCGAACTATACAGCGGGATCGACATTCGCTTGAAAAATTATCATGATGTCGAAAAGGTAAAACAACAAATATCGGCCGGTTTGGGATCGGAATATGACGTTGCGAGCTGGGAAGACCTGCATCGCACATTATTCGGCGCGATGAAATTGGAAAAGTACGGCAGTTTTGCGGCGCTCAGTTTCATTATCCTGGTGGCGATTTTGAATTTGACGAGCGCCCTGGTCATGCTTATCATGGAGAAAATCCGCGAGATCGGGATGTTGCAGGCGCTCGGTATGCATCCGGCGCAGATTCGCGCGATTTTCCTGCGCCTCGGTTTGCTGATCGGGAGTATCGGTCTGACCTGCGGAGTCGGCCTGGCGCTGGTTTTTTGTATTCTGCAACAGCATTTTCATTTTATACCTTTGCCTTCGGTCTATTTTATTCCGTATTTACCGGTCAGGGTGCAGGTGACCGACCTGTTGATGATAATCGGCATCGGGCTGGCTTTGATTTACGGCGGAACAATTTACCCGAGTTGGCGGGTCGGGAAACTCATGCCTTTGGAGGCGATTCAATATGAAAAATGAAACGGGCAATTCTCTACTGACAGTCAGAAATCTGTGCAAATCGTTCTGGAACGATGGCTCGGAAATCACCGTACTGAAGGAGGTTGGTTTCGATATTAATGCCGGCGAAGTCGTCGCCATCGTCGGGCCTTCCGGCATCGGTAAATCGACTCTCCTCAATCTGCTGGGAACGCTTGACCGGCCGGATGCCGGCGTGATCGAGTACGAGAATCGGAATCCGTTTGAGTTGGCCGACCGTGAAATTGCTCTCTTCCGCAACACGCGGATCGGGTTTGTCTTTCAATTTCATCATCTTCTGCCGGAATTCACTGCGCTTGAAAATGTGATGATCCCGGCGATGATCTGTGGTCGGACGGTTAAAGCCGCGGAAGAAATGGCGCGGAAAATGCTGACACGGGTTGGCCTGGCCGGGCGCTTCACGCATCGACCGGCAATGCTTTCCGGCGGAGAACGTCAGCGCGTGGCAATCGCCCGGGCTTTGATTAATAATCCGTTAGTTGTTTTGGCAGACGAACCGACCGGCAACCTGGATTCCGGCAACAGCGATCTGTTGATTGACCTGATTCTGGAATTGAACCGTGAATTCAACCGGACGTTTATCATTGCCACTCACAATCAGACGATTGCCGAAAAATCCCACCGTATTTTCCAGTTTGGTAAAGGTTCTTTGCTAACCGAGCTGAGAAATTGATCCGGATCCGAACAGTTCTTCTGGCTAAAATGTCAGATCGATCGGTGCCTATTGACTTACCAGTCTGGCAGTTTTAACTTCAGGCGTTATTTAAAATGAGTTGATTAGTAATGAAAGAGAATTTTTCGAAAGCAATCCAGACCGTCATAAAAGCCGCCCGTGACGAAGCGGCTCGTCTGAATCATAATTATATGGGCTCGGAGCATCTGCTGAGCGCTGTTATAAATTTAGATAAAAGCGTCACCGTCGAAATATTAATGAACCTGGAAGTTGATATTAAGCAATTGCACAGCATGGTTTCAGATTCATTAAAAGCAATCGGCGGGACATTGACTCTCGGCCGCATTCCGTTCACCAAACAGGTCGAGCGGATTCTCAGAAACACCTATAATGAAGCCAAGGAACTCGGCGCTGAGATCGTCAGTGACGAACATATCACGCTCTCGATTTTAAAGGAACGGGAAGGTACTGCCTGCGAAATCCTGAACGGTTTTGGTGTGGATTATCCCAATTTTCGGAGCGAAATTTCCGGCTCGGTGCCGGAAAGCCCCAAAACATTGAAGTTCGAGAAAAAGAGTTCGCGCACTCCGGCGCTCGATCATTTTTCCCGCGACATCACCGAAAAAGCCCGTAATAATCAGCTTGATCCGGTCATCGGCCGCGATCAGGAAATCGAGCGGGTCGCCCAGATTTTATCGCGGCGGAAGAAAAACAATCCGGTTTTGATCGGCGAACCGGGCGTCGGAAAAACTGCCATTGCCGAGGGGCTGGCCTTACGCATCATCGCCAAGAAAGTGCCGCGCCTGCTGGCAAATAAACGTATTATCGACCTCGATCTGGCGGCGATTGTCGCCGGTACCAAATATCGCGGCCAGTTTGAAGAACGCATGAAAACCATCATGCAGGAACTGGAACAAGCCCGTGATATAATCCTGTTCATCGACGAATTGCACACGATTGTCGGTGCAGGCGGAGCTTCCGGATCGCTGGATGCCTCCAATATGTTCAAACCGGCTTTAGCCCGTGGTGAACTGCAATGCATCGGTGCTACGACACTCGACGAATATCGCAAATTTATTGAAAAGGATGGCGCTCTCGAAAGACGTTTTCAAAAAGTCATTATCAATCCACCGACCAAAGAGGAATCGCTTGCGATCCTGAAGGGACTGCGCGAACGCTATGAAATTCATCATCATGTTCGTTATAACGATGATGCCCTCTGGGCCGCAGTCGAACTTAGTGACCGATATATTACCGACAAATTTCTGCCGGACAAAGCTATCGACGTAATGGATGAAGCCGGGTCGCGGGTTCACTTGCGGGATGTCGTGATTCCGGATGGAATTATCCAGGCCGAAAAGAGTTTGGAGGAAATACGCGATCAAAAGGACGATGCCGTCAAGGAACAAAAATTTGAGAAAGCGGCCAATCTGCGGGACGATGAACGCCGCCTGAAAGAGCAAATAACCGAACTACAGCAGGCCTGGGATAAGAATGGCGAAAGACAAACCATCACCGTCTCAGCCGATGACATCGCTGACGTGGTAGCGATGATGACCGGCATCCCGGTTAACCGCATTGCCGAGTCAGAAAACCAAAAATTATTGACGATGGAAGACGAATTACGTCGGTCGATCATCGGGCAGGATGAGGTCATTCGGACTGTCAGCAGTGCTATCCGCCGAGCACGGGCCGGATTAAAAGATCCGCATCGTCCGATCGGTTCGTTCTTATTCCTCGGTCCAACCGGCGTCGGAAAGACCGAACTGGCGAAAATCCTGGCGCGCTTTCTGTTTCCGGGTATGGATGCCCTGGTCAAAATCGATATGTCTGAGTACATGGAAAAATTTGCGGTATCGCGTTTGATAGGCGCGCCACCCGGATATGTCGGCTATGAAGAGGGTGGCGAACTGACTGAAAAAGTCCGTCGTCAGCCGTATTCGCTGGTATTGTTTGATGAAATCGAAAAAGCCCATCGCGATGTCTTTAATATTTTACTGCAAATTTTCGACGACGGCGTACTGACCGATAGTTTCGGCCGCCGGGTTGATTTTAAAAATACGATTGTCATCATGACCTCCAATGTTGGTTCGCGGGTCATGCAAAATGCTTCCTTTGGATTTTCCAAAGCCGACCCCGCGACTGAATATGAAGCCATGAAGAAACGGATCATGGAAGAAACTCAGCAGATTTTCAACCCGGAATTTTTAAATCGGATCGACGATCCGATCGTTTTTCGGCCGCTTCGCCGGCAGGACATTTTGGCTATTATCGATTTACAGATGAATGATATTCGGAAAAATCTCGCGGTTACCGGTACGACTCTGGAATTAAAAAACGAGGCCAAAGAACTTATCCTCGATCAGGGATTCAAGCCGGAGTTCGGAGCACGTCCACTGCGTCGTTCGATCCAGATCCTTATCGAAGATCCGATTTCCGAATTATTATTGAATGGGACCCTGCGACGGGGAATCGGAATCGTCGTGAGCGTCGATGCTCAGAAAATTATTTTCAGCCAGCCGGAAATCGAATATAAAATTTCTTCGGCTGCGATCGCCAATGAGCCGGTCAATAATTAATTAAGCCATTATTGCAGGCTTTTTTTATTAGGCTTTAAAATCAAATACATAATCTGACGTTGTGTCCTAATCGCTACTTGGCACGGGGTTTGTCACTATTCTACTGACATTTGAAAACTGATCCTGAAAAAATGAATAGGAGATAGATATGGGAAAAATTATTGGTATCGATTTGGGAACAACCAACTCCTGCGTAGCTGTCATGGAAGGCGGCAAGCCACGGGTGCTGGAAAATTCTGAAGGTCGGCCGGTTACACCCTCGGTCATCGTTTTTAAAAAAGACGGTGAGCGCGTCGTGGGTGATACTGCCAAACGGCAGATTGTCACGAACCACGACCGGTCGGTTTATTCAATCAAACGTTTTATGGGCCGTCTCTTCAACGAAGTCAAACGTGAGCGTGAAGAGGTTCCGTTTAAAGTCGTTGAAGGGCCAAATGGAGATGCGCGCGTACACATAGCCGACCGGGATTATTCCCCACCTGAAATCAGCGCGATGGTTTTACAAAAAATGAAACAAACCGCCGAAGAAAAGCTGGGCGAAAAGGTTACCGAAGCGGTCATCACTGTCCCGGCGTACTTTAATGATGCTCAGCGCCAGGCGACCAAAGACGCCGGAAAAATCGCCGGACTGGAAGTCAAACGAATCATCAATGAACCGACTGCGGCCGCGTTGGCTTACGGTCTAGATAAGAAAAAAGACGAAAAAATCGCCGTCTACGACCTTGGTGGCGGTACATTCGATGTTTCTATTCTGGAAATTGGTGATGGCGTTTTCGAAGTGAAATCCACTAACGGCGATACCCACCTGGGTGGTGACGATTTTGATCAGCGCCTGATCGAGTGGCTGATCGATGAATTCAAGAAAAAAGAAGGGATCGATCTGAAAAAAGATCCGATGGCAATGCAAAGACTCAAAGAAGCCGCCGAGAAGGCCAAGATCGAGCTCTCATCCAATATAGAGACCGAAATCAACCTGCCTTACATTACGGCCGGAGCTGCCGGGCCGATTCATATGCTGGAGAAACTTTCGCGAGCCAAATTTGAAACGTTGGTCGACGATTTGATCGAACGTACCCGCCGTCCCTGCGAACAGGCCTTGAAGGATGCCGGAATAACGGCGCAGAACATCGATGAGGTTATACTCGTCGGCGGATCAATCCGGATTCCCAAAGTGCAACAATTAGTAAAAGAGATTTTTGGAAAAGAGCCAAATAAAAGCGTCAATCCTGATGAAGTTGTTGCCGTCGGCGCTGCCATCCAGGGCGGTGTTCTGGGCGGCGAAGTCCACGATGTTCTGCTGTTAGACGTGACGCCGCTTTCACTGGGAATTGAAACTCTCGGCGGTGTTGCGACCCGCCTGATTGAACGGAACACCACGATTCCTACCCGCAAGAGCGAGATCTTTTCGACGGCAGGAGATAGTCAAACTACGGTCGAAATCCATGTTCTGCAGGGCGAACGGGCGATGGCTAATGACAATAAAAGTATCGGACGTTTTCACTTGGACGGAATTCCACCGGCACCACGCGGTATTCCGCAGATCGAAGTCACTTTTGACATTGACGCCAACGGAATTCTGAATGTATCTGCCAAAGATAAAGCCACCGGCAAAGAACAGAGTGTTCGGATTCAGACCTCGAGCGGTTTGAGCGATGATGAGAAAGAAAAAATGGTGAATGACGCCAAAGCGCACGAGGAAGACGACCGCCATCGTAAAGAAGAAGTCGATACGCGCAACCAGGCTGATGCCATGATCTACCAAACCGACAAAAACCTGAAGGAGTATGGTGATAAACTTCAGCCGGAAGAAAAAGGTAAACTGAATAACGCTCTGGAAGATCTGAAGAAGGCTCAGAGTAGCGGTAATGTTAAAATGATGAAAGATTCTATCGAAAGTATGAATCAGGCCTGGTCGGAAATCTCATCCAAGATGTACGAACGGGTACGGACGGAAACACCACCGCCACCGCCGCCGGATGCAGGCCAGACATATGAGCAACCGCAATCTGAAAGTACCGGAAAAAAAGATGAAAACATTCAGGACGCCGATTTCGAAATAGTCGACGATAAAAAGTAAACTGATATTTTCCATAAAATAAAAGAGGGCGCAACAGCGCCCTCTTTTATATACAAATCTAATACAGAAAAGATTTTGGATTTTTGGGGAATAAAATCTAATTTCCACCGCTTTTTAAATCGGCGACGTACCCAAGTGGCTAAGGGAGCGGTCTGCAAAACCGTTATGCACCGGTTCAAGTCCGGTCGTCGCCTCGACTTGATGTTTAAAAATTGAATTTACCATTGCCGAAGTGGCGGAATTGGTAGACGCAAGGGACTTAAAATCCCTCGTTCCATAGGGACGTACCGGTTCAAGTCCGGTCTTCGGCACATATTTTTTCCTTCGGAAATTGATCGGTACCAACAACATTCAGTTAGTTAAAAAACTTCTTGGACATTGCAGTGTGATCGTGACCGAAATCTATACCGCAATTCCGAGAGATTATTTGGCACAAGTATTTAAAGAACGGGCAATCAATAAGGCAAATTTAGGATCTTCTCCACTGACCGGAGTTGGGCAGGTAAAGTCAGGCATAATAGTACGCATTTTGCGGCTCACGGTTCCATATAGACTGGATACAGACAGCATTTCAGTAATCAAGCAGAAAAGTAAGTACATCGTTTAAGATTATAATAAAGAATGGGAAGCATCGTTCTTCAAAAAGGATGGGTTCCAAATTCCATCATAGGAAACTGACATTCAGTACGACTATATAGCCTAGTAAAAAAATTCATTTCAATTTTCAGACACTTTAGGTTAATTTGAAATATGAGAATTGAAAAAATGAAGAGTGTCCTAAATAAGAATGATAACAGAATTTTGTTTGGCTGTATTTTACAGCATGAAATATAAAGGTCACTTTGAAAAGGTAATATATCTAATAAACTTCCGACTAACCATGACTCAGTTTTTATGAAAATCGAACAGATAGCAAAACAGAAATCTCTCCAGCTTCAGCGAATTAATAATATCTGCCAATACCTTGATCCGATCAT
>JAZDEI010000048.1:0-4761 GCA_043808945.1 Fidelibacterota bacterium | reverse complement strand
GGCCGATCCGGCCGGGGCAGATTATTACGACGAGTTTATCGAGCTGTATAATTGCGGGGATTCGGCGATAGCGCTGAACGGCTGGTACCTGAAGATCAATGATTACGCCGACACATTGAGTTTCGTACCAGATTACGGCGACACTCTCCGACCGCACGGTTTTGCCGTGATAATGGATCAGGGCTATTTGGTAGACAATCAGTCATCGACATATGAAGATTTGATCCCGGATAGTGCGCTCTTAGTTACAATTCATGATAAATCTTTTTCGAGCAATTGCCTGAAGAATTCGGCAGCCAGTCAGATATATCTGTTTAATGCACAGGGTGACACGATTTCAGCCGTACTGACGACCGCCAAACCGTTATCCGGATATAGTTGGGAAAAAATTATCTCAGATGGCGATAACCAGATTTCCAATTGGGGTAACAGCCGGAATCTGCGCGGAACGCCGGGATTTCTGAACAGTCTGGCACCTCGTGATCGCGATGTCGCTGTCAGCGGCTTAAAGCAGATTTCTCCGGTCGGTCGGGTTGCGTGGAATGAGCCGGTGGAATTTGAATTTGCCGTGAAAAATGTCGGCCTGCAAATCGCTGAAGATGTTCGGATATTGTTTGGTACAGATCATGATTCCGATGAACAGATTGATGCAATCTTATTTGAGGAAACGCTGACATTGCCGCCGGGCGATTCGGTCGTGAAAAATGTGACCTCCCCCGGTTTTACTTCCGGCAGTCATTCGATGCTGGCGAGAGTGATTTTCGCGGCGGATGAAATAGCAGAAAACGATGTGGATTCTCTTGAACTTGACATCGCTTTTCCATCAAATTGTTTAATCATCAATGAATTCATGTATTGTCCGGCGACCGACGGCGGTGGCGAATGGGTCGAGTTGTTCAACATTTCCGACGATACTCTGAACCTGAAAAACTGGACGATCACCGATAATAATTCGGATGCCCGACTTACCGACCGGAATTTTTACCTGCCGCCACAGGATTATTTGGTGCTGGTAAATGACTCCACAACCTTTAAAAATTATTGGGGCAAGGCGGCGCGCCTGCTCGATTGTCAGGAGGCCGTGCCGGTGTTGAACAATACTAAAGATTCCATCGTGATCAGAGATCATTGCCGGAATACGATCGATGCGTTGGGATATTTCAGTTCCTGGGGCTATCGTCAGGGCACTTCGCTGGAAAGAAAAAATCCGTTTGCGCCAGCCAATCGAGCTCGCAACTGGGCCCTCTCGACCGACGAGGAAAAAGCCACGCCCGGCCGTGAAAATTCGGTGGTTTTGCGAAATTTCGATCTGGCGATCGACTCGGTGACGGTTGTGCAGAACGATATGCCGATTGTTCATGGTTCGCCGGTTTCGTTGGTGGTTTATGTCCGAAATAATGGGATCGAACTCGTGCAACAATTTGTGGTGTCGTTAACCATAACGAATCCGGTTTTTGGGCTAATCTCCGATACAATGATTTCGGTCAATTCCGTATTAGCAGCGGATGAAACCCAAGCCATCGGGGTCAATTGTGATGCCGTTCCGGGCGGATTGCACAGCATAACGGCCGAAGTTGGATTGCCAGCAGATGAAAAAACGGATAATGACACCGCCAGGTGCAATCTGCGGATCGGCTATGCGAACCAGGCCCTGATTATCAATGAGATCATGTATATGCCGGCTTCAGGCGAACCGGAGTGGTTTGAGATATACAATCCGCAATCCTATCCGGTCGACTTGAACGATTGGTCTTTCCGGAATGGCAAAGGAAATTGGATCAAACTCGCCGATTCGGCGATCGGACTTGCCGCGAAAGGCTTTGCGGTCGTGGCCGAAAACCCGGAATTTCTGACGATTTTCCCCGATTTTGATGGCGTTTTGATTGTACCGTCGCGATTTCCATCGTTGAAAAATACGGCAGACTCTTTATTTCTGTCTGATGCGGCAGGGAGTCTGATTGAGACGGTGTTCTATAAAGTGGAATGGGGCGGCGGTTCAGGTATTTCAATTGAAAGACGCAATCCGTATCATATGGCAGCCGAGCAGACCAATTGGAGCAGTTCCCGGGCAGTCGCCGGTAGTACTCCCGGCGCAATCAATTCAAACCTGATAAAAGAATACGATCTGACTTTGCAGAAAATTATACTTCAACCGGTGAACGAGCCGCTGATTGCCGGCGAGCCAGTTTTGTGCGAAATCACAATCGTTAATACCGGTCTTAATAAAGTAAACGGTTTTGCGCTTGCCGTACAATTAAATAAAAAGATCGATCAACAAACGACGGTGAGCTTTTTCGATACAATGATTACCGTCTTGACTTCGATCCAGGTGGAAGATTCGGTCAAATTATCAGTGACATTCAGCCCGGTTTATGGCGGCGTTTTTGATCTGGCCGCCCGAATTATTTGCGCTCCCGATGCGGACAACACCAATAACTTTCAGGATTTGGCACTTAAAATCGGATATCCGCCGGGCGTAGTCGTAATTAACGAAATCATGTTTGCGCCGCTGACCGGTCAGAGTGAATGGTTCGAAATCTATAATAATTCGGAAAATCCGGTCGACCTGAACCAGTGGAAATTCCGGGATGCGCTGGGCAGTCGGGTGGCTCTGGCCGATTCTTTCATTACCCTGAACGCCGACGAGTTCGCGGTTGTCGTGGCACGCCGGGATTTTGCATCGGATTACCCGGATTTTAAGCAAACGTTAATCGTACCAAAGTCTTTTCCGACGCTCAACAATGCTTCCGATTCACTTTTCGTGTACGATGCCATTGGTCAGGCGATCGACAGCATTTGTTATCGGGAAAGTTGGGGTAGCGGAACCGGGATTTCGCTCGAGCGACTCGATCCTGACCAACCGGCATTAACTGCCAACAATTGGAACGGATCGCTCCAGATGGCAACCCCCGGTCAGATCAATTCTGTCATCAAATTAGAGAACGATCTGGCAATCGTACCGGCGTCGTTTCAATTTACGGATACGCTGGCCGCGGCCGGAATGGCCGCCGAATTTTCATTTATCGTTAAAAACAAGGGGCGAAACCCGGCCGAATCATTTTTGGTTAAAATCTATGCCGACCGCAATCGCGACGGTTCCGGACAAGATGATGAACTTTGTTGGACTAAAATATTTTTAGACAGTCTGGTGCCGGATTCATCACTGCGAGCCACTGGCCGGATCACGGCCGAAAAGTCCGGCCAAAATATGTATCTGACCGAAATCGAATGGAATAAGGACGACGACCCGGCTGATAATCTTACTAATGCCAATCTGATCGTGGCTTTTCCGTCGGGTTGCATTACACTCAATGAATTTTTGCCGTATCCGGTCAGCGATCAGGTCGAGTTCGTTGAATGTATCAATATCGGTGGCGTAACAATCGATTTATCCGGTTGGTCGCTCGGGAATCGCAATTCACAGACGGATCTACCAGCGGTCGAAATCCCGGCGGGCGACTATGTCGTTTTCAGCGGTGACAGCGCCTGCTTCAATTTTTTTCAAACCACAGATGCGGCGATCGTAATTCCCGGAAAATGGCCCGGACTCAATAATTCCGCCGATCAGATTTGGTTAAAAGATCTGACCGGAAAAATTATCGATTCGCTCGGCTACGGTGCCGGTTGGCCTGTTAAAGCCGGCTTTTCAGCAGAAAAAATCCTGCCGGAACTGGCCGGCATTGAGTCGGAATCATGGACATATTCGGTCAATTCGGAGCATCAGACAGCCGGATACCTGAACAGTGTCACCCGGCCGGAAAATGATCTGTGTCTCGACTCTCTCCGCTTTTCGGCAATTACCGGCGACACAACCACTGTTTTTAATGTTCGGTTCTTTATCACAAACACCGGGCAGAATAGATCCTGTGATGCCAACCTTGATGTGACTCTTATGAATGGTCTCGCGGCCGGGATCGTGACTCATATTCCACTGGAATGTCTGAATGTGGGGCAAGCCGATAGTGGTGCTTTTCAGATAGGCCCGTTGGCGTCCGGCAAGTACGACCTTGTTGTTCGGGTAATGGGTCAGTCCGATCAGGTGGCCAGCAATGATTCTGCCGCCCAGACCATTCAAATTGCCTGGCCGGAAGCCGCGTTACTCTTATCTGAATTTATGCCATACCCATACGAAATTCGGACGGCTTCGAGTTCGATTGCCGAATATCTCGAAATTTATAATCCGGGCCAGATTGAAATTGATCTCGCGGACTGGCTGATTTCCGATCAAAATACGGCGATCCGGCGGCGCGTTCCGGCTGGATTTTGTCTGCCGGCCGGAGAATATTTCGTCATTGCCGGAGATTCGTCAGTATTTACGTTTCCGGAATTACTGACATCACAAACTCTGGTGCTTGACAATTTTCCCTCACTGAACAACTCCGAGGATGCGTTATATTTATATGATCCGACCGGCCGGACGATCGACAGCCTGCTTTATGATGCTACCTGGAATATCAGGCAGGGAGTTGCCATGGAGAGGATTTCATTCGGCATTTCCAACCGGGCGACGAATTGGCGCGCTAGCGTTGCCCGGTCGGGCGGTACTCCGGGAAAGGTCAATAGCGTTGCCTTAAATCAGCCGCTAAATAAAGCCGGCATTGAAATGACTACGGCGGTTTTTTCACCGGACGGTGACGGCCGGGATGATGAAATCGGCGTGCGCTATCAGCTCCCGTACCCGTCGGCCAAAATAACACTTGAGGTCTACGATCTGGTCGGTCGCCTTATTTATCGTCCGGCTAAAAACCTGGCGACTGCGGC
>JAZDEI010000047.1:0-10947 GCA_043808945.1 Fidelibacterota bacterium | reverse complement strand
ACGAGGCCCGGAAAGCCAGTCAGCGGGTCTGGAATCAGTTTCTGAAAACTGAAAAAACCAAATAAAAGGAATTTTATGAAAAAAGTTTTGTCTATCGTTCTGCTTGGCCTGCTGAGTGTTGGTGCTCTATGGGCTGAAAACGTTCTCCCGGCTGATATAATTTTGATGCCGGTTCCGGCACAGGTTAAAATTGGCGACGGCCAGTTCAGGCTCGACGTTAAATTCAGTGTGGCAGTTAATGGTCAGGACAGCGAGCGTCTGGCTCGTTATGCCACGCGGGTTTTGCGCCGTTTATCCGGTCGTACCGGGTTGTTTTTTCCGCAGGATTATATCTATGCCAATAGCGTTAATGATACCGCCCGTTTTATCATTAATGTCAAGCGAACCGGCCAATTGATCGTCAATGAAGATGAATCGTACAAACTCACGATTACTCCTGAAAAAGTCGAACTGCAGGCTGAAACCGATCTCGGCGCCATGCGTGGACTGGAGACATTATTGCAATTACTGAAGGCCGACGCGAATGGTTATTACTTTCCGGCAGTACAAATCGACGACGTGCCGCGTTTTACCTGGCGCGGTCTGATGATCGACGTCAGCCGCCATTTTATGCCGGTCGAAGTCATCAAGCGTAATCTGGACGGCATGGCCGCTGTGAAGATGAATGTTTTTCACTGGCATTTAGCTGATAATCAGGGTTTCCGGGTGGAATGTAAATCCTGGCCGAAACTGTACGAAAAATCCTCAGACGGTTTGTATTATACCCAAGCCCAGATCAAGGAAATCATCGCTTACGCCGCCGAGCGCGGCATCCGGGTTGTCCCGGAATTCGATGTACCGGCGCACGCCAGCGCCTGGATTTTCGCCTATCCGGAACTCAGTAGCTGGACGACGCCCACCAAAGTCGAGCGCAATTGGGGCGTACTGGATCCGACCTTGAATCCGGCCAAAGATTTTACATATCAGTTTCTGGATGCATTTTTTATGGAAATGGCCGCCCTCTTCCCGGATGAATATATGCACATTGGCGGCGATGAAAATACCGGCAACGACTGGAACGCCAATCCTGAAATCCAGGCCTTCATGAAGAAAAATAAACTCAAGGATAATCACGAACTGCATCGTTATTTCAACCAGCGTGTTCTGAAAATCCTGACAAAACATGGCAAGAAAATGATCGGCTGGGACGAGATTTTTCAGCCCGGTCTTCCAAAAGACATCGTAATTCACTCCTGGCGCGGCTACCAGTATTTAGCCGAATCGGCGCAAAAAGGCTACATGGGAATTCTTTCCAATGGGTATTACATCGACCTGATCCAGCCCGCCGAGTACCATTATCTGAACGATCCGATTCCGCCCGATTCCAAACTCAGCGATACCGATAAAAAATTCATCCTGGGCGGTGAGGCCACCAGCTGGGCGGAATTAGTGACGTACGAAACCGTCGATTCCCGCATCTGGCCGCGCACAATTGCGATTGCCGAACGTTTCTGGTCGCCGCAAACGGTACGTGACATTGACGACATGTACCGCCGCATGGATGTCGTCAGTCACCAGATGGAAGAACTGGAACTGACCCATATCAAAAATTACGATATGATGCTCCGTCGCCTCACGAACAATCAGGATATTACGAATCTGAAGACATTTGCCGATATCGTCGAGCCGGTCAAGATCTACGACCGCCACTTTCAGGGTAAAAAATATACGTCTTATTCGCCGTATACCCGATTGGTGGATGCTGCCCGGCCGGAATCGATGATAGCCCGCCGTTTTAATAAATTAGTGGCGCAATATCTGGATAATCATGACGAGCAGGCGTGTGTTGATCTGGTCGGAATGTTGAAAATCTGGCAGGCGAATCACGCCGCCCTGATGCCGGTTATAAACTATTCGCCGATATTGCAGGAAATCGCCGGGCTTTCCGAAACCAGCGCTCACCTGGCGCAATCCGGATTGGAAGCGGTCAGTTATCTGCAAAACAAAACCAAACCTGATGCTTCCTGGTCAGCCAGAGCGGATGAAATTACCAAAACCGCCAAACAACCAGCCGGACAGGTTGAACTAATGATAACTCCGGCCGTAGAGAAATTAATCCAGGCGGCTCAAAATCAATAATCACGAGGAGGCAATATGACCAAGAATTTTATGATTATCGTCGTGAACTTACGCAAGAAAGAGGCCGTTACCGTCCAGAAGATTCTGACCGAATGGGGCTGCTTCATCAAAACCAGACTTGGTCTGCATGAAGGTGTGCTGGATCAATGTTCGGAAGTCGGTTCGATTATCCTGGAACTCGTCGGAGAAAAAGAGAAACATGTCGAATTGGTGCGGAAACTGAATTTACTGGACGGCGTCAATGCCCAATACCTTGAAATTCCGATCAAAATGTAATCGGTCATTATTGAATTCTGAGATTAATAATAAACCTGAAAACATAGAAAGAGGAAATAAAATGGGAAACGTTAAAAAGATTGCGGTTCTGACCAGCGGTGGCGATGCGCCCGGAATGAACGCCTGTGTCAGGGCGGTGGTGCGGACTGCGATTTATGATGGGATCGCGGTATTTGGAATCTATAGCGGCTATGAAGGCTTGATCAACGGTGAAATCATGCCATTGCACCGGCGTTCGGTCAGCAATATTATCCAAAAGGGCGGAACCTTCCTGAAAACCTCACGCAGTGAATCTTTTATGCATGCGGCCGGACGCAAACGCGCCGCTGACATGTTAAGAGAGTGGGAGATTGACGGTTTGGTCGTGATTGGTGGCGACGGCAGTTTCCACGGTGCACATGCGCTTTACCAGGAACAAAATATCCAGATTGTCGGTCTGCCCGGTACGATCGACAACGATATTTATGGCACAGATCTGACCATCGGTTATGACACAGCTGTGACCACTGCTCTCGATTCTATCGATAAAATCCGGGACACGGCCGCATCGCATGACCGGCTGTTCATTGTTGAAGTCATGGGTCGACGATCAGGATTTATCGCGCTGGAAGTCGGAATTTGCGGTGGCGCCGAGGAGATTCTGGTGCCGGAATCACAGCTGTCATTGGAGGATCTTGGCAATTTAATAAAAACCTGGGCTTCGGCCGGTAAAACCAGCAGTCTTATTGTCATTGCCGAAGGCGATGAACTCGGTAACGCTCATGAAATTGCTGAAAAACTGCAAAAGAAATATCATACTCTTTGCCACGTCTGTGTACTCGGACATACCCAGCGGGGTGGCAGTCCCTCGGCGACTGATCGCATGCTGGCCAGCCGGTTAGGTTATCACGCTGTCAAAGCATTGGAGAACGGCAAGACTGACATCATGGTCGGCTGGGCCAATAACGCCGTATCGTTTATCCCGTTGCCAGAGACCTGGGAAAAGAAAAAACCGCTGGATGAAGAGTTGCAAATAATTTATCGGATTTTATCTTCCTGATCGGAAAACGACCAATTGTTTTCTCGTCCCGGTGACAAGGTTTTTCTTGGATAATTTTTGATATAGCACTAATTTTGCGGGCTTTTTGTAGGGTGCATAGCTCAGTTGGTAGAGCAACGGCCTTTTAAGCCGTGGGTCGCAGGTTCGATCCCTGCTGCACTCACAAACCTAAATCAGTACTGTAAAGTTCATTTTACATTTTAGTGTTTTTCTGTTTAAGAGAACCTGCTCGCGTGACTGCGTCAGCAGGCGGGCAAATATCGCTGTTATAAACACTATTCTAATATACCGATGATCTAATCTTTGGACTGTTTGATGCGAGAGATTCATCAAGTAGAATCGGATAAGATTACCGTTATCAAGCACTACTTGTTAGGTGTAAATGCTAAGAAAAACTTAGGAAAAATGTATACCAATCGGTATATTGTTCCCGTGAGTATGAAAGAAGAAATGTTAAAACAATCATTGACCCTGTTCAATGCTTACGGATATGAAAATGTCGGGATTCAGAGGATCATCGATTCTGTCGGAGTAAAGAAGCCGACACTCTATCATTATTTCGGTAGTAAGAACGGATTGTTGAAACACCTTTTAGATGATAATTTCGGTAAGTTGAAAATAGAGCTCACCGCAAAGTCTTCTTATAGTGGACACCTGTTAAATACTTTGGAAGAAACCGTAAAGGTTCATTTCAGATTTGCTCAAGCAAATAAAGATTTCTACAGTTTTTATCTGAACGTTCTGTCGGCCTCTAAAAACAGCGAAGTATATACAACCGCCAAGCCTGATATTGACTGGTTTTATGACAATCTCACCCAAATATTCCGTGATTCAGTCCCGGAACATGGAAACATTAAAGGAAAAGAAAGACAACTGGCAATAACTTTTCTGGGGATGATTCATTCTTATATCCAGATGTATTTGCACGATGAAATGGCGCTGGATGGCAACGTTTATTTCCTGGTAACTAAGCAGTTTATGTACGGGATATTTGCATAATAAAAATTTTTAACCAGATAATATACCTAATGGTATGTACAACAATTAAGGAGAAGCTCAATGGCTAATAAGTGGATCGATCACGCAACATTTTATCATATTTATCCTCTGGGATTTTGTGGAGCCCCCCCGAAAAACGATAATAATTCGCCACCGGTCGAGAGATTATTTAAAGTTCTAAGTTGGATTGATCACTTTAAGAAATTAGGAATCAACGCTCTGTATCTGGGACCGGTTTTCGAAAGTGTCGAACACGGATATGACCCGACCAATTATTTTGAAGTCGACCGGCGGCTTGGTACCAATTCAACGCTGAAAAATGTCATCAGCGAACTCCATAAAAATGACATCAGGGTAATCCTCGACGGAGTGTTCAATCACGTCGGGCGCGATTTTTTCGCCTTTCGGGATTTACAGCAACATCGCACCAATTCGATGTTCACGGAATGGTTTACCGGGTTGGATTTCTCGAAGTACAGTCCGATGGGTGACCCATTCACCTATGCTACCTGGGATGGACATTATAACCTTGTGAAATTGAACCTGAATTATCCGTATGTGGAAAGTCATCTTTTTAACGCCGTCAAGATGTGGATTGACGAATTCAATATCGATGGATTGCGCCTGGATGCCGCCGACAATCTTTCGCCCGGGTTTATTAGGCGTCTTTCTTCTTTTACAAGAAACCTGAAACCTGATTTCTGGCTAATGGGCGAGGTCGTTCACGGCGATTATAAAGAATGGGCCAATCCGGAAAGCCTCGATTCCACGACAAATTATGAATGTTATAAAAGTTTATATTCCAGTTTTAACGATAAAAATATGTTTGAAATAGCCTATGCTCTTAATCGTCAAAACGGCGACCACGGATTATATCAGCATCTCAAACTGTACAATTTCTTAGACAATCACGATGTCGACCGGATCGCCACCTCTCTGAAAGACATCCGGCACCTGTATCCTCTGCATATTCTTCTTTTTACTATGCCGGGCATACCTTCCATATACTACGGCAGCGAGTGGGGAATTACCGGAAAAAAAGGCGGGCATAACGATCTTCAGTTACGACCGAGCCTGGAACTTGACAGTATGTATCGTGAATTTGACGATACTTTGATTCGAACTATCCAAAAACTATCAAATATCAGAAAGTACAATGATGCGCTGAAGAACGGTAACTATAAAGAAATAAAAGTCGAACCGGAGTTCCTGGCCTTCTCCAGGCAAACGCCCGATCAGAAAGTAGTAGTATTGATTAATGGCTCCGATCGGGAGAAGCATTTTAAAATCCAGGCAAATTCAGCCACCGATCTGTTAAATGAAAATCAGTTCTACCGAGCCGAAAACGGATCGATCAGGCTGAAGATTTACCCAAATTGGGGTATGATTTTAAAGGTTGAGTGAGAGATAACAAGTCAGATATGGATGTCGAACCAGGGAATGATTACCGGTTTTCGGATTGCGAACTTACTCTAAAAGCAAGATTTACTTAGCAACTTCACGGCGTATATTCCAGCACCGCGGCCATTCCGGGTTCCAGCGGAATCTGGATGATATTATCCGCGTCCGGTTCGTACTGTGACTTGGTCAACAGGTCGCACACAGTCTGGCGGCGTTTCAGCATAAGCCATATGGTTTGTTCCTGGTCGATGTCATTGTTGGCCAGCACCGCGAAATAACGTTTACAGACCGGATTATAGAAGCTGCCGAGTGAGGCCGCTACGAGTAGTTCGCCAATCGCGGAGTCAGCCGGCACGGCTGGCAAAAATAACGGCTTCAGAGTATCCAGCGCCGCAAAGGTTTCGGACAGGGTTTCATATTGCGGAGTGGATTGCCCATTAGGCAGCACAAATGCTCCGCATCCGGGTAGCACCAATGATTCAGTGAGATAATATTCGGGAGGAAAAGCCGTGCTGTCACAGGGCGGAGCATCGGGCTGTTCGTCTGAATCGCCGTTGTAGAGGAAGAAGATAAAACCTTTCATGCCATAAGCCAGGGCATTCCAGACCTGCCAGCGGACTTCGGCACAGGTTGGAGTTCTCCAACCGACAACCGAGCCGGGTAACGCCTCAATGTCGTAATTATCGGTGTATTGCCAGGGGCCTTCCGCATTGGCAAACATTTGTGGCATGACCCAGGTGGTTTTACCGGTTTCAAGAGCCGCCGTAACCGCCATGGTAACACTTCTCTGGTAATATGCCTGTGAAAGTGATGTTATACTCAGGTCGCCGTGGTAGAAAAAAGGATAGACATCAACGCAAAGGGCTTCGAATCCGGTCTCGGCGCCATAGGTTGGAGTGGCAGACCATTGGGTGACTGCGATGGTGGGTTGCTCGGCGCCCCATTGCTGAAACAGTTGCCGGTAATGTTCCATTTCGCTGACCTTTTCGACAGGTGGTTCATCACACAGACACCAGGCCAGGATCGCCGACGAATTATCGGCGACTGCTATAGCCCGCCGGGCTTGTTCCTCAAGATATGTCCAGTTATTTTGATAAACCGGGACGCTGTAGGTCAATTCCACCAGGTCGGGGATTAACTTCATTTCGTATGATTCACACAGGTCGATCAGTGGCCGGAAATCTTCAATGGTAAGGCCTACGACCCAAATTGTATTGATATGATGAGATCGCATGTCGGCCAGGCTGTTCGCAATCCAGGTCCATTTCTCGACGCCATTATGCTCGGCATTGCTGATGATGCGTCCCCACGGCAGATAGACGCCCATCGGCATGAAATCGGCCAGATTCAGCGGAGCGTCATCTTTCTCATTCGTATTATTTTTAAATAAATCACAACTTGAGATTGATGCTATAAGGCATACCGCGCAATAAAGCCCAAACAGTTCACGTGTCTTAAACATGGCTTTTTCCCTCTGTTTGCTATCACCATGATAATAGAACCTCGTTTAAATACAGTGGGTCTGATACTCGGCAGATATTTTGAATTAAAGAGCATCAGTAAGGAATTTTAATTCCCAATTTTATCTAAAAACAGATAAAAACTGCTTACAGTCCGGCAGTCTGTAATTCGATAGAGAAGGTGACAATTTCGCCCGCTTTCAGTCTGACATCGAACCACGGAATGATCACCGAACTCTGGTAAATGCGCTCGAATCCGGCTTCGGACAGCGATACCGTCTCCACCGGGAAGCGCCAGAATTCAGCGGCCTGCGGCGCGTGCACTTCGGCTTTGAACTTATCCCACTCATTGACGACGCCCAGGGCCTTGATCCCGGCTAAAACACCGCTGGAGTTCAGGGCTGGTTCGGCGGTTTTTTCGCCATCCGCGACATAATAGCGGTCCGGTGAATCACCACCCAGAAGGGCGAAATTGAATTCCGGCCCAAAGCGGAAGATGTTTTCCTTTTTGTCGGAATTAGTCAAAGTATAGGTAATCTTCAAGGCGGTTTTATCAAACACGATCATCTTTTTGATGTTGAAATTCTGCCAGTTGATCCAGCCATCGCGTGAAAGAGTCAGTGTCCGCGTTTTCTCATCGAATTCGGGAGTATAGCGGCCTGCAATGAAATCGCTGTCCTCGAAGTATTCGCCATCGTGGAATCTGTCCAGTGAGACGGCCGGATGAATAACGTGATCGAGCAGGTTCTTGCGCGGATATTTGTCGTACTTGAGGTACTTATCCAGCCCTTTCTCCTTGGACAACACCAGGTCGTGAATGCTGCCGCTGGCGTTGGTTTGTTCTTCATTATCGGACAATAAGACTTTGCGGTGGTATGATTCACGATAGCGTTTGATGGTGTTGAGCAAATTAAAGGCCTTATCCATCATGGATATTTCCGTGATCATTCCGCCGCGATGCGGTGCGATAACCGTATGCAGGTTGCCGTAATCGCAGATGATTTCGTTTTCGCCGTCGGCGTCAAAATCCATTTCCGTAATCCGGAAACCTTTCCGGTCGCCGATTTTATTAAGCCGCCGTTCGCAGATCAACAATTCCGAGTAAATCGCCTGACGCAGATGCGGCAGGTACAAACCGCCGAAAATGCCGTGCCAGTAAGCGCAGTTGCAAGTTCCACGCCACAAATCCAGCCGCGCCAAATCCAGTTCCTTACGCTGATTCGGAGACAGTTCGGTTGACTCCAGCGTATGCAGGCGTTCGGAAAGATGGAGCATTTTTTTCTGCATCCAGTTGCTTTCGTCGTATTTGAACAGGAAATTGCGCCAGATGCCGCCTTTTACGAACGGCCGGACTTCATCGATGCGTTTTTTATGTTCGAATTCGTGCACCAGATCGGCGAACTTTTCACCGGCCGCCCACGGCAACGACCATTCGCTCATCTCGAAATAGGAAGCCGTCGGCAGGTAAATCCGGCCTTTAGGCGAGTGGTTTTCATACCATTCGGCAAAGGTCAGGGTCTTTAACCATTCGCTGTTTTTACGCAGAGCGGCCAGAAAATCTTTCAGCCAGCCTTTGGTAAAGACTTGTTCGTGAGTGCCGGGCCAGACCCCGAATTTCTCGCCGTCATCGGCCATGACGACGACCGTTTCGCCGTCATCGGTGGCAAACTGCGCCAGGTGGTCGATGGTAGTCTGCGGATCCTGGAACGGGATTGCATAACGCAATTTCTGGCTGATCGGAAAAATGCCGAGCGTTTTGCCCTGCTCTTCGGTCAGAAAATGACCGGTCAGTTCGCTCTCCTCTTTGCCATTGCTCAGAAAATGGTAATCATCGACGGTAATGTACTTAATTCCGGCTTCGGCGATCGGCTTGGCGAGATGCGGTTCCCAGACCCGCTCGGTCAGCCAGAGTCCTTTGGCCGGATAATTGAACCGTTTCTGAATGAAATCATTCATCATCCTGATCTGGCCGACTTTATCGACGTCCGAAATCATGGCTAAAACCGGCTCGTAGAAACCGCCGGAAATGATTTCGACATTCCCGCGCGCAACCAGGGCCGCGATACGGTCTAAATAATCGGGATGATTCGCATCCAGCCATTCCAACAGACAACCACTGAAATGAAAAGTGATGTGAATGTCGCTGAATTCCTCGACGATCTCGATGAACGGTAAATAACTTTGCCGGTAGGCATCCTCCATCACGAAGTCGAAATTGCCTACCGGCTGATGATTGTGAATTCCAAAAATAAAGTTTACGGTTTTCAAAATTTGTACCCTTGTCCGGGCTTATTTTAAAAGACCCATTTTTTCAACTAACTCGGCAACCCGGCAGCTGTAACCCCATTCGTTGTCATACCAGGAGACGATCTTGATGAAATTACCGCCGAGAACCTTGGTCATTCCGGCATCGAAAATCGAAGAATGAGAATTGCCGACGATATCGATGCTGACGATCGGGTCTTCGGTATATTCCAGAACGCCTTTCATCGGGCCTTCGGCAGCGGCTTTCATTGCGGCATTGATTTCTTCCTTGGTGGTTGACTTTTCCAGTTCGCAGGTCAGATCGACTGCCGAACCGTCCGGAGTCGGAACGCGCATCGCGAAACCGTCCATTTTTTTATCAAGCGCCGGAATTACCAGGCCGATGGCTTTGGCAGCGCCGGTTTTCGTCGGGATGATCGAAACTGCGGCGGCGCGGGCACGACGCAGGTCTTTGTGCGGGAAATCGAGAATGACCTGGTCGTTGGTATACGAGTGGATCGTATTCATTAGACCGCGGATCACTCCGAAATTGTCATTCAGAACCTTGGCGACCGGCGCGAGACAATTAGTCGTACAAGAGGCGTTCGAAACGAAGACCACGTCTTTGGTCAGTTTTTCGTCATTGACGCCCGGAACGATGGTCGCATCGACATCTTCCTTGGAATCGGCCGGAACGGTCAGGATGACTTTTTTAGCGC
Source organism: Fidelibacterota bacterium (assembly GCA_043808945.1). Lineage (GTDB taxonomy): Bacteria > Fidelibacterota > UBA2242 > UBA2242 > UBA2242 > JAGNGI01. The sequence continues at coordinate 691 of JAZDEI010000047.1, read as the reverse complement.
CGGCGGTAATATGCTTCTGCATCCCGTCGCGATTGCGGAATTTACCGGTGGCTTCGACGACGATGTCAACGCCTAATTTGCCCCACGGCAGTAAGGCCGGGTCTTTCTGTGCAAACACTTCGATCTTTTTGCCATCGACGATCAGAAAATTTTCCTCGACGCCGATCGGACTCTGAAATTTTCCGTGCACGGAATCATATTTCAACAAATGCGCCAGTGTTTTGGCGTCGGTCAAATCGTTAATAGCCACGATTTCCAGTTTGGGATTCTTGTAGGCGGCTTTCAGGACTAAGCGTCCGATGCGGCCAAAACCGTTAATAGCGACTTTAATTGCCATAATCGTTCTCCTTTGTTCTATTTTTTTCGTTTGTTTTGCAACTTTTCACAAGCGATCAACTACATTCAAAAAGCTAACAGGCAATTTAATTTTTTGGGCGAATACTTCCAAGAAATTACATCATTATTCACGGTAAGGATTATATTGGTCTTATGGCGTAACAGCTGACGGAAAAAAGTAACGGTAGAGTATCGCCGATCGTATAGCCAGTTATTCCCCCTCGTCTCAAAGCTCCCCCGCTTGACCGGAATCAGTTCGGCAGGAGCGCTGAAACGGACATCAAATTTCCACAGTGCATCAACACTGTTGATGCACTCCATGAGTCAGGAGCAATATCTACAGCGGCAGGACGTA
>JAZDEI010000046.1:0-2754 GCA_043808945.1 Fidelibacterota bacterium | reverse complement strand
TCGTCCGGAAGATGAATTGTTTACTCACTCCGAAATTTGTAGAATCGATTATGGTGTTGGGCGTTTACGATTATATTGTATCAGATGGAACGACAACCTGTTAATTTTAGGTGGTGGCGGTGTCAAATCCAGCGACATTCGATTTTGGCAGGAAAGCCCGGAACTCTCAAACGAAGCCCGAAAAATTGCTGATGTTTATCACCGTCTGACAGATTATTTAAATGAGACTGGATTGACAATCGATGACCTTTTATAAAGGAATTATATGTCAAGAGAAGTTGACGATTATTTTGATGAGATAGATACAAAAATCCCGGAAGATGTTTCCCGATTGGTTGAAAAGCAAATGGACATCGCGGAGGCGATTGCCGGCGCCATAGAAAGAAGTGAGTTCAAGACGCGTAAGGCATTTGCGGCGGCTATCGGAATGAAGGAATCTATGCTTAGCCGTATTTTGGCGGGAAACGTTAATCTGACGCTGAAGACGATAACCAAGATTGAGTCGGCGCTGAATACCGACATCATTTCAGTTGGAGAGGTAAAAACCGAATCCGATCTACAGATGGTGGTTTTCCAGGATTTAATTGCAGGTTTTTCCAAATATTTGATCAATCAATCACATCCGTTTTTATATACCAGGCAAGAAAAAACAACCGCAAATATGAGCAATAATGAAATGAGTAATGGGAATCCACATGTTGCACACGCCTAAAGAAAAAAAACCAATAGAATTTCGACTGAAAGATGTTGAATTGATTGAATGTAGTTTTCGCAAGCCCAAAGAGGAGATCAAAGAGAGCCACAATTTCGGTTTCTCTTTTGGCTTTGGAGCTAAATTTGATGAAGTAAGTGGCGTTATTATAATTCAGAATGATATAAATGTATTTCATTCTCCAGATCAGAAAATTGAAATAGGAAAAGTGACCTCAGAGACAATCTTCTATATCGCAAATTTTAATGATTTCATTTCAGCAAAGAAAAAGATTGCATTTCCACATGACTTTATTATCATGTTAATGAGCATTTCATACTCGACTTTACGAGGAATAATAATCGAAAGAAGCGCAGGTACTCTGCCTGAGCCGGTTATTTTGCCAATTATCAATCTAAATGAAATCATAAAACCGGATAAAAAGAAAAATACTCCCAAATAAAACCTTTTAAGTCCCGTATTAAAATGCAGAACAATTCTCAATCTTTGACTTGGTCATCATTTTGAATTTTCCTAATATTCATCCTGCCTGACTGAGTACTAACAGTAAACGCAGAAAAAATCATTTCTTTTTTCTATATTACCAGCCGGTAGTTAAAATTGCTTACATGACAGAATCAGCGTTATATAAAATCTTCCCGCATACTTCCGACCTGGGCGTCGAAGTCACTGGCTATTCGCTAATCGAACTCTTCCGGAAAGCCGGAATGGCGATCCTGGACCTCGTTACGGAACCGGAAACTGTCGCCACTCACGACACGATTGAAATCGTCGTACAGGCCGATGACCGGGAATTACTTTTCCGGGAATGGCTGAGTGAATTGCTGTACCATATTTTCGTCAAGGAATATCTGTTTAAAACCTTGCGGATCGCCAAATTGGACAGTCACAGTCTTAAAGCCGTTGCATGCGGAGAAAAGATCGATTACCGGCGCCACAAAATTAAGCGCGAACTGAAGAGTATCACTTATCATCAGCTTCAGGTTTCGGAAGTTGACGGCAAATGGACTGGTCGATTTGTTATAGATGTGTGACGATTTATGAGTAGTCCCGAACTAAAAAAGATCAACGAAAATCTCTGGGAAATTGCCCCGTTCGGTGAGATGCGGGTGCCGGGAAGGATTTTTGCCAGCGAGAAATTAATGCAGGCAATCCGGGCCGATGAGAGTCTGAAACAGGTCGCGAATGTCGCGCAACTGCCCGGCATCGTGGGATATTCATTCGCCATGCCGGATATACACTGGGGCTACGGTTTTCCGATCGGTGGAGTGGCGGCGTTCGATGCTGATGAGGGAATTATTTCGCCGGGCGGGGTCGGCTACGACATCAATTGCGGGGTGCGTCTGATGCGGACGAACCTGGACGCGGATAAAATAACGCCAAGAATAAAAGAATTGGTAGCCGCGCTGTTTACTCATGTTCCGAGTGGTGTCGGTTCGCACGGTGCCATTAAAAAACTAACCCGCCGCGACCTTGAACAGGTAGCCGCCAGAGGTGCGGGCTGGGCGGTTGAACATGGTTTCGGGACTGATGATGATTTAAAACATATCGAAGATGGCGGAACTCTGGGCGGCGGAGAGCCGTCGGTTGTTTCTCAACGTGCCTTTGAACGCGGTGCTGATCAAATGGGAACGCTTGGTTCCGGGAATCATTTTATCGAAATCGGCCGGGTCGCGGATATTTACGATCCGGATGCGGCGGCGACGATGGGTGTTTTTAAAGATAATATTGTCGTGATCCTGCATACCGGTTCGCGCGGTTTCGGTTATCAAATTTGCGACGACTTCATCAAATCGACCCTGCGGGCAAGTCAAAAATATGAAATCCGCATCCCGGACCGGCAACTGGCCTGCGCGCCATTAAAATCACCGGAAGGCCGTGATTATCTGGCGGCGATGCGCTCGGCGGCCAATTTCGCTTTTGCCAACCGACAGGTAATTTCGTCTATTATCGAAAATGCCCTGGTAAAATCGTTAAATATCAGCCCTTCCGAACTTGGTTTTCGCACGGTTTGGGACATTGCCCATAACATTGCCAAAATC
>JAZDEI010000045.1:0-3598 GCA_043808945.1 Fidelibacterota bacterium | reverse complement strand
GTATAGTCGCTTGGCAAAATCAGCATTAACGAGGTCGTAAGTCTTGCGCCCGAGGTTGTCGAGAACCTCCTGCTCGCGCTGCGGATCTTCGATTTTAGTCTTGAATTTCTTGGTCATAATTGCCGATGCCAGGCGGTCATTGAGCAGTTTGATGATTTTACCATCGATCAGGTCAATCTGGGAACGGATTTCGTCAAGATTCATGGTTGGGATTCCTTATTTGAAAGCATGGAATGTTGGATTAATAGCAAATCAGCCAGGCAGCAGGCCGTCAGAGCTTCGGCCACGACCGGCACGCGCAGGGCGAAGCAGACATCATGCCGTCCGCTGACAGATAAATCTGCCATTTTTCCGTTGCCGAAGTCAATGGTTTGCTGATTGGAGATAATGCTGGCCGTCGGCCGGGCCACGACCCGGAAAACCAGTTCGTTGCCATTGGTGATTCCGCCGTTAATTCCGCCGGAATTGTTGGTGGCAGTGGTGCCGTCGGTTTCAATAAAGCGGTCGTTGAACTCACTGCCGCGCATACGGCCAGCCGCGAAACCAGCGCCGAATTCGATGCCTTTGATACCGGGAATGGCAAACACGGCGTGTGCCAGAACCGACTCGACCGAATCGAAAAACGGTTCGCCGAGTCCGACCGGTAAATTTTGCACGCGACATTCGATAATTCCGCCCAGCGAGTCGCCTTCCCGGCGGGCTTGCTCGAGCAGTTCGGTGTAATTAGCCTGACCGCCGACTTCCGTCAGGTGAGCAGAGATTTGCACAGGATCGATGATTTTCTTCGCAAGCACGCCGGCGGCGACCAAGCCGACCGTCAACCGGCCCGAAAAATGTCCGCCGCCGCGCGGATCGTTCCAGCCTTGAAATTTGCGATTGGCTGTGAAATCGGCGTGTCCCGGCCGGTAGACGGTCGGCTTTTCGGCGTAGTCCGCCGATCGCTGGGCGGAGTTCTCGAAAACGATGGTCAGCGGCGCGCCGGTGGTATGGTCATTCAGGATTCCGCTCAGGAACCGCGGCGTGTCGCTTTCCTGACGAGCGGTCGTGCCCGGAGCACCACTCCGGCGGCGGTCAAGATCGGCCGAGAAATCGGCGGTATTGACGGCAATTCCCGGCGGGCAGCCATCGATTATCACACCGACGGCCGGGCCGTGCGATTCGCCAAAAATCGTAATGCGGAATAGTCGTCCAAAACTATTCATCGATATTTCCTCCAATTGATTTTAGATCGTCGAAAAAAGCCGGATAGGATTTGGCGATACATTCGACGCCATCAATACTAACAGGCTCTGTTGTGCTCAACCCGGCTACGGCCAGCGCCATGGCAATGCGGTGATCGTTATGTGATTCAGTCTGACCACCTGTGATCCGGCCGCCGATAACGGACATGGTGTCGTCATCAATTTGGATTTCAATGCCGATCTTTCCGAATTCGGATTGCAGGGCGGCCGCCCGGTTGCTCTCTTTATAGAATAGACGTCGCACGCCTTGAATCCGGCTGGTTCCGCGGCAACCAGCCGCCAGTGCCACAAGCGGTGGAAACAGATCGGGGAAGTGGGTCGCATCGCATTCGAAGGCTTTCAGGTTTGCCGCCGAAACCCGCACGGCCGTGGAATTGACCGTTATTTGTGCGTCGCTTTGTTCCAGCATTTGGAGAATCACCCGGTCGGCCTGGCGTGAATCAATCCGCAGGCCTGTGACTGAAATCGTTCCTCGCAGCGCCCCGGCAACCAGCAGAAAGGCCGCGCCACTCCAATCGCCCTCGACAGATAATTGGATCGGCTGGTATTTCTGTCCGCCGGGAATGAAGAATTGGCGATAATCGGTATGCCGGATGCGGATGCCGAACTCGTTCAGGATTTCGAGAGTCAGGTCAATGTATGGTTTGCTTTTCAGATTGTCTACGTCTATTTCCGAGTCGGCGGCGATCACCGGCAGAGCGGTCAATAATCCGGTCGGAAACTGGGAACTAATCGAACCGTCGATTGTCACCCGGCCGCCTTTCAGCGGGCCGCGAATGTTTAGCGGCAAGTGCCCGTGGTCGGTCCGGCAGGCGGCGCCGAGTTGTTGCAGAGGGGCCGGAATCATGTCAATCGGTCGTTTTTTGAGCGCCTCCCGGCCGGTCAGCGTCAATTCCTTATCATGCAATGCCGCAATGGCGGCGAACATTCGCAGGCTTAGCCCGGATTCACCGCAATCCAGAAGCGACTGCCGCGGTTTGAATCCGCCGGTTACACGTAATTCACGGTCGTCGAGGACGATTTCCGCACCCAGGTCGCGGGCGATAGCGATAGCCGCCTGACTATCGGCGCAGAGGGTGACATTCCGGAAAACGGAAGTGCCTTCCGCCAGCAGAGCCGCTGCGATGACCCGCTGGACGACGCTTTTCGAGGCCGGTGCGGCGACCGTTCCGTCAATTCTTGAAGATGTGACTGATTTCTGCATGCAACAATTCCGTACAATTTTCGGGTGTCTGCGCTTCGGTGTCTAAAATAGCATCCGCCGTGCGGAAATACAAGTCGGAACGCGCTTCAAAGATCCGCTCGGCTTCTGCCAGCGGATCGTCTTTTTGCAACAACGGCCGACCGGTAAGTTCGATTCGCGGCCAGATCCAGCGCGGCCGGGCAAATAGCCAGACGCTGAGCGCCTTGCGCCGGATAAGTTCGCAATTGGACTCTTTCAGGACGATGCCGCCGCCACTGGCGATGACCTGATGCGGCGACTCCAGCGTTTTTTCAAGCGCCAGCGATTCCAGTCGTCGAAATTCGTCCTCACCGGAATCTTTGAAAATGGTGTTGATGCTTTTACCGGCTTGCTCAACAATGACCTGGTCGACGTCAACGAATTTCCAGCCAAGACGGGCAGCTAATAACGGACCAAGCGTCGATTTACCAGCACCCATGAATCCGGTCAGAATGATATTGGTTTTCCCGGCGTAAGGATTGCCGGAAATGATTTCCGCAGGAATGTCCGAAGTCGCCGATTTGCCGGTGAAAAGTTCGAAAGCCGGACGGGCCTGTTCGGTCAGCCAGGTCGTGCCGGGAATAAATTGAGCACCGACAGCTTGTGCCAGCGGCTCCATCTCGGAATTTTTATAATTGGCATCCAAAACAACCTGGTGCGAATTGAGCCATTCCGGTTCGACGACGCATACGTCCGGTGGCAATGCAGTCACGATTATTTCAGCTGTCCGCACGGCTGCCGGCAATTCGGAAAAAGGTACGTTATTGACCTGGAAGCTGCGAGCGAGGTTGGAAGCCATTTCGTCCGGCCGGTTGCTGATTGTGATGTTAGCGCCAGCCGTTTTCAGGGCGCTGACTATGGCCCGCGCCGCACCGCCCGCGCCGATGATCAACACAGAACGATCCCGCAATGGCACCCGGTTGAGTTCAAAAGCCCGGATTACTCCGGTAATGTCGGTGTTGTAACCCGAAATATGCGGTCCATCGAAAAGCAGAGTATTGACTGCGCCGACTGCGGCGGCTTCAGCAGATAAACGTACGATACTCGGGATAACTTTTTCCTTGAATGGTGCGGTGATGTTGGCGCCGTGCAGATTCAGCTTGTATCCCAAACTGAGCGCCGTGAAGGCATCGTC
>JAZDEI010000044.1:0-2976 GCA_043808945.1 Fidelibacterota bacterium | reverse complement strand
TCGCCGTTGCGGATGTTCTTTTCGACTTTCGCCAGGGCATCTTTCGGTACATAATCCAGGGTGACGGTGCGGTCGGGCAGAACGTAGCGCAGGTCGGTGATGCCCTTGCCCTCGAAGAATTTGCGGTGTGAAATCGTGCGGGTGGATTGTTTGGTGTATTCGCCGCCGACTTTGCGGGAAACATGTTCGAGCAACCAGCTGTTTTCCGGCAACCAATCAACCATAGTATAATGGTTGCGAGTGCGCATGCCGATAACGCCGTCCTTGTAACGAATCTGCTGGAGATTGTTGAAGAAATTGTCCCAGCTGTCCGAGATCGAAAGCGCCAGAACGTGTTCGCAATAGACCATGCAGTTAGTCTCTTTAAAATTGACTAACGGCCAGGTTTCGTAAAGCGCATACGAGCCATCGCCGGCGCAAGTCAGGTTATAGGGCATGTCGAGAAATTTTTCGGAGTAAAGTCGAATGCGGTCGGTAATCGTCAGGTTCTGCGCGCTGACGGTCGTTACCAATTGATCGATCTCCTGGTTGGTCATTTCGTAGATTTTCTTTTGCTGGCCGAACAGACCGGAAACTCCGGCCATCAGGACAAAAAGCAATAAATTGCAATCGAATGTGGATTTTTTCATCTGGCTCTCCGAATAATTGCTTAAAGAACGGTCGAATTTACGACTGTGGTCGTTATTCCCCAATAAATGTAAGTAAACTCCTGTAAGTTTTGTCTCAACGCAAGAGCGTTTAGACGAGAAGGGATTCGGTTCTATTCCAGTGAATGAATGACCAGGCCGCTGCGCAGTTTCGGTTCGAACCAGGTGGACTTGGGTGGCATAAGCTTCCCGGCGTCGGCAATCGCCATCAGTTGGGCGATTGAAGTCGGACAGAGCGCGAAGGCTACTGCCATTTCCCCGGAATCGACACGTTTTTCGAGTTCCGCCAGACCGCGAATCCCGCCGACGAAGTCGATGCGTTCGTCTTTGCGCGGATCACCGATCCCGAGCACGGGCGTCAGAAGGTTATTCTGCAGGATGGAAACGTCCAGACTTTCGACCGGATCGTCGGCATCGAAAGTTTCATGTTTGGCGATCAGGATGTGCCAGTGGCGATTCAGATACATGGCGAAGTGATTGGGTGCGGATGGTTTGGCGCATTCCGCGCAACAGGCCGGACCAAGCACGAATTTTTCCCGGATTTTATCAATGAATTCATCATCCGTCAGGTCGTTCAAATCCTTCACGATGCGGTTATAGTCCAGGATTTGCAGTTGATCATGCGGGAAGAAAACTGCCAGGAACCAGTTGTATTCTTCCGAGCCGGTATGATGCGGATTTTTCTCGCGGCGCATTTTACCGACCAATGCCGCCGATTTGGCGCGGTGGTGACCGTCGGCAACGTAACAGTGCGAAATTTGCTCGAAATGGTTGACCAATTTGACGATCGTTTCCGGGTCTTCGATTAGCCAGAGTGTGTGCTGAATTCCATCCACAGCAGTAAAGTCGTATTCCGGGGGATTATCTGTGACGATTTTCCCGATAATCGTATCGATGACCGGTTTGGCCGAATAAGTCAGGAAGACCGGGCCGGTATTGGCATTGGTATAATCGACATGCCGGACGCGGTCGCGCTCCTTGACCTCGCGGGTTAATTCATGGATTTTGATGCGGCCTTCGAGATAATCGTTGACATAGGCGACCGCGACCAATCCGAACTGGATGTGTTCGCCCATGATCTGGCGATAGACATACAGCGATTCAGCCTGATCTCGAAAAAGCCAGCCTTTCGTCTGCATCGCATTCAGGTTTTCGTGGGCTTTCAGATAGACTTTTTCGTCGTATGGATCGGTTTCCGGCGGCAGATCAATCTCGGCTTTACTGACGTGCAGAAAAGAATACGGATCGTCGGCGGCCAGGGCGCGGGCTTCCTCCGAATTCATCACATCATAAGGCAGGGCGGCGATGCGCCCGGCTAATTCCTTGACCGGCCGGATGCCGTGAAAGGCTTTAATCTTGACCATACGGATTCCTATAAAGTTTTGATAAAATCTACGATTCTTTGAGCGATTTCGACACCAACCCGTTGCTGGGCTTCGATGGTGTTAGCCCCGATATGCGGGGTGCAGGAAACCCGCGGGTGGCGAACCAGTTCCAGATTCTTGGGAGGTTCTTCGGAATAAACGTCCAGTCCGGCTCCACCGACCTGACCGGAATTCAAACCGTCGAGCAAGGCTTTTTCATCAATCGCATTGCCGCGGGCGCAATTGACGATTAAAACACCGCGTTTCATCATGGAAATCTCTTTTTCCGTGATGAGTGGCTGACTCGATTTGGGTGTATGCAGAGTGATGAAGTCGGAAGTATGAAGCAATTCATCCAGGGTAACAATAGTGACAGCAAGTTCGGTCTCGATCTCGGCAACATCATAGACTATCACGCGAATGCCCCAGGCAATCGCCAGCCGGGCAACGATTTTCCCGATGCGCCCGAATCCGACGATGCCAAGCGTTTTCCCGGCCAGTTCAAAACCGTTACCGAAGTTTTTCTTTTCCCAGCGGCCTTCGCGCAGAGAGTTAGTCGCCTGATTGAGCGAGCGGGCCAGCGATAGCAAATGTGCGAAAACCAGTTCCGCCACGGAATATGAATTGGCGCCCGGGGCATTCAGCACGGCGATGCCGAGCGAGCGGGCATACTGATGATCGATATTGTCAATGCCGGTTCCGGCGCGGGCGATCAGTTTCAGGTTTTTGCCCGCGTCGATCACGGCCCGCGGAACTTTCGTGGCCGAGCGCACGATGATGCCTTCGTATTCCAGAATAGCTTTCACCAAATCGTCCGGCTCATAGTGTTTTACAACTAATTCGTGCCCGGCTTCCTTGAGTATATTTTGACCGTTTTGATCGAGTCCATCAGCGATTAATATTTTCATAATCGGCTCCTTTCTTTCAACCAACCTTTACATTTTGGCAATCGTTTCGTCGATGAG
>JAZDEI010000043.1:0-2307 GCA_043808945.1 Fidelibacterota bacterium | reverse complement strand
GATCCCGCAGACTTTCTACTATTTCAATGCCTTCCGCCAGGTGAAGGATTTCCGCGATAAAAGCATCGCGATCTGCGTGCCCAGCGGTAATTTCGGCAACCTGACCGCCGGGCTGATCGCCAAAAAAATGGGCCTGCCGGTCGCGCGTTTTGTAGCGGCTACCAATATCAATCACGTCGTTCCCGATTACCTTAAAAGTGGCGAGTTCGAACCGCGCGCCTCCATCCAGACTATTTCCAATGCCATGGACGTCGGCAATCCCAGCAATTTCGCCCGCATGCTGGCGCTCTACGACCATTCGCTGGAGAAAATGCGCGCCGATCTGGACGGTGAATATTTCAGCGACGACGAAACCCGCGCCGCGATAGCCGCTGTATATAAAAATACCGGCTACATTCTCGACCCGCACGGCGCCGTCGGCTACATAGGAATTAAAAACTATCTCGCCCGCAATCCGGAAATCGACGCCGGCATTTTCTTAGAAACGGCTCACCCGGCCAAGTTCCGCGACATCGTCGAACCGGTCATCAGCACGACCATCGCGATTCCCGACCGCTTAGAAAAATTCCTGAAACGGGAAATACTGTCGCAGGCGATTTCCAGCGAGTATCGGGAGTTCAAGGAATTGCTGATAGAAAGCAGTGAATTGGGTTGATTTTCGGCGTGTCAATGCTCCCGCATTGACACGAGAGAAAAAATTCTAATCAGCATAAAGTTTTTCGATTCTCAAATAATTCTGCAATTCTTTTTCTAAAAGAGATTTTAGTTCGTCTATTCTGATAAATGTCTTTTTCATTTCGCCTTTTGGGAGGTCCGGTGTATCTTTATACTCAATAATAATATCTCTTAAATCGTTAAATGCAATAAGGCATTTATCATATATTTCCGAGATACGTTTTGGTAAAATAAGTCTTATTTTGGGATCATATTTTTTTATTTCTTCAATATTGGTATCTATCGTTTTCAAGAAAATCTGACGCAAACTTTCAGTTTTCCCATCAAGATAAGTGACAATATCATGATTTGTTACTCTCTGACATAACCGATAATGCTTATAAAAGGATGAATAAAAATCGATTATGAGAGAATAGTTATTTGAGAATGTCGTATGAATAATAGTGAGCTCATTTTTATATAAATCTTCCTTTATTTGAAACTTATGTTTAAATAATTCAATTATTAATACGAAGAGTAATCCATTAATTACTGTTTGAATAATTACGTACCACCAATTCATTTTACTATCTCCCTAATTTTATTTAAAGCTCTCGTTTCAACTGCCTCTCTATATACTCCGCCCTCTTCTCGAACAATGCCATCTGCTCGGCTTTCGGCTGGACATAGGCGTTATGTTTCTCGATATTGGCCTCGAAGTTGAAGACTAAAGCTTCGACGATTGACTTCCGGTTCTCGATCTTGCCGCCGCCATGATAGAAGTGATCGCGCGTGACGATATTGAACTTCGCCCAGAGCGAGTTAATGAATTGGTTTTCGCGGTAATCGTTATGATGCCAGGTAGAGAGAATGAATTTGGCCGGCGTTTCGGAAAGCAAACCGAACAGGCGCAGTTCGTCCGCTTCCGTCCAGCCGCTGTAATAATCCACATACCGGCCGATATAGGGCGGATCGCAGTAAATAATATCGTCCGGTCCGGCTTTCAGGATCGTCTGCTCGAACGGTTCCGCCGTAAAAATCCACTCCGGCTGAATCAAACAGGCCACCTTGTTGACCTGATTAACGATTTTTGTGATATACGATTTCGAGAAACGCTCCGGTTTCTGGCAAAAAGGTATGTTCCACTCGCCTTTTTTATTAAAGCGCATCATCCCATTGAATCCTGCCCGGGACAGAAACAAGAAATCCAGCGGGTTATGCTGTTCGTTAAAACGATCTTTCACGAATCGAAAATGAGCGTAGCCCTTATCATCGGCCTCAGCCAATAACTTGCTTTCCCGTTCAAGATATTCGCGCACTGATTCAGGAGTAATTTCCCTGTTTTTGATGGCCTGATAGAACCGGATTATATGCGGATTAATATCATTAAGCAATGCTTGAGAGAATCCGGAATTGAAAGCAACCACGCCGGTACCGAAGAACGGTTCGATCCAGCGACCATTGACCGCCGGAACCAACAGTTGAATCCAGGGAACGAGTTTGGTTTTAATCCCCTGACTTTTTATGGGAGGTACGATCACATGCATGTTATTTTTCATTCACCTTTTTCTTGGTCTTAACAGGTACAATCAGACTTTTATCGCCACCCTTGAAGTCGAGGAAATCTTCAATAGAACGGATCGGTGTGGCTTT
>JAZDEI010000042.1:0-2614 GCA_043808945.1 Fidelibacterota bacterium | reverse complement strand
TGAGGGCTATGGGAACGGCGCGTTCTGCTTCCTTCCGCTCGTAGCGGCAGTTCTCATTTCAGTGAGTTATTCTGTCATGCCGATCTTATCGCCAATTGTCGCTACGCTGTTGACGGCGGGCTGGTTCATTCTGGCAGGCGGAGTGTTCAGGACGCCCGGTACGATGCAGTGGTTTTTCGGTGCCGTAACGGCCATTATGCTAATCACATTTGCCGCCAGCATTATCCTGCGCCCGCGAAAAATTCCCCGGCATATTGATGTTCTCCTTTGTTCGTATTCGTCGAACACCGCCCATTATACCGGTCTTTTCAGCGAGGCCGCGCTTAAAGCCGGAGCGCAGGTTACAGTTCACCGTTTTCATCATTATCGCGACTTTGTGACGCGCTACGAAGGTGATGCGTTCGTGATTGCCTTTCCGGTCATCGGGTGGAAACCGCCATGGCCGATGTTGGCTTACATTATTTTCAATTTACCGGGAGGCGGCGGCAAACCGGCATACATTCTCTATACTGCCGCCGGCGGGCCGGAAAACGCCGGAATGTTCGTATGGCTTTTACTCACTCTCAAGGGCTATCGCGTCGCGGGACGCAGCTGGAGTGTTTATCCCTTGAATTTAGCTACCATACGCCTCGGTTCGCAGACCTTCTGGCAGCGGCTGGATGCGCTTTTACCATTAAGTCGCGATGTCTGCGAAGTCGCCGACGCCGGCAGGCGTTTTGTTGAAGGCAAACCGGCTGGTCTTCCGATCATATTCTGGCCATTCTTTCTCTGGATCGCCGGTACTATAGTCGACAATCCGATCCTTAACCGGATATATCGGAATCACGCCTTTAAAAAGCGCTGTAACGCCTGCGGTATTTGTGTGAGTTACTGCCCCGCGGAACGTCTACGGATGGTGAACAGGCGCCCCCGGCCGAAAGGCACCTGCACACTTTGCTTCGGTTGCGTCAATATCTGCCCGACAAACGCAATGCAGATCTGGTTCCTTACCGAATATGGCCGACCATACCAGCCGAAATGGCCGTCGCTTATCGTAAAGAAGAAAGTTTCAAATGTATCCGTTGAAAACAAATAAAACGTTCCGGGCAGATAAGTAAGCAATCCATTTCGGATGAATAAAACATGAATAAAATCTTTTATACAATCATCTGCCTGATATTTCTGATTAGTCCGAAAATATCGTTTTCTGAATATCCCGGCCAAAATAATTCTAATCCGGAAATCCGGTTTCGTAACGATTCAACTGTCGTCATAATCGACAGTCTGATTTCCAATGAAGCACATATTAAAAAATGGCAAAACGGATTGATCGCCGGATTAAGCCTGGCCTCTCTCCCGCTTGGAATCGCCAATGGAGTCAGCCTGGTGTTGATTCCCCAATCATTACTTCCTGCGGTAAATATGGGAAAAGCCGCTCTGCTAATTCCATTCGGATATGTATGTGCCCATCCGGGATTTATCGTCTGGAGCACTTACGACATTCTACGTAAAGAAGCGAAACAACGCCTGCTGAAAAAATACGAAGGATTCAATATAATCGATAGTTCATCCATTAAAAGTAAATACATCCCCTCATATTCAATCTTTCTCGGAGCGAATTATGCGACATTTTTAACCGACGATGTCAAATCCAAAGTCAATTATTCCTGCGGTATTCGCTATGATTATAAATTAACCCGTTATCTGTCGCTGGCGACCGCGATGCAGATTTCAAAACGAAATATCTCGGTCAATAACAAAATATATCGGAACCATGATGTTTATCAGGACGGTGAATATCATTATATAGATCATTTAATTGACATCACATTCAATACCTTTGAAGTTTATTGCCCGATCTACCTGAAATTTTCCATCGACATAAATGACAAACAGAGTCTGTACGTCTCGGTCGGAACCGGATTCCCTATTTATCTCCCAATCAGTACGAGTTACACTATTAAAGAAACGGATCATTTCAGCGATTATGATTATAATGGTTTTGATGATGGTTTTTTCCCTACCAGCGACCCGATGTACTCTTTTAATATCGGCTTGTCCGGACCAAAATATTTTTATGAATTTGAAATGACCCAGGATTACAATTATAGTGATCTAAATCGAATAATAAGTAAGAAAGGTTACAATCCGATTAGTTTTACTGAAAAGTTCATTGCCTTCCAGTTCATCATCGGGTATAAGCTACCCATCAGATAAACCGACTTTTACACATGCTAAATCCCGGAGTCAATTTATGAAACTTGGTATGGCCCTCGGTAGTGGCGGAATAAAAGGTTTCGCGCACATCGAATACCTGAAAGTTATCGATGAACTCGGCGTCCGAATCGACGCGATTTCCGGTGCGAGTATGGGTGCATTGATCGGCGCATTTTATGCCGGCGGTATGAAAGCCGCCGAAATGGAACAGGTTTTTGCCGACCTGACTTTATTCGACAAGGCCAAATTAGCCGACCCGCTTTCCATCGACAAAGCTGGTCTGGTCAAAGGCAAGAAGATCGAAGAATTTTTGGCCGAACGCTTGCCCGTCCGGAACTTCGAGAAACTCGCCATTCCATTGAAAATCGTGGCAACCGATTACTGGAGTAAGGAACAGGTGGTCTTCGAGAACGGCGAT
>JAZDEI010000041.1:0-11460 GCA_043808945.1 Fidelibacterota bacterium | reverse complement strand
CAATTTACAGACTATCGGTGAGGAAGACCACCTGTCGTATGCTTCTTTTAAAGTTGGCTGGGACAATACCATCCTGCAACTCGACAGTCTGCGTTTCGGTGACATCTGGCAGGGCAAAGCCTACAGTACCGACGGGAGTGGTTTTGGGCAGATCGAGACCGGTTCCGCTCCAAAATACTCCATCGTTCGCTTCGAAGGGCTTGTCTGGGGCGATACCAACTATGTCGATATTGATGAAAACAACCTGGCGATTCTCGATTTCAAAGTCATCAAACCCGGCATCAGCCCGATCTTTCTGTCCGATATTACCGTTATCGATCAATGGGGCATTCCATACCATGTTTACCAAAATCTTTATAACGACACTGAATCTGCGACGCCGCAATATGATGCCTGGGCAAAATTCATTGTCGGCGACTTTGCGGCGAGCGTCAGTTCTAATCTTCTCAATGGAATGGGCGATGGGCAGGTGAATGCGGACGACATCAGCCTTTTCTCCAATTATATCTGGCTCAATCCGGATTCGGCCGACTGGTACGAACGTTTCGACGTCGGCAGCGCCAATTCGCACGATCCGGACGAAATCAGCCCGGACGACACGACGAACTTCTACGATCTGATGGTTTTGGGTACCAATTACTTTCGCAGTTACACCGGCCAATTTGCCCAGAAACGCGCATCCGGTCAAAACCTGCTAACCGTCATTCTTCAGGTAGAAAAACCGATTGACGACGGTTCCGGGTATACCGTTAATCTCGACCTGCGGAATCTGGTTCAGATGGCCTCCGCCCAGTTCAAACTCCGCTTCAACCCGGCCGAGATCGAATTCCTCGAACTCCAGCCCGGTGAATTGACGCGCAACGCCTCTCCCGAACACCTGCTGATTTATTATGAACCGTCTCTCGCCAACGGCATTATCGACATCAACTTCCTGGCGCTGACCAATCCGCTCTCCGGTGACGGTGAGTTCGCTACGATCCGCCTGAAAAAATTGGCATCCAGCAAGCTGGCATCCGGCGCGTCGGCTCTGCAAATTGAATCCGCGGATTGCCGGGACATTGCCGGTCAGCAGATTGCAATGCAAATCGACGCCTCCGCTGTGATTCTGCCGGAAAAATTCCTGACGTTGACCAATTACCCGAATCCATTCAACGCGACCACCGCCATCCGATTCAACATTCCGCTCGATTTGGCCGGAGATTACGCTTTACGGATTTACGACCTGCGGGGCAATCTTGTCCGGACACTCAGTTCCGGCCAAATGTCGGCCGGCGGCTATTATCTGATCTGGGATGGAAAAAACCGGCAAGGCCAGTCAGCCGTCAGCGGGATTTATCTGCTGAGTCTGAAAAGTAAAAACGCGAATCTTATGCATAAGATTACACTGATCCGCTAATCATGGAATTTAGTCATCGGGCTTGAGCAAATATTTTAAAATAAATCGACTGAAAATTACGACCCGCCGGTTGAGTCTCGGCCTGTTTGTATTCTGCGCTTTACCGGCGGTTTTATTCGCTCAATACGGCTGGAATTTCAAATATCTGACCGACAAAACGACTCACTGGGGACATCTGGCGTCCGGCGACACGCTGGCTATCGCCCGCCTGCGATTCTCCAAAGCGGTTTCAAGCGATCCGACTCAGTACCGGTTGACTCATTTCGGCGTTCGTCCGTTAACTAATCATGCAACCTGGCTGGTTGACCGGCTGCAATTATGGAAAGACGACGGCGATGGTAAATTTACCCAAAGTGATACTTTTCTAATCGGCCTGGATCCAACTACGATCCCGCCCCAATCGGTGCCGACCAGGGTGGTTTCGGCAAGCATAGATACTACTTTACAGGATAATCAAATGCTGTTCATCGTCGCAATCGTTCGCGACTGGCGCAATTCCGATCCGGATAACATCGAAATTGACACCAGTGCGGCCGGGCCGGACGGCGCCTGGTTCAGCGTGGTCGATTCACTCAAGGATCTGGTCGTCACGCCCGACGTCACTAAAAATCTGAATTCGTATTCAATTCAGCATTTCCCAATCCAGGCCAAGAATCTGCCGGTGACGGTCCATAATCCCAATCCGAGTGCCGCTGAAGATGACAGCATCCGGTTGAATATGTTTTACCCGAACTTTACGGCGCGCTCAAGTGCCAGCAAATCTCAGCGGCTGGACGATCTGAGCTTCGCGGCGGACATTTACCTGCCATCAGAGACGGGCGGTGAGGAAATGAAACTCGAATCCGCCACGCTGGATTTCGGTTTCGACAATTCGATTCTCAGTCTCGAATCGCTCGAAGCTGGTGATGTCTGGGGGGCAGATGCCTACTTTTACGTGAGCGATACGCTTTATATGACCGATGAAACAATTTCCGGCCAGCCTAATTACGCTATCTATCACTGTGAATATAGCCTGAACAACAGTCTTACCGACACGACTACCTGGAGAGAATTCAACCACGACACTGCCACGGTCGTCCGGCTGAATTTTAAAGTGCTCAAGCCCGGCATCAGCCCGATTTTTATCATGAATGAAGACCTTCGCGATCATTACGGAATTCGCTATCATACTTATCGCACGTTGCAGAATTCTGCCAGTGCCGATTACTCTCCGACAACCGAAAGTTATGACGCCTGGGCAAAATATATACTCGGCGATTGGACCCGCTCGACCGGTGGCAGCAAAGCCGGTTTGAATGAAATCGGAGACGGGCGGATCACAGCGGAAGACATTACCTTATTCTCGATCTTTATCTGGAAAAATCCGAACGAAAGCGACTGGTACGACCGCTTTGACATCGGTTCAGCCGCCACCCACGATCCGGATGAATTAATCCCGGATGACACGACCAACTTTTACGATCTGATGGTGCTCGCGAAAAATTACAGCCGTACCAACAATGGCGCCTTTAACCAAAAAATCGCCGTCGTTCCGCCGCATGCGGTCGAACTGATGCATACTGCCGCTAATTCGACCCAGACCCAGTTTACTTTAAAAATCAGTGACGCTGCACGGATCAACGCGATCCACGCCCGTCTGCATTTCGACCCGGAAATTACCGGCCTGGCCGGCGTCAGTGTACTGACGAATTCCAGTGCAAAGCCGCTTTTACTATATCCGGACGAATTTGTATCGGACGGCATTCTTGACCTGAATTTATTCCGACTGGATGCGACGCTCGGCGTTGACGATCAGATTCTGCAAATAGATCTGAAAAGCCGAACAACCACCGAGCCTGTTTTAATATTGGACTCGCTCGAAATCCGCGGTGCCGACTGGTCGGTCAGCGCTTACAATTTCGGAAATCTCTCCGAATCGCAAACAGTAGCCGACGACGCGAACCTGGTCACCTGTTATCCAAATCCGTTCAACAATGCGACGCGCGTGAATTACATCGTGCGGGCCACGGCTGGCGGACGCTACCGTCTAAAAGTCTACGATCTGCTCGGACGACAAATTAATACGCTGGTTGACCAGGATTTGCCTGCCGGCCATTATTCGCTGATCTGGAACGGCGCCGACGAACGGGGCGTGTCGCTCGGCAGCGGCATTTATATCCTGAAATTAAACGGACCGGATTTTCAGCGCACTCAAAAAATTATAATTTTACGATAAACAGGAGAAACCTGGCAAAAGGAACAATATGACACAACAATACACCAAACACAGACGACGCCTTTTGCTGATCGCACTGCTGACTGTTTTGGCCGCCGGCGGAAATCTATTCTCCCAGACTGCGCCGCATGTTTACCTGGCTATCGGTTCGACGGAGGTTACGGTCGGTGATACGGTTGCGCTGGATGTCGGGTTGACCCGCGGCGATTCGATCAAGACGATTGAGATCGTACTGAATTACGACGAGAATCGCTACCGCTATCTGGATGGCACCGCCGCGACACTCTTCCAGGGCGCCACCTTTTCGGACATTCGCATCACGAAAACCATGGACGATTCCGCGCTCTATATGTTCAATATTATGATGGGCGCGGGACGCTATGTAACTGTCACTGCGCCGGGCGCCTGTTTCAATCTGAATTTTGTGGCAATCGATACAGGCGATGCGGTTTTCCGGGTAGATTCACTGACCTTCATAACACCTTCCCTGCGTTATTTTGATGGAACGGCGGACAGTCTGAGTACCCATGTTTTTCCATCCGACACCTTTCCGCCAGGCAAGGTCAACGATTTCCGGGTACAGGAAAGCGGCAGTGGTCAATTGCAGTTCGAATGGCTTAATCCGAACGACGAAGATTTTGTGGGCGTGGCAATTTACCGGAGCGTGGAAGGATACCTCGATTCGGTCGACGACGACCTGACGCCGGTGTACACGGGAGACGCAAATTCCTTCTTAGACACCGGCCTGGAAAACAATACGATCTATTATTATTCGGCGTTCACTTTTGATGAAATTCCGAACTATTCGCGTCCGGTTTACCTGAAAGCCGAACCGAAAGACATATATGTTTTCGCCTATCCAAATCCTTTCGATCCCGCAACCGGCGTCCATTTCAAGACGATCTTTCCGTATGAAACGGCGATCGATCTGTCGATCTATGACCTGACCGGTCAGAAAGTGATCGATCTTTACCGGCAGGAGACCTTATTGGTCAACGATCAGGATCATGAACTAACCTGGGACGGTAAAAATGCGAATGGCGAGGTCGTAGCTAACGGCGTCTATTATTATGTTGTCAAAACGCTTCAAGGAGACAAGAAAATTGAAAAAGTGGCTGTTCTGCGATAATCCACATCAGATAAAACCGGTGGCGATCATTTGCCTGCTCATAATGATCGCGACAACCGGCTGGGCGCAAGTCGGCGGTGATGCCGGTACATTTTTAAATCTTAGTTCGGGAGCCAGGGCTTACGGATTGGGGGGTGCTGGACTATCGATCACGGACGACGCCTCGGCCATTTTCGTCAATCCCGGCATGCTGGGCATTCAGACCGATGTCCAGCTGAACGCCACGCTGGCCCGCCTTAAATTCGACCGACGCTATTTTGATTTCGCGTTTATTTATCCCTATGGCAGTTTGGGAAATTTTGCTATCGGCTGGACGCAGATGGGCGTTGACGACATCCCGGGACGCGACCAGAATGAATATATCACCCAGAACTTTTCCGACCTGCAAAACGCATTTGTGCTGGGTTACGGGCGGATGATCGGTGATATGTTCTCGCTCGGATTGACCGGTAAATTTCTTTATCACAGTTTATGGGGCTATGCCGCCACCGGCGCCGGGCTTGATCTGGGAATGGCGCTGTATCTCGGGGATCATCTCACGATCGGCGGGGCTGTTAAGAACATAAATTCGTCGATAAAATGGAATACCGATTCGCAATTGAAAGAGACTTTTCCGACGCTGATCGGGGCGGGTGTAGCCTATTATAATCCATTCAACGTGCAAGGGCTGATGCTGACCGGCGACTATAGTCTGGTCGGCGGGTCAAATTCCACTTACGGAATCGGCACCGAATATATATTCAAAGACCTGTTGATTGCCAGGGTCGGGTATTGCCGCGACGGCCTGACCTTCGGTGGCGGAATTATGTACGGCGCTTTCAAATTAGACTGCGGCTACACACCGGAAAAATTCAGCGACGGGGCGCGCCTGCATTTTACATTTAACTGGCTAATCAGTCCGAGTGAAACCGCTGCCGCGCCTGAAACTGAAACATTCACTCCACCTCAGACCGCACCGGCGTCCCCCACGATTTATCAGGAATCAACGACCAGGAAACAGATGGTGCTGATAATGCAAGGCCCGCTGAAATCCGAACAAGCCGAGGTCATCCGGGTCGATCAGACCAATCAGACTGTTACTGTCCGCCTGATTTCACTGCCGGGTTCAGAGCCGATCACGCTCAACCTTGACCAGGTCAAATTTCTGGAATAAACCATGACTCAACTTAAACGGAATCCTTTATGAAGTGTATGCAGTCGATTGGAAATAAAAAATATTGTCTCATATTGACCATTCTCATTTTACTGGAAACACCTCTGTTCGACGGCAATCCGGTTTACGGCCAACGCAGTCGCCGGACATCTCCGGTCACAACCAGAAAACCCGGTCCGATATTCAAAACTAAAGAAACGGCACCGACTCAGACTGCGAACCAGCTGGAAGAACGCAATAAGGAATTGGTCAAGCAAATCCTCGACCTGCAATACGAACGTGATTTCTATAAGAAAAAAATTACGGAATGGACGGCAACTCAGCGAGTCAATCCAGAACCGGAGCCGGAACAAAAAGTCGAGTCGGAGGCCAAACCGCCGCAACAGCCGGTTTATATTCCGTTTCCAATGGGCGGCTATCAGGCTCCGCTATCCGGAGCGGCCTTAGCTCGCCCCGGGATTTCACGAGCCGATTCGTTGCTAAACGCCGCCCGGATCAGCCAGAATCGCGGTTACTTCGACGAAGCCCTGAGCCAATTCTCGGCGATGATGAATTCCTCCGGGTGCGGTGACCGGCACTACCTGGAATTCGGGAAATTACTTTACAAACTGGGAAATTTTCCGCGCGCTGTCGAAATCCTCAGCTACGTTAGCGGTAACGACAGCCTTGTAGCCCTGTCCGCCTATTATAAAGGCCGGATTTTCCAGGAACAGAATTTATTCAAAGTCGCCGAAATTGAATTCATGCGCAGTCGCGTTCTCGGCCACGGTTTTAACGGCTATTTAGTTGCGCGCGGCTACCAGCTCCTGATCGGCAATCAACCCGATTCCGCCGCCATAATCTTTCGGCAAGTCCTGCCGATTACGCCGGAACTTCAGGCAGAAATCTTCGCCGGGCTGGCCGAAGTGAGTTTCCTGAACGGCGACCGCACCCAGGAAATCAACCAACTGCAGCAAAGCCTGGTACACGATCTGGGCTATTTTATCACTAATTTCAATCTCGGTGTGGCGCTGTTGGATGCCGGCGAATATCAATCCGCCCTGACATTCTTCAAGCGCGTTGAAAAATACAGCCAGGCCGATTACAACGTTAATTTTTATCTCGGACAGACCTATTATTATCTCCGGCAATGGGATATGGCCTTGCGCAGTTTCCTCGATATTGATCCGCAAAAATGGCCGGCGGAGGAAATCCGCGCTGACATCTGGATTCCGAAAATTTATTATATCAAGAGCCTGCTGGCCAAAGCCGGGGGCAATTATTACGAAGCAACCAATTATTTTCGCAAAGCCCGCGAAATTAATCCGGATGCTAATTCCTGGATGCAGTCTGCTCTGACAGACCTGGCCGGTATTTACGAAAGCGGAAAGAATTACAATTCCGCCCTCGACTATTATTCCCAGAAATTACGCCTGAATCCCAATGATAGTCAGACTTTACTGAAACTGGGAACCGTCTACTATCAGGCCGGAGATTTGAGCACAGCTCGCCAGGTTTTTTTGGACGCATCGAAAAATCCGGCGACGGTCGATCAGGCTGAAATATGGTTAAGGACAATTGATTCCAATTCCAACAATTGAGGAGGCAACCCGTTATCCGACTGTGACTTTTTCAGAATAAATCTATAAATCGGAAAACCGGCAAATGCGGCGCGGATTGAAAATATTACTGATCCTGACAGTCTGGGGAATTTCCAGATTGTTGGCGAACACCCCGCCATATTTTACGGCTACGGTAACCGACACTTTACCCCGCGAAGACGAATACTGGAATGTCTGGCTGGAAGCTACTGACGACGATGATGACGTCCTGACATACGCCATCACTTCCGGCGCTCAGAGCGGCATGAACATCAATTCGGTTTCCGGTTTATTGACCTGGACGCCGGATAACAGTCAGGTTGGTGTGCACGAAATAACGGTTTCGGTTTCTGACGGAAGCTTGTCGAATTATCTCACCTTTAGGTTGCACGTTCAGAACATTAACGATACACCGGTTTGGGCGCAGACACCACCGGCGACGATCGAAATGCAGGAGGACAGCCTCCTGACAATTCAGTTAACCGCAACAGACGACGATGCGGTCTGGGGCGATAAAATCAGATATATCCTGAAACTCGGTCCCAGCGGGGTCAACCTTGACGAAAATACCGGAGCATTGACCTGGCGCCCGAATAATGGTCACGTCGGTTCCAACACCTTCACTGTCTGGGCTCAGGACGATTCGTCCGCAACCGTTCAAACTAACTGGGTAGTCCAGGTGCAAAATTCCCCGGTGGCATTTCTTAACACACCGACACCATCCGTAATTGAAGACCATAATTATTCCTTTAATTTGCAATCCTCCGATGAGAACCAGGGCAGCACGCTTTACTCTTTCGTTACCGGTTACGCTCCGGCCTGGCTGACGCTCAACCAGCAGACCGGACAGCTCGACGGAGTGCCTGATAATCTTGACGTCGGCTCGGATTCGGTTAAAATCCAGGTCACCGACGGTAATGGCAGCAGCGCTGTTCTGGCCTTTAAAATCGATATTATTAACTTTCGTCCGTCTATCACGACCACGCTTTTAGCCGACGCCACCGAAGACGTGGCTTACTCGTTTGACATTACGGCGGATGATGAAGGCCTGGGAAACACTTCGTACCAATTCCTGACGGCGCTGGAGACGCCGCCCACCTGGCTGAGCTTAGATGCCACGACCGGCACCGTTTCCGGCACGCCGGATAATTCGCATGTCGGTGCGAATACCTTCACGATCGAATTCAATGACGGAAATGGCGGCAAAGATACGACCCAGTTGACGATTCCGGTAATTAATCTTACTCCCTTAATCGACGAGTCCGATATCCGACGTACAATTAGCGAGGATTCGCCTTATTCCATGGATTTCAACTGCACCGACGACGGCCAGGGAACGATTACCTATTTTGGAATTAATCTGCCTTCCTGGTTGACCATGAATGCTTCTACCGGCGTCCTCAGCGGCACTCCGCGCAACGAAAATAATGGTACTCATGCAATCCAGGTCTATGTTTCCGACGGCAATGTCAATGGGCGCGATACCGTTACCTATGATCTTCAGGTGACCAATCGCATTCCGCAGCTCGGATCGACTCCGGTTACCACTGTCACGGAAGACAATCCTTACTTTTATGATGTCACCTATGATGACGAAGGACATGGGGCAACCTACTCGCTCCAGGTCAACCCGGGTTGGCTGGCTATCAATTCAAGTAACGGCAGTTTAAGCGGCACGCCAACCAATTCGAACGTTGGCAGTAATGCCGTCAGCGTGAAGATCGACGACGGTTTCGGTGGGGTTCTTTACCATGAATTCAGCATCACTATTGAAAACCGTAATCCCGTTTTTACGGCGATTGGCGATACATCCATTTATGAAGATGCGCTTTTTTCTTTCAATGTCAACTGCGATGATGAGGGCGATCCGAGCGTGACTTACACTCTGAACGGGCCTCCGGTTGGTATGACGATTCAAGCCTCAACCGGCGTCATTTCCTGGACACCCGATAACAGCTTAGTCGATTCTTATACGATTAGTGTAACTGCCACCGATAATAACGGCGGTCAAAGTACTGAAACCTTTGATCTCACAGTCACCAATGTCGCACCTACTATGGTAATTACTCCGGAAACGACCGTCCAGGAAAATACACTATATAGCTACGACATCAATTGTAGTGACGAAGGTGTTGGTAATACAACTTATTCCCTGACCACCAATCCAGGCTGGTTGAGCATTACCGCCGATGATGGCGCCCTTTTAGGAACACCTCGTGATAGCAACGTTGGTCTAAACAATGTCACGGTTAAAGCCGACGATGGCAATGGCGGAATCACGACTTATTCCTGGACAATAACCGTTACTAATCTTGTTCCAACCATTACGACTACCGTTATCGGGGCGGCTACCGAAGATGCCGGTTACAGCGCCCCAATTTCAGTCAATCCCGATAATCCCGGGGAATATACTTTCACATTCGTCGGTTCTCACCCGGACTGGCTTTCTATCAATCCATCGACCGGCACGCTATCCGGCACGCCGACCAATTCGGATGTCGGCCGTGTCACGATCACGGTGCGAGTAACCGATGGCCATAGTGCTACTGACGACCAGGAACTGATCTTAGATGTCAACAACACTTTGCCAGTTTTCACAACCACTGATGTTATCAATATTACGGAAGACGCCGATCTGGATGTCGATCTGAATACCACTGATGAAGGCGATGAGGGTTCCGGTGACAGTGGATATTCGCTGATAAGCTATCCGACCTGGGTGAACATTAACTCATCGACAGGCATTCTTTCAGGAACTCCGCGCGATTCTGACGTTGGTACCTCGGTGCTTGAAGTCCGCTATCGGGATGGCAGTGGCGGTTCGGTCACCCTGACCACCAGTATTGTCATCACCAATGTTAGGCCGACAATTACGACGACCGACCCGTCGACCACCGGCGATGAGGATCATGGGTATAACTCTTATCAATTTCATTGTGATGACGATGCCTGGGGCGCGACCTATTCGACGCTATCCGGTTTGCCACCCCATCTGACATTGACTACCGCCGGATTATTGTATGGCGACCTTACCAATGCAGACGTCGGAGTCTGGAACATCGGTATCATTGCCACCGACAGTCACAGTGCAAAAGACACTTTGGAGTTCGTGCTGACGATCTCCAACAACCCGCCGGTTATCAGTGGCCTGAGTATCTCTCAATCGGGTTATACGCAAAACGGCGATACGATTTTCGTGACCGAAGATCGGCCGTACCAATTCGATTTGACTGCCACTGATGAAAATGACGGCGCGCTCGCTAAATATACTTTCACGCATAAACCGGCCTGGCTGACAGTTACCAGTCTAACGACCGGTATTTTAACCGGCACACCAACCAATCTGCACATCAGCCTGGATTCGCTCGAAGTTACTTTCAGCGACGGCAACGGTGGGACTGCCTATAAAAAATATCACATAAAAGTCAATAATGTCGCTGTCCAGTTTACGACGGCGGGCGGCACCGAAGATATTTATGAAGACCAATCTTATTCGCTTGACCTGAACAGTACCGACGATGGACAGGGAACCATTACCTATTCGATTCTGTCCGGCGATCCTGGTTGGCTGGAACTTGATTCCGGCTCGGGATTGATATCCAGTAAAACCAGTCGTCCTGATAATGGAGATGTTTCGAGCGGTGATATTGTCGATTTCAAAGTGACCGATGGTAATGGCGGCAGTGATACACTGACCATTGTCTTCGTCGTCCATAATATGAATGATGCCCCGACCTGGGTATCTGCACCCAGTGGAACTGTCATCATGTCTGAAGATGCGGCGTACAACGTAGACCCGGTAGTCAATGAGGTCGATGTAGGCGATCACATCACTTTTACTTTTCTGCAAAATCCGAGCGGAATGAATATCAGTTCATCGACCGGTCACATTAGCTGGACACCGGACAACGCCCGTGTCGGCGATTTTACTGTCTCGGTGCAGGCTACCGACGATTCGTCCGCCAGTATCACCCGCACCTGGACCGT
>JAZDEI010000040.1:0-9239 GCA_043808945.1 Fidelibacterota bacterium | reverse complement strand
ACCGGACCCGATGGCAGGCTGGTTCTGCTCAAACCGAAATTCCGGAAACAGTTTTTTACGAAACTGTTTTTGCGCGGGCGACGGATTAATTATTATAAATTGAACCTGGATGACATCGGCTCCGCCTGCTGGTTGAAAATCAATGGAATGAAAAATGCCGGAGCCATCTGTGATGAACTGGAAAGCCAATTCGGCGAACGGATTCAGCCGATCGCGGAGAGAGTTGGCAAATTCCTGCTCATGTTAAAAAACGCTAAACTGATCGAATATTAATTATGCCGGAAAATGTAAAAATTACTGAAGATTTCATCCGTGAGTTGCCCAAGACCGAACTGCACTGTCATCTGGACGGATCACTCCGTCTGGATACGGTCATCGAGCTGGCGGAACGGAACAAAGTCGAATTGCCTTCAAACGACAGGACTGTTCTGCAAAAAATGATCTGCGTCGCCGATCAGGTCGGCAGTCTGCCCAATTACCTGAAGATTTTCGACATTACCCTGAAAGTGCTCCAGACGCCTGAATCGCTGACGAGGGCGGCTTACGAACTCGCCGAAGATTGCAGTAAAGAAAATGTGATTTACCTGGAAGTGCGCTATTCACCGATCCTGCATACCACTCATGGTATGACGACCATGGAATCGGTGGACGCCGTGCTCAAAGGATTAAAACAGGCTGAACAGGATTTCAAGATCCGAACCGGCATCATTATCTGCGGAATCCGGAGCATTTCGCCGGAAGTCTCCTACCGCCTGGCCGAACTGGCGGTGGCTTTTAAAAACCGCGGCGTGGTCGGATTCGACCTGGCCGGAGTCGAAGAAAACTTCCCGGCCAAAGATCACCGCGAGGCTTTCAACCTTATTCTGCAGAATAACATCAACACGACCCTGCATGCCGGCGAAAGTTTCGGGCCGGAGTCGATCCATCAGGCCGTGCATTATTGCGGCGCGCATCGTATCGGCCACGGCGTCCGCCTGAAAGAAGACGGCGACCTGCTCAACTATATCAACGACCACCGCATCGCCCTGGAAATGTGCCTCACCAGCAACGTCCATACCGGCAGCGTCAAAAACTTCGAATCGCATCCTTTCAAATTCTACTACGAATACGGCTTGAGAGTCACCCTGAACACCGACAACCGCCTGATCTCAAACACCAATCTTACCAAAGAATTTATGCTCACCCATCAGTACTTCAACTTCGGAATTCGTGAGTTCAAAGAGATCATTATCGGCGGTCTGAAAAGCGCCTTCCTGCCGCATCGCACCCGGACGGAATTGATCAAGCGGATCGCCGAACAGCTGGATACTTACGTTTCCGTCTGATTAGAATGGAGAAATAATACATTGCAAAAACTGAAAACTCTTGTTTACTGCCTGTTGATCGGGGCCGGCCTTGTTCTATTTGTTGCCTGCGATAACGAAAGCGTCAACCAGGAAAACGAAATCAATATCGGTGCCCTATTATCGCTGACCGGGAACTGGTCATCACTCGGCATCACCAGCCAGGTCATTCTCGAATATGGAATCGGTGAAATCAACGATTATTTCCGGGATAGCGGAGACGCCACCCGTTTACGATTAATTGTCGAAGATACTCAGTTAGATCCTGAGATCGCATATACCAGTCTGCGTTATTTGGTTGAAAATAAAAAATGCCGGATCGTTCTCGGTCCCCAGTCAAGCGCCGAAATTGCCAGAATAAAGGAATATGCCGATGCGAACTCCGTAATGCTGGTCAGTCAGGGCAGTACGGCCGGTTCACTTTCTATCGCCAATGATAACATCTTTCGCTTTTGTCCGAACGATATTCCGGAGGGACAGGCGATCTCCGACCTGATGTGGGCCAATGGAATCCGCACCGTCATCCCGGTTTGGCGGGCTGACGTCGGCAATATCGGGTTACACGAGGCTATGCTTAATAGTTTCACAACTCTCGGTGGCGTTGTAATGGAGGGAATCGAATATTCCGTTGATGCAGTCGACTTTGCGCCAGTTTCGGATTCAATTCATACCTTAGTCAATGCTCGTCTGACCGATGATCAACCGGCGGAGATTGGGATTTACCTGGCGGGATTCGATGAGATTACCCATCTGTTTAATGTCGCCAAAAACGACTCGCTGATTGCCGCTCTCAAGTGGTATGGCAGTAACGGAACGGCTTTAAGCGCCGTGCTGTGCGCCGATACCGGAGCTGCCCGTTTTGCATCCCGGGTCGGATTCCCGACTCCGATTTTCGGTTTGGATCCGGATGACCATGAAGAATGGGAACCGATAGTCAACGGCATCGAAAACCAAACCGGCATTAAGCCCGACGCATATACACTCGCAATCTATGATGCGCTGTGGGTCGCAGCTTTAACTTATCAGGAAGCCGATGATGAGGATTTTGCGCAGATAAAAAGTACTTACACAGACATAGCGCAATACTATATCGGTTTGACCGGTCAGACCACTTTGAATTCGGCTGGCGACCGGGCGATTGCTAATTTTGATTTTTGGGCGATTTGCAATGAGGCCTGGCAATTGGTTGGTTATTTTCAGCCAAACAGTGCCATCATCTGGAACGGTTGTCCCTGATTAAATATTAGCCCGGATCGGATTGATTATCGAATCCGGCGATTAATGTACGCAACTCCGCCGCGCGGTGGTGCTCCTTTTCCCAAACAATCAATTCAGTGGCGATTTTGTGCTTGAGCGTTTGTTGCTCGGTATAAAGTCGCTGGAATTCGGCCTGCCGTTCAGGAGCATAGATCTCCGTCCCGGCAAAGATTTGATCCAGGTCTTCGATGCGGTTCTCGATCGTGGTGATCTGTTCCTCGATCTGGGTGATTTTAGTCTCGGCGCGCGCCAGTTCTTTCGACCACTGGCGTCGGTCGTGCTGATTGTTTTTGTTCTTTTCCCGGGCTTGCCCGTCTGACTGCGTCTTGCGGGCAGGTTCACCGGGACTGGCCGGCATTTTCGATTTGCGTTCCTGGTTGCGTAAGGATACCACCGATCCAACCGCCCGTTCCAGGTGATCCGTGCCTTTGCGAAAAGTAAAATCGGCGTAGGTTCCTTCAAAAAATGTATGACCGGAGTGATTCAATTCCAGTATCGCCGTACCGACCTTCTCAACAAAATAACGGTCGTGGCTGACGAAAATCACCGTTCCCGGGAAATTCACCAGCGCATTCGCCAATGCCTCGATGGCTTCGAGATCGAGATGGTTGGTCGGTTCATCCAAAAGCAGAACGTTAGGTTTTTCGAGCATTAACTTGGCAAAGATCAGCCGGGCGGTCTCCCCGCCACTCAGGGCTGAATTGCGTTTATGCACGTCGTCGCCGCTGAAAAGCAAGCGCCCCAGCAGGCCGCGGATCGTCCCGACCAATTCCGAAGGCGCAAAACTGTAAAGCCAGTCGTACGGTGTGGAAGTCTGATCGACGACCTCGGCATGATTCTGCGGAAAATAACCGGTCGCGGCCTCGTAACCCCATTTGACAATTCCGGTCTCACCGGTCAGTTCTCCGGCCAAAACTTTGATCAGGGTCGATTTACCGATACCGTTCGGGCCGATAATCGCCAAGCGCGTTCCGCGGCCGATTTCGAAATTCAGGTCGCGCAGGACCGGCAGGTCGCCGTAGCTTTTACACAGTTTGGTGACAGTCAGGGCGATGATTCCGGTCGCTCGTTTTTGCTGGAAGGTGAACTTCGGCCATTGCCGGGATGAACGTTTAATGACGATCACTTCCATGTGGTCGAGTTGCTTTTTGCGGCTGATAGCCTGGCGGGCTTTGGTCGCCTTAGCCCGGAAATGTTCGTAAAACGCCTGGAGTTCGGCCTGTTTCTTCTCCTGCCGGGCGATTTCGGTCTCTTTGCGTTGGCGGGTTTGCTCTTTTTCTTTCAGAAAATATTCGTAATCGCCTTTGTAAGCCGTCACCGTTTCATAATCAATGTCCAGGATATTGGTCGCTATCTGGTTCAGAAAATGATGATCGTGAGAGACGATTAGCGCGATTCCGGGATAATTGATTAAATATTCACCGAGCCAGGCAATCGAGTACAGATCGAGATGATTATTGGGTTCGTCGAATAACAGCGCATCCGGTTCACTGAACAGGCATTGCGCCAGCATAACCCGCAATTTATAGCCGCCGGAAAGCGTCGCCATTGTCCGGGTGATTCGGTCAGATTCGATGCCCAGCCCGTTCAGGATGACGGCCGCCTCGGATGACGCTTGGTAACCGCCCCGTTCGGTAAGCCAGATTTCCAGCTCGGCCAGGCGTTGACCCTCCTGCGGATTCAATTCGGTTTTACTCTGAAGCACGGCTTTCTCGTTCAACGCCTCCCAGAGCTGCTTTTTACCCATAAGGACGACATCGATAATTCGGCAATTCTCGAACTCGAAGTGGTTCTGCTTCAGCACACCGAGCCGGAACTGGGACGGCATACTGATCTCGCCTTTGGTCGGATGCAATTCACCGGCGAGCAACTTCAGGAGCGTGCTTTTACCACTGCCGTTCGACCCGACAATGCCATAGCGCCGCCCGGGGCTGAACTGGATAGTGACATCCTCGAACAACTTGTACGCACCAAAAGCCATTCCGAGTTGATTGACCTGAATCATTCAACCTGCATTTATTTAATACTAAGAAATATTAACACACTTGGGATGATAATATAAGAGAAATATTCCAGTAACAACGCCCGATGGTCTTACATTACGACCGATCTCGGGGTATTGTTACGATGAAGACGTTTGATCGCTTTAGCCTTGCGCATTCTTCTTTCGATGCTCGGTTTTTCGAAATAGGTACGTTTTTTAACGTCATTCAAAATACCGGCTTTCTCGAATTTTTTCTTGAAGCGTCTTAAGGCTCTTTCCAGCGGTTCATTGTCATACAGGGTAACTTCAACCATGCAAGCAGTATCCTTCCTACTGTTTAGCCCAGGTAAGATTTTAAGTTCTTACTCCGGGATTTATGACTTAA
The DNA here is from genome assembly GCA_043808945.1 of Fidelibacterota bacterium. Classification (GTDB taxonomy): domain Bacteria; phylum Fidelibacterota; class UBA2242; order UBA2242; family UBA2242; genus JAGNGI01. Next base: position 4,270 of record JAZDEI010000040.1, on the reverse strand, counting down.
ACGACGAATAGCATTTTCCTTGATCTGACGAACTCGTTCACGTGTCAGACTAAATTCTTCACCAATTTCATTGAGGGTCAGCGCATATTCACGATCGATGCCGAAGTACATTTTAATCACATCCCGCTCGCGCTTTTTTAAAGTATTCAACGCGGCCCGAATCTCTTGTTTCAAGGATTCATCCATCAGCGGATGATCGGGTGGTAACTGCATATCATCTTCAATGACATCGATCAGCGCGTTGGATTCGCCATCGCGGAACGGATCGTTGAGCGACTGGTGTTTCCGGGAAATCCGGATAGCATCCGAAACCTCTTCAGCTTCCATTTCCAGCCCGGAAGCGATTTCGTCCTGCAATGGCGCGCGCTCGTACTGTTGTTCCAGAATTTCGGCCTCTTTGGTGATCTTGCTGATGGTCCCGACCCGGTTTAGCGGCAGGCGCACGATCCGCGAGTGTTCGGCCAAAGCCTGCAAAATCGATTGCCGGATCCACCAAACGGCATACGAGATAAACTTGAAGCCGCGGGTTTCATCGAATCTTTCGGCGGCTTTAATCAGCCCGAGATTTCCCTCATTGATCAGATCGGTCAGGGGCAGGCCCTGTCCCTGGTAATCTTTGGCAACACTGACCACAAAACGCAAATTGGACTCGGTTAATTTCTTGAGTGCATCACGGTCGCCGGCGCGCAAACGCTGGGCGAGATCGATTTCCTCATTGGGAGTCAAAGGTTCAAACTTCCCGATTTCTTCCAAATATTTGCTTAATGCGCGGTTGGAATCACTGCCAACCTTTCTGTCTTTTTTCGACATATTCTATGAACCTTCGTAATAAATTTAAAAGCCTGCAAACATACTACATTTTTCGCATTCTTTCAATACATGGTTTTTAATTTTAACCACTATTTTGCGGCATTTTGCATTATTTATCATAAAATTCGACCCGGAAATTCGATTCTCCGGCCAAAATTGCCGGATATTTTCAGCGCTCACTTTTGCACAATAATGACTGCAATCAATCCGTTCAATCAGATATTACGAACGCCAGGCCTTAATCCGCTCCATGACTTTTTGGGCTGTAAAACCAAATTTGTCGGCCAGAATTTTTTCCGGACCGGACGCTCCAAAACGTTCGATCCCGAGCTTCAGCAACGGATTACGCACCAGGTCGCCCCAGCCGCTGCTTCGTCCGGCTTCGATCACAACCACCGGAATAGAACCGGCCGGGATGACCGATTCGCAATAGGACGCATTTTGTTTATTAAAAATTTCTATCGACGGCATGGAAACAACCCTGACCAGCCGGCCTTCCGCCTGCAATAATTTCTGGGCCTCGATTGCGACCGCTACTTCTGAACCGGTAGCGATTAAAATTAGATTCGGTTTGTCGCCCTGTTCCGGAGAAATGATATAACCGCCGCGATTGATCAAATTAGGGTCGAAATCCGCGGCGCGATTCAGCACCGGGACTTTCTGACGGGTCAGGATCAAGGCCGTCGGTCCTTCCTGATTATTGATCGCATAAATCCAGGCTTGGGCAACTTCCAGCCCGTCGGCCGGGCGGATCACGGTCATATTGGGAATGATCCGCAAGGCGGCGACCTGCTCGATCGGCTGATGAGTCGGTCCGTCTTCACCGACGAAAATGCTGTCGTGCGTGAAAACATAAATCACTCTGAGCTTCATCATGGCGGCCATTCTGAGCGTGGGTCGCATATAATCGGAAAAGACCAGAAAGGTCGCCCCGAACGGAATCAGACCGCCATAAAGCGCCAGTCCGTTCAGGATCGCGCCCATGGCGTGTTCACGGATGCCGAAATGGAAATTCCGGCCTTCGAAATGATCCGGCGCGATCTCCGCCAGGCCTTTCAGAAAAGTACTGGTCGAGGGCGCCAGATCGGCCGATCCGCCGCAGAAACTCGGCAGGAGTTGGGCGATTTTTTGCATGATTTTGCCGGAACTGGCGCGCGTCGCCATGGCCTCGGCCGGAACGGCTTTGATCACTTCTTCCTGCTGAACCGGCGAAAGGATCTGATTTTGGGCAGCATCCCATTTTTGGGCCAGTTCGGGATTTTTCGTACGCCATTGCCGGTAATTAACCTGCCATTGTTCGTACTTCTTTTCCAGAATTGCGCGGCGTTCCGCAAATATTGCGCGAACCTCTTCCGGCACGTAAAAACTGACCTCTTCCTCCCAGCCCAGATTAATCTTGGTGGCTTTGACTTCCTCCTCTCCCAGAGGCGCACCATGACATTCCGAGGTATCGTGCTTATTGGGACTACCAAAACCGATATGCGTATGCGCAATAATCAGTTTGGGCCGATCCGGTTCGGCCAGGGCTTCGTCCAGCGCATCGCCGATTTCGTAATAATCGTGGCCGTCAATCTTGATGACATACCAATCGTAAGCCTCGAAACGTTTGGCGACCGATTCCGAGAAAGCCAGGTCGGTTTTTCCTTCAATGGTAATGTGGTTATCGTCGTAAAAATAGACGATATTGCCAAGTTTCAGGTGACCGGCCAACGAAGCGGCTTCATGCGACAGACCTTCCATCAGGTCGCCGTCGCTGACGATTCCGAAAATTTTGTGAGTCCCGAATATCGGAAATTCCGGCGTGTTATACTGGCTGGCGGTCATTTTGGCGGCGATCGCCATGCCTACGCCGGTCGCAAAGCCCTGACCCAGCGGTCCGGTAGTCGTTTCGACGCCCGGCAGACAGCCGTATTCGGGATGTCCCGGGGTCCGCGAGCCCCATTGCCGGAATTGCTTTAAGTCATCGAGCGTCACAGCAAAACCGCTCAAATGTAGTAATGAGTACAGCAACATCGACCCGTGTCCGGCCGAAAGGATAAACCGATCGCGGTTTGCCCAGTGCGGATCGGCGGGGTTATGTTCCAGGTACTGGCTCCACAACACGTAGGCGACATCCGCCATACCCATTGGCATCCCGGGGTGTCCGGAATTAGCCTTCTGCACGCCATCCACGGCCAGCAAGCGCAAAGTATTAGCGCATAGTCTGGCGAATTCAAGATCAACGTTTTGAGTACTCACAATATTTCCTTTCCTGTTTATAATTCAGCTAAAGATATTCCGATTGCGTCACCGATTTCATGTAAAGTCTGAAATACTTTTTTCTGCAACGGTACAAATTCCCGATATTTTTCTGCGGCTATATATTCCTTCTCACCCGCGACATAAATCTGGTCCTGCCCTTCGGCTTTATCGGCTTTTTTCAAGATCCGGATATATTCATCAATATTTTCCCCGAGTGAATCGGCTCCGAGAAAGGCGGATGGATTGATGGCCCCGATAAAATGAGTTACACCAGCAGGGGCATTATCGTTCCTGGCAACCTGCGGTCCGACCATTCCGGCCGACAATCCGCCGCAGAAAATGTCGACCATTGCACTCAGACCGTAGCCTTTATGGCCGCCGGTCAGCTCGCTGCCACCGCCCAACGGCAATAATCCGCCGCCCTGCCGTTTAATCATATTCTCTAACAGAGCCGCCGCGTCGGTCGAAGGTTGGCCGGCCTGATCGCACGCCCAGCAATCGGGAATTGGCTGCTCTTTTCGGGCATAGACCTCCAGCTTTCCGCGCGAAACAGTTGAGGTTGCCATATCCAGTAAAAACGGGCGCTCGTTTTTACCGGGAAATCCGACCGCGATCGGATTCGTGCCGATCGTGACATTCCGCCCGAAAGTCGGCACTACCAAAGGGGTTGTATTTGTCAGCGAAATGCCGATCATCCCTTCGGCTAAAGCCATTAAAACATAGTAACCGGCAATCCCGTAATGATTGGAATTGCGGATCGCCGCGAAACACATATAACCGATGCGGGCTTTCTCGATACATTTTTGCATAGCATGGTAAGCTATCGGTTGCCCCATTCCGCCATCACCATCGATGACCAGCGAAACCGGCGTCTCCTGAATCGTTCTGACCGCTGGATTCACCCGGATTATGCCATTTCTAATTCCATCGACGTATCTTTTCAGCCGCGCCACGCCGTGCGAATCGATCCCGCGCCGGTCGGCGCAAATCAGGACATCGGCCGTAATGCGCGCGTCTTCGGCGTTCAATCCCTGCCCAATCAGAACCTGCCGGACAAAATTATCCAGATCGGTAATGCTGACTTTGACTTCTTCTGTAATAAGCCCCTCGATAATTATCGTTAAATCCGCTGGCGGAAGCCTTCCCCGATGACCTCATGAACGTTGGCAATTATCACGAATGCATTCGGATCGATCTTCAGAATTTCCTGCCGCAGAGT